>NZ_JBEYFY010000010.1:0-182954 GCF_040703595.1 Streptomyces sp. NPDC007084
CCTCCGCCTTGCAGCTGCACGCACCCTGCCCCGCTCGGCCCAGCCGACAAGGCGCCGCACTCCGGCGCCACCTGATCCAAACGACACGCCCTAGCTGTCGAGGACTCCGGCGCCCAGCAGGCCGAGGAGCGCCACGCCGATGACGATCCGGTAGATCACGAAGGCGTTGAACGAGTGCTTGGCCACGAACTTCAGCAGCCAGGCGATGGAGGCGTAGGCGACCACGAACGAGACGACGGTGCCGGCGGCCAGCGGAGCGGCGCCCACACCGGTGCCGAGCGCGTCCTTCAGCTCGTACAGGCCGGCGCCGGTGAGCGCCGGGATGCCGAGGAAGAAGGAGAGGCGGGTGGCGGCGACCCGGTCGAGGTCGAGGATGAGCGCCGTCGACATGGTGGCGCCGGAGCGCGAGAAGCCGGGGAAGAGCAGGGCGAGGATCTGCGAGCTGCCGACCAGCATCGCGTCCTTGAACGAGGTGTCGTCCTCACCGCGCTTGTGCCGGCCCATCTGGTCCGCGGCCCACATCACACCACTGCCCACGATCAGCGATGCGGCCACCACCCACAGCGAGGCCAGCGGCCCCTCGATCAGCGGCTTGGCCGCGAGACCGACGATCACGATCGGGATCGTCGCGTAGATCACCCACCAGGCGAACTTGTAGTCGTGGCTCGTCCGCTGCTCCTTGTCGCGCAGCCCACGGCCCCAGGCGGAGACGATCCGCACGATGTCCTTGAAGAAGTACACGAGCACGGCGGCGATCGCGCCGACCTGGATGACCGCGGAGAAGCCGACGACGGCGTTGTCGTCGACGGGGATTCCCATCAGCCCCTCGGTGATCTTGAGGTGACCGGTCGAGGAGACGGGGAGGAACTCGGTCACCCCCTCGACGACTCCGAGGACGACGGCCTGACCGACGTTGATGACGCTCATTGGATCCAGTTCTGAGGAGGTGGACGACAGTGCTGTGAACGGCGTGGGAGACAGTGTTGCCTACGTACGGCGCAGCACCGTACCTACGACCAGACGGCGTGCGCGAACGCGACCCCGGCGAACGCGGCGCCGAGGCCCGCCGTCACACTGACGGCCACGTTGGCGGCGGCGTAGAACCCCGCGCCGGTCTCGGTCAGCCTGAGCGTCTCGTAGGAGAACGTCGAGTACGTCGTCAGCGCCCCGCACAGGCCTGTGCCGAGCAGGAGTTGCAGGTGCCCGGAGGCGTGTCCCGCCGAGGCCGCGCCGGTCAGCAGGCCGAGGATCAGACAGCCCGTCACGTTGACGACGAGGGTGCCCCAGGGGAACACCGTGTCGTGCCTCACCTGTATCGCCCGGTCGGTCAGATAGCGCAGGGGGGCGCCGACCGCGGCGCCGAGAATCACCAGCAGCCAGTTCACAACCGCTTCTCACCTTCACCGGCCGCGCTGTCCGGGCCGGCCGCGCTGTCCGGGGCGCTCGGGGCCTCCGGGTGATCCTGCTCGGGCGTGCCGCCCCGGCCCGCGTACCGGATCACCGGATCTCCGCGTAGAGCGGCTTGTGGTGCCAGGTGTCGTTCTCGCCGATGAAGATGGCCACCCGCGGGGCGCTGCCCGTGAGCCTTGTCATCGCTGCCTCCGTGCCAGGGTGCGGCGGGTCGCCGTCACGGCCAGCCACACCGCCGCGAGCGCCGCGCACAGGGTCGCGGCGAGATAGCCCAGTCCGACGCCGGGATGTCCGGTGTCGACCAGTTTCTGGATGTCGACGGCGTAGGTCGAGAAGGTGGTGAAGCCGCCGAGGACGCCGGTGCCGAAGAAGGGGCGGACCAGGCGGTGGGCCGCCCACACCTCGGTGATCAGCACCATGAAGACGCCGATGACCGCGCAGCCGACGACGTTGACCGTGAAGGTGGTCCAGGGGAAGGTCCCGGCGGACGCGGGCCACAGTTCCGCGGCGGCGTAGCGGGCGGTGGCGCCGAGGGCGCCGCCGAGGGCGACCACCGCGACGACGGAGCCCTGGCCGTGCCAGGGGGAGGATCCGCCCGCGGGCGCCGGTACGGGGCTGTCGGGCCGCTCGAGGGGGTCGGGGTGCGGGACCGTCATGTTCGGTGTGCTCCTACTCGCCGGGCCGGTGCGGGCGCACGGCATCGCAAGCAGGGACCGTTGGCGGCTGGTGTACCGCGGTTCGGGTACGGCGGGCCCCACCGCCGCGCCGCGACACAAGATCGCGGCCGCTGAAAAGCGTACCGCCCCGGTCCGGACCGGTGCACGCCCACCCCCGGCCCCCTCCCGCGCCGGCGGGACGACAGCGAGCGGCACCCGTCGGGCCGCTGTGCGCCGGGCCGGGGGGGAACTGGGCTACCGCCGGGCCCGTGCGCGCCGGCCCGCCGGAAACCGGCGGCCGTCGGGTCCATCCAGGCCGCTCGGTCCGGACCGGCCGGGCGGTCCGACCTGGCCGGTCGGGGCGCACGGCCCCTGGGACCACCCGTCGTTCAATCCGTGCGGCCGGGCAGGTCGCAGACCGCGAGGCCTGACTCCCAGAGGCTGCCGAGGATCAGGTGGTCGTCGGATTCGCAGGCGCTGGTCACCATGCGGTGGCGGGAGCGGTGGCTCTCCAGGTGGTGCAGGACGCGGCCGTCGTCGCCCACCGCGAGGACGCCGGCGGTGCCCGGCGGCCGGAACGGGGCGCGGACCGCGATCCGGGCGGCGGTGTGCCGCACGGCCGGGCCTCGGCGGTGCAGGAACTCCAGGGCGGCGACCCGGGGCGCGGCGATCGCCACCCAGATCGGGCCGTCGGGGGCGCGCCAGAGGTTGTCCGGCCAGCCGGGCAGGTCGTCGAGGAAGACCTCGTTCTCGCCCTGCCGCGGTCCGGTGAGCCAGTAGCGGATGAGCCGGCACGCGCCGGTCTCCGCGACGACGAGGAAGGACGCGTCACTGGAGACGGCCAGTCCGTTGGCGAACTGGAGCCCGTCCAGGAGCACTTCGGGCTCGGTCTCGCCCGGCGCGAGGCGCAGCAGACGGCCGGTTCCGGTGTGCTCAACAAGGTCGCCGATCCAGTGCGCGAGGGGGTGGGTCCGGCTGGAGACGGTGAAGCAGACGGTGCCGTCGGCGAGGGCGACGACGTTGCTGCAGAAGCGCAGTGGCTCTCCGGCGATGGTGTCGGCGAGCACGCGGACCACCCCGTCGTCCAGCCCGACGCGCAGCAGGCCGCGCTCGGCGTCGCACACCAACAGGGCGTTGTCCGGGAGGAGTTCGAGGCCCAGCGGCCTGCCGCCGGTCTCGGCGAGTACGCGTACGGAGGTGTGGTCGGGATCGCCGGGCCGGTCCACGCGGAGGATACGGCCGTCCTCCAGGCCGGTCAGTACGCCGCCCCGGTGGTCGGCCACCACGTCCTCGGGGCCGCGCCCGCCGAGGGACAGGAGGCGCCGGGGCACGAGGGCGGTGGGATGCGAGGCGGCCGGGGACCGGGCCCCGCGCCGGCCGGCGCGGCTGCCCGCCACGGGCCTACCAGCCCTTCCCGAAGTAGTGGCCGACCTCGGCGACGCGGTACTCGTCCCGGTGGTAGTAGGTCCGCCGCCTGACCTTCTTGACGCGCAGCAGACCGACTCCGGTGAGCAGGTCGAGGTGGGTGCGGGCCACGGCCCGGCTCACGCCCAGCTTGTGGGCGAGGGACTCGGGAGTGACGCCGTCCTCGACCAGGTCGCCGTGGCGCTGCCGGGGGAAGTGTGCCGCGGGGTCGCGCAGCCACTCCAGGATGTCCAGCCGGCGCCCGTTGCCGGGAACCCTCAGCATCTCGTCCCCCTCCGTCGTGGCGGTCTGCGGCCACTCTCCCGCAGCGCGGAGCGGCCCGCAGGGCGTTCGGCGAGCATGGCCGGACCCGTTCGGCGCCGGACCGGGCGGAGCCCCGCCGCACCGGCCCGCTTTCGCGGCCGACTCTCCCGGTCGGGCGGCACCTGCGGGAAGTACCGGTCGGCGCTACCAGCGCTACCGGTCGGCGGTACCGGTCAGGATTCGAGAAGCCACCGGCCACTCCCCCCGCCTAGCGTGAAAGCACCGCCGGAACAGCCGGCGGACCGTCGCGAACGGCCGACGGGACGAGAGCCGGCCGCACCGGCCGCCACGCACCACGGAGGACTCCCCATGACCGCCGGACTGAAGACCGTCATCTACCCCGTCAAGGACATCGCGAAGGCGAAGGCGCTGTTCACCGCGCTGCTCGGGGTGGAACCGTACGTGGACGAGCCGTACTACGTCGGGTTCAAGGACGCGGGCCAGGACGTCGGCCTGGACCCGAGCGGCCACTCCAAGGGGCTGACCGGACCGGTGCCGTACTGGCACGTGGACGACATCAAGGCGACGCTGTCGGCGCTGCTCGCGGCCGGCGCCGAGACGCTCCAGGACGTCCAGGAGGTGGGCGGCGGCCGGCTCATCGCGTCGGTCAAGGACACGGACGGCAACCAGGTAGGGCTGATCCAGGACACCGCCGCGTAGTCACGGCCACAGCCGCGCGGGCCCGGGTTTTCGGGGACTGAACCCGAACCCGGGCCCGCGGCCGACCGGAGACGGCCGCCAGGCGACGGCGGCACACGGAGGCGAAAGCGGATGCGGGTGCACTAGTTGCACAGTCAATGAATCGACCGATCTCGGTTACCATGCGGTTATGGCAACGCAGACGCCCGGTGCCCGGCTGGAGGACCAGTGGCGGGACATCCTCTCGGTGCACGCCCGCACGATGTGCGAGATCGACCGCGCGCTGCATCCGCACGGACTCGGGGCCAGTGACTTCGAGGTCCTGGACATCCTCGCGTCGGGCGCCGTCTCGGAGCCCGGCGAGCAGTGCCGGGTGCAGAACATCGCGGGCGGGGTCCATCTGAGCCAGAGCGCGCTGTCCCGGCTCATCGGCCGCCTGGAGAAGGACGGCCTGGTCGAGCGGACCATGTGCGAGGAGGACCGCCGCGGCGTGTGGGTCGCCCTCACCGCGAAGGGCCGGGCGCTGCACGCCGAGGTGCTGCCGCTCCAGCGGTCCGTGCTCGCCCGTATGCTCCCCCGCTGACCTTCCTCACCCCGCCCGGGCGGGGTGAACTCCGGTTCCGGCGTTCAGCCGTTCACCGGGCGAGCAGCGTGCGGACGCCCTCCGAGCTGAGGGTCAGCCCGTGCGGCGAACTGGCGTCGATCGTCAGGGCCAGATCGCCCGCCGGCCACTGGGAGGCGAGCGCGCCGAGCGGTACGAGGCGGTAGCGGGAGACCGACGGAAGCAGCTCGGCCATCTCCAGCTCGGAGGTGAACACCGGAACCACCTGTTCGCCGCCCGGCTGGTCCAGGACAGGCAGCGCGACGGCGGTGGGGTCGGCGACGTCCGCGTCCGAGACGTCGTCCGGCACGGGGACCAGTACGTCGCTGCCGGCGAGCGTGTCCAGCGCGGCGGTGTCCTGGGTGTTCTCGGCGAGGGTGTTCAGCGCCTCCTGCGCGGGCGTCGTCTCGGCCGGGGTGGGGTGGTGGTTGTTCTGGGGGGTGTCCATGGCAGATCCCTCGGTCGTGGTCGGTGGATGGCCACCCGGGGGGTCGCGGTCTTCCCGGGTGCAACGACCGTCGCGTACCCATCGCACACCACGCCATTCATCCCGGCGGTCCCGCATCTCGTCGTGGCGGCCACGCGTCTCATCGTGGCGGTGCCGCATCTCATCGCGACGGCCACGCGTCTCATCGTGGCGGCCATCGTTGCGGTCCCGCGTCTCATCGGTGCGGTGCCGCATCCGGAATCGGGCGCCCCGATCATGCCGACCGCGCCGCGCTCCTCCCAACCCGGATTCCCGTGCCTCACCGGACACCTCACGTGGCGCGCCTCGCGCCTCACGCGGAGGTCAAGACTTCTCCTGGCGCGGGCCAAGGACGGCCGTTCCGGTGAGACGCCCGGGCCGTGCCGACGTATGCACCGGGGAGGGGCGAGGCAGCCGGCGTGCCCCTCCCGACCGGAGGTAGCGCACGCGTGACCATGACCAGACCGGCCCCGCCGCCGGTCCATCCGCACGGCGACGAGGAGCGGCGGCCCCGGCAGGGCCGGCATGTCAGTTCCCCGCTGGCTCTGACGATGTTCCTGCTGGTGGTCGTCGCGGCGCAGGGGCCGGTCCGGCGGGCGCTGTCGGCACCGGTCATGCAGAGCTGGATGACGGTGTTCGTCGCCGTGGTCGTCCAGGCGCTCCCCTTCCTCGTACTGGGCGTCCTGTTGTCGGCGGCGATCGCCGTGTTCGTGCCGCCGTCCTTCTTCGCCCGGGCGCTGCCGAAACGACCCGCTCTCGCGGTGCCGGTCGCCGGGATGGCGGGGGCGGTGCTGCCGGGCTGCGAGTGCGCGTCCGTGCCGGTCGCCGGGGCGCTGGTGCGGCGCGGGGTCACCCCGGCGGCGGCTCTCGCGTTCCTGCTGTCCGCGCCCGCGATCAACCCGATCGTGCTGACGGCCACCGCCGTCGCCTTCCCGCGCGACCCGGAGATGGTCCTCGCCCGCTTCGTGGCCAGCCTGCTCGTGGCCTGTGTGATGGGCTGGCTGTGGCAGCGGCTCGGCCGTGCCGACTGGCTGCGCCCGCCGGACCGGCCGGCGCACGAAGGGCTGGGCAGGGGGGCCGCGTTCTGGGGATCGGTGCGGCACGACGTGATGCACGCGGGCGGTTTCCTGGTGCTCGGCGCGATGGCCGCCGCGACGCTCAAGTCCGTCGTGCCGGCGAGCTGGCTGCACGCGGCGGCGGGCAACCCGGTGCTGTCGGTCCTCGCCCTCGCGGTGCTGGCCGTCCTCCTGTCGATCTGCTCGGAGGCCGACGCCTTCGTGGTCGCCTCGCTGACCCAGTTCTCGTTCACCGCCAAGCTGGCGTTCCTCGTGGTCGGACCGATGATCGACCTGAAACTGTTCGCGATGCAGGTCGGTACCTTCGGACGCGGCTTCGCGACCCGGTTCGCGCCGACCACCTTCGCCCTCGCGGTCCTGGTGTCCGTCCTGGTCGGGGCGGTGCCGCGGTGAACCGGCAGGCACAGGCGGCGGTGCTCTTCCTGCTCGGCGCGGCGGTGCTGCACGCCGGCACGACCGATCTCTATCTCCGGTACGTCAAGGCGGGGTTGCGGCCCCTGCTCCTCGCGGCCGGCGTGGTGCTGATCGCGACGGCGCTCGCCACGGTCTGGTACGAGATACGCGAACGCAGGACCGTTCCAGCGGGCCCCGACGCCGACGGGAACGAGGGCAAGGACGAGCACGACGAGAACGAAGGGAACAACGGGAACGACTGGAACGACAAGGGGGGCCACGGCGACGGGCACCCGCATCGCGACCCGGGCGTCTCCTGGCTCCTGGTGCTGCCCCTGCTGGCGCTCATCCTGGTCGCCCCGCCCGCGCTCGGCTCGTACAGCGCGATGCGTACGGGTACGGCGTTGCAGGCGCCCTTCGGCTATCCCGCGCTGCCCAAGGGGGACCCCGTCCGGCTCGGACTGGTCGACTACGCCGGCCGGGCCGCGTACGGGCGCGGGCGGACGCTCGGCGACCGGCGGATCAGGATCACCGGGTTCGTCGCCCTCGACCGCGCCGGCACCCCGTATCTCGTCCGCATGGCCCTCAACTGCTGTGCCGCCGACGCCCAGCCGGTCAAGATCGGGCTGACCGGGAGCATCCCCCCGGTGCTCCAGCCGGACACCTGGCTGGAGGTGACGGGCACCTACAGCGGCCGGCGGACGAAGGACCCCGTAAACGGCGGAGTCATCCCGTTCTTCGAGGTCGGCTCCGCGCGACCGGTCCCGGCCCCGCGCGATCCGTACGACGAGAGCTGGAACAACTGAGCGCGCCCCGCCGCCTGTCGGCTCAGCCGGCCGTGTCCGGCAGATAGCTCGCGAGGCCGCGCAGGATGATCTCCACGCCGATGTCGAAACGCTCGTCGGAGGAGTCCGTCACCATCACCCCGGCCAGGGCGCGGAGATGGGGGAAGTCGGCGGCCGGCAGGGAGGCGAAGTAGTTCTGCATCTCGTCGGCCATCTCGCGCCAGTCGGGGCGGGCGGGCGTTGAGGCGTCGGCGTT
The DNA here is from genome assembly GCF_040703595.1 of Streptomyces sp. NPDC007084. Classification (NCBI taxonomy): domain Bacteria; kingdom Bacillati; phylum Actinomycetota; class Actinomycetes; order Kitasatosporales; family Streptomycetaceae; genus Streptomyces; species Streptomyces sp. NPDC007084. The sequence goes on from NZ_JBEYFY010000010.1 coordinate 8,011, forward strand.
CTGCCGCTCGGCCCGGTCCAGCCACATCCCCTCCTCCAGCACGAACCCGTCGATGTAGGTGGAAATGAGGTCACCCGCCTCCGCCGCGATACGGTCGGGCAGTCCGGCGGTGCGGAAGACGGCGAGCAACCCCTCCACGTGCGGCAGCAGTTCGGCGGTGAAGGGGACGTGGGCCATCGAGATCCTGGCCATGTCCCGGTGCGACAGGAGGCGGTGCCGCGCCTCGCGGGCGTAGTCCCGCACCTCCTCCTGCCAGCGCTCCGGGTCGGCCGCGGGCGGATCGAAGTCGTCGAAGAGCCGGGTGTACATGAGTTCCAGGAGATCTTCCTTGGAACTCACGTGGGCGTAGAGGGCGGAGACCGTGACCCCGAGTGCGGCCGCGACCTGACGCATCGACATCCCGTCGAGGCCGTGGGCGTCCAGCACGGTGAAGGCGGCTTCCACGACGCGTTCGCGGGACAGCGGGGTGCGGGCGGGGGTGGCGCGGGGACGGGCAGGGCGCTCGCGCTCCCAGGGGGACGGCGGGGGCTGTGCGGGGGTGCCGGCGGCCGCGTCACTCATGAGGACAGTCTAGGACGGGCAGAGAGCGGTGTTCTCTCCGGGTGAGCAGCGTTCACCCGGAGATACGCGATATATCTTGTGTCGCACGTCCGGTTGCGCTATATCTTGATGAACGCCGTTCTCTCGGTGAGCACTGTTCTGCTACGGTGAACAGTGTTCTCCGGTGTCGGCCGCCTTTCTCCGCGCCCGTCGGGGAGCCGGGCATTCGTCGTCGTCGATCCGCCTCATCGCATCGCCCCCGTGGACCGTCGCCACGGGCGGCCACCTTCCTAGGAGTTCCGATGTCCACCACCGGTGTCGCGTCCGCCGAGACGCCCATCGACTCTCCAGCGCCCTACCGGTGGCGCTGGGCAGCCCTCTTCGTGATCCTCGCGGCCGAGGTGATGGACCTCCTCGACGCCGTCGTCACGAACATCGCCGGTCCCTCCATGCGGGCCGACCTCGGGGGCGGCGCCTCCACGCTCCAGTGGCTGGCCGCCGCGTACACCCTGTCGATGGCCGTCGGGCTGGTCACCGGCGGACGGCTCGGCGACATCCACGGGCGGCGCCGGATGTTCCTGGTGGGCGCCGCGGGCTTCACGGTGGGTTCGCTGCTCTGCGCGATCGCCGTGTCGCCGGCGCTGCTGATCGGCGCGCGGGTCGTGCAGGGCCTGTTCGGCGCGGTGATGCTGCCGCAGGGCCTCGGCATGATCAAGGAGATGTTCCCGCCGAAGGAGTCGCAGAAGGCGTTCGGCATGTTCGGGCCGGTCATGGGGCTGTCCGCGGTGTGCGGGCCGATCCTGGCGGGCTGGCTCGTGGACGCCGACTACTTCGGCACCGGCTGGCGCATGATCTTCCTGATCAACCTGCCGCTCGGCGCCGCCGCGATCCTCGGCGCCCTGCGCTACCTGCCGAAGGGCCGCTCCGCGACCAAGCCGCGTCTCGACATCCCCGGCATGCTCCTGGTCTCGCTGGCCGCCCTGCTCATCATCTTCCCGCTGGTCCAGGGCCGTGAGTACGACTGGCCCGTGTGGACGTTCGTGATGATGGCCGCCTCGATAGCCGTCTTCGCCGTCTTCGCCCGGTACGAGTCGTACCGCAGCGGCAAGGGCCAGGACCCGCTCGTCGTCCCGAGCCTCTTCCGCAAGCGCGGCTTCAGCGGCGGCATGATCCTCGGGCTGGTCTTCTTCTCGACCATGCAGGGCTTCATGCTGGTCTTCAACCTCTACACGCAGATCGGCCTCGGCTACTCGCCGCTCAAGGCAGGCCTGGTGATGGTGCCCTGGTCGGGCGGCATGATCGTCGGCTTCGGGCTCGCCCAGGCGGTCGTCCGCTTCGGCCGCGCCGTGCTCCAGGCGGGCGCGCTGGTCATGGCGCTCGGCGTGTTCGGCATCTGGCTGACCCTCGACCAGGCCGGCTCCGGCGTCGGCCCCTGGCAGCTCCTGCCGTCCCTGCTCGTCACCGGCATCGGGATGGGCCTGCTCATGGCGCCGTTCTTCGACATCGTCCTCGCCAGCGTCGAGCAGCACGAGACGGGTTCGGCGTCCGGCACGATGACGGCGGTGCAGCAGCTCGGCGGCGCCTTCGGCGTGGCCCTGCTCGGCACCGTGTTCTTCGGTCTGCTCGGCGGCGGCATCGCCACCGCGGTCGACCACCGCTCGGACGACCTGCGCGGCCGGCTGACCGCGGCGCAGGTAGCCCCGGCGGCGCAGGACCGCATGGTGGCCGACCTGCGCCGGTGCGCCGCGGACCGCGCCACCGCGAAGGACCCCGCCGCGACCCCGGCGTCCTGCGCGCTCCTGGAGAAGGACACCCGGTCCGCGGTGACCACGTCCGAGGCGGGCGCCCGAGTACCCGCCGCGCTGGAGGCCACCGCGACCTCGGCCTTCCGCAGCGGCTTCGGCTCCGTCATGCAGACGGTGCTCTGGATCGTCGACGGACTGCTCGCGCTGACGTTCCTGCTCGCGTTCCTCCTGCCGCGCCACGCGCGCCCCGAGGGGTCGGAGGGGCACTGAGTCCGAGGGCCCGGGCGGCTCCGCTTGCGTTGGGCGGGGCCGGACGGGGCCGGAAGGGGCCGGAAGGGAGCCGAGGGACGGAGGACGCTGCGTAAGGCGAGTGGCTACGACTCCGGGAGCCGGCCGCAGGCCCGCGCGCCGGGTCGGCGGACGGTCGTTCACCCCGGTCAGGTGGACGCGAGGCGCGGCGCGTACCGTGCGAGCAGGCTGGATCGTGCGGTCGGCGTCGGGGAGGCGGGGCACCGTACGCCCGTCGCGCGGCACCGGACGGCACAGCACCGCCGGCCCCGGGCTTTCGGCGTCGCCCCCCGACTCGTACCCCCCGACCCGTACCACGCCGGCCCGCTGCCACGCGCTAGCTAACCTCCCGTACCTCCTGAACCTCCCGCACCTCCCGCACCTCCCGGAAGGACGAGCCCCATGCTCACGTCGTACGCAGGCCACTTCGACACGCCTGCCGGGTATCTCGACTTCGCGCGGTTCGGTCCGCCGTCGCGGGACGTCGTGGCAGCGACCGCCCGGGCCATGGAGGAGTCCGCCGGCGCCGACCACACCACCGTGGACGGCCTGATGCGCGCCGAGGAGGTCGCCAGGGACACGGCCGCCCGCCTCGCCGGCACCGACGGCAGGCACACCGTGCTGCTCCCGAACGCGTCCACCGGACTGTTCCACGCCGCGCTCGGCATCCGTGAGGGCGTGGTCCTCGCGCCCCGCACCGACTTCCCCGCCAACCACTACCCGTGGCGGCGCAGCGCCGACCTGGGCCGGGCCACGCCACGCTGGCTCGATCCCGCGCCCGGCGGCGGCGTCACCCCCGAGCTGGTCCGCGCGGCCCTGACCGACGACGTCGTCGGCGTGTCCGTCAGCGCCGTCGACTTCCGGACCGGCTTCCGTACGGACCTCGGGGCGCTGCGCGAGGCGATCGGACCGGACCGGCTGCTGATCGTGGACGCCATCCAGGCGTTCGGGGTGGCGCGGATGGCGTGGGAGGCGGCCGACGTCGTGGTCGCGGGCGGCCAGAAGTGGCTGCGCGCGGGTTGGGCCACCGGCTTCGCGGCGCTGTCCGACCGGGCCCTGGAGTCGCTGGAACCGGTCCTGACCGGCTGGACGGGTGTCGAGGACGTCGGTGTCTTCGACGGGACCGAGCACATGCCCGCCATGGACGCGCGCCGGTGGTCGATCACCAACCTCAGCCCCGTGACGGCCGCCGCGTTCGCCACCGCTCTCGGACTGGTCGAGCGGTACACGGTCGAGGCGATCGAGTCGGCGATCGCCGTACGGGTCGCCGAGTTGGCCGAGGTCGTGCAGGAGCACGGTGGCCGTGTCCTCTCCCCCGCCGACCCGGCACGGCGTGCGGGGGTCCTCTCCTTCGCGATGCCGGACCACGATCCGTCCGTCGTCGCCAAGGCACTGCACGCCGAGGGCGTCACCCCGACCGTGCGCGCCGACTCGCTCCGGTTCTCCCCGCATGCCTCGACACCTCCGGAGGCCTGCGCGAGGGTGGCCACGGCGCTGGCGTCGCTGCGGAGCTGACGACGGGAGCCCGGCCGGGGTGCCCGCCGACGCCGACGGCGACCGCAAGGGCGGGTTCGTGAGGGTCGGTCTACGTCTTCTCGACCGTCACAGCTCGGTCTACGTCTTCTCGACCACCCCGGCGACGGCGGGGCAGCTCAACCGGCTCGACCACGTAAGTCCCACCGGCTCGACCGCGGACGCCCTCAGCCCGCTCAGCCGGCCGGCTCGAACCAGGTCGGTTCGTCAAGGAGGGCCCGCTTGATCCGGAAGAGGGCGTGCTCGCTCAGCTCCGGCAGCGCGTCCACGGCGAACCAGCCGACCTGAAGGGACTCGTCGTCGTTGACCCGGGCCTCGCCGCCGACGGCGCGGCAGCGGAGCGTGGTGTCCATGAACTGGCAGACGTCGCCGTTGTCGAAGGTCACCCGCTCACCGGCCTGGACCATGACGACCCGCTCGACCTCGATCCGCACGGCGGTCTCCTCGTACACCTCGCGCACGGCGCACGCGGCGGGCTGCTCGCCGGGCTCGGGGATGCCCGAGACGAGCGCCCACTTGCCGTTGTCGGAACGCTGCCCGAGGAGCACGCGGCCCTCGTCGTCGAAGACCACGGCGCTGACGCCGGGGAGCCAGAGGAGCTGGTGGCCCGCAGAGGCCCTGATCGCGAGGATGAAGTCGGGAGTAGCCATGCTCCCGACCCTAACCGTGCGCCCACCGTGCCCCGGCGCCACCCGGCGTCACCGCAGTGCCAGCCGGTGCCAAGCCAAGCCGGTGCCGGCCTAGGCGGCGCTGTTCCGCCGGGCGCGCACAGCCGTCGCCGCGCCCCAGCCGAGACCGCCGGCGGCGACGAGCACGAGGAGCAGCTCCGGGATGATCCCGAGCTTGGTGGCCGGGGTCTCGGAGGAGCGCAGCGGCACCTTCTGGACGAGCGAGTCGGCGACGAACATGCCGGTCTTCTCGGTGATCCGCCCGTCCGGCATGATCACGGCGCTGACACCGCTCGTGACGGGCACGGTGACGGTGCGGCTGTGCTCGACGGCGCGGACGCGGGACATCGCGAGTTGCTGGTAGGTCATCTCGCTGCGGTCGAAGGTGGCGTTGTTGCTGGGCACCGAGATGATCTGCGCGCCGTCGGTGACGGTACTGCGCACCGCCCAGTCGAAGGCCGCCTCGTAGCAGGTGACCAGGCCGACGCGGGTGCCGTTCATGGTGAAGACGCCGGGCTTGTCGCCGCGGCTGAAGTCCTGGCGGACCATGGTCGTCCAGTCCTTGTTGACGGCGCCGAGCAGCGAGCGCATCGGCAGGTACTCGCCGAACGGCTGGATCTGCCGCTTGTCGTACGTGTCCACCGGGCCCTTGGCGGGGTCCCAGAGGATCTGCTCGTTGTAGAGCTTGCCGTTCCGTTCGACGACCCCGCCGACCGAGATGGGGGCGCCGATGGCGCGGGCGGCCTGGTCGATCACGGCGCGGGCGTCGGCGTTGGCGAAGGGGTCGATGTCGGAGGAGTTCTCGGGCCACAGGACGAGCTGGGGCCGGGCGGCCTTGCCGGCCTCGACCTCGGCGGCGAGGCGTTCGGTCTCCTTGACGTGGTAGTCGAGGACGGCGCGGCGCTGGGAGTTGAAGTCGAGTCCCGCGCGCGGCACGTTGCCCTGGATGACGGCGACGGTGGCCGTGCCGTCCTCCGCCTTGTCGCTGACCAGCGCGCGTGCGGCCAGTGCGCCGACGACGGGAACGGCGACGGCGAGCAGGGCCGCGAGAGCCGCGCCGCGCCGCGGGACGCCGGTGCGGCGGGCGTCGAGGGCCAGGCGGACGACTTCGTAGAGCCCGAATCCGCAGAGCACGACCGCGAAGCCGACCACCGGGGTGCCGCCGAGCGCGGCGAGCGGCAAGAAGACGCCGTCGGCCTGGCCGAACGCGATCTTCCCCCAGGGGAAGCCGCCGAAGGGGGCACGCGCGCGTGCGGCCTCGCCGGCGATCCACAGGGCCGCCGCCCACAGAGGCCCGCCGGGCAGCCGGGAGACCAGGGTGATCCCGGCGCCGACGAGCGCGACGTAGACCGCTTCCACCACGACGAGCGCGATCCACGGCCCGGGGCCGACCTCGACGCCGGTCCACACCAGCAGGGGCAGCAGGAAACCGAGGCCGAACAGGTAGCCGAGGCCGAGACCGGCCTTCCAGGAGCGGCCGCGCAGGGTCCAGCCGAACACCGCGAAGGCGGGCAGCGCCAGCCACCACAGGGTTCGTGGCGGGAAACTGACGTAGAGCAGCACGCCGGAGAGCGCCGCTGCGGCGGCCGGGGCGAGACGGCGGACCAGAGCGGCCCCGCGCGAGGCGGGCGCTGCCTGGGGTTCGAGCTGTTCCGGCTCGTCTACGGTGGTTGCGGTGGCGGTCACTCGGGGAGTGTACGGCGGCTGACCTGCGGGCCGACAGCTCGGCCGGTCGGCGTCCAGGCGCCGGACAGCCGTCGGCGCACAGGGACGGGACAGCGGCTTCCGGGCGGTCGCACAGCCCACCGCAGCAACGTTCCTGCACAACTGCTCCCCAAAGCGGCACATCACCCGTTACGGTGTGCCCGAGCCTCTGACGTGCGGCTGTCAACGGTGATGGCGCCCGGGGTGCGGCGAGGTCGGGGGGGCGACGGGGTGGGTTCCACGGGGACGGTGTCCGCAGCGGACGCCTCGGCCACGGGCGAAAGACGCAGCGCGTCGGACGCGGCGGGGATCGCCGTGCTGGCGGCGTGTGCCGTGTGGTCGCTGATCACGGCGGGCACGCACGACGGACGCCCGGAGGGTGTGCTGCTGGCGGTGCTCGCCGTGGCCGCGGGCTACGCCTCGGGACGGATTCTCGGCGTGCTCCTGCCGGTCGCCGCGCCCTGCGCCGGGGCGCTGACCGGTCTCGGTCTCGCCGTCGCCACGCCGGGCCCGCAGATCAGCCTGCAACTCGGTCACACCGGGGCGACCGCCGCGCTGCTGGCCCTCTCGGCCGGTGCCGCGTGCTGTGCCGCCTGGGCGGCCCGGACGCCCGCCCTGCGGCTCGCGCTGCGGCTGCTGGCCGTGGTGATCGCGGTGACGGCGGCGGTCCTCGGCTCGATCACCGGTCTCGTCGCCTGCGCCGGGGTCCTGTTGTGCTCGCTCGCCGCCGCGCGGGTGCGCCGCCGCGCCCTGGGGCTCGCGGGCTTCGCGGTGACGGCGGTGCTGGTGGCCGGGGGCGCCTGGGCGATCGGCGAGGACGCGCTGCCCGAGGGCCCGACGGCCTCCCTGGAGGGCCAGCTCACCCGGCACCGGATCCTGCTCTGGCACGACGCGCTGCGGATGGTCCGCGCCGATCCCCTGCTGGGCGTCGGGCCCGGACGGTACGGCGAGCTGAGTCCGACCGTCGCCCAGTCCCTGCTGCCGGACGGCAAACCCCACTCGGCGCCTCTTCAGCAGGCCGCCGAGCAGGGGGTGATCGGCGCGCTCCTGCTGGCAGCGGCCTTCTGCTGGATGCTGTACGCCCTGTCGCGCAGCCCGCGTTCCACACCGGTCGCGCTGACGACGGGGGCGGCGCTCACGGCCCTGGCGGTCATCGCGTCGATCGGGAACGCGCTGAGCTTCATGACGGTGACGGCGGGTGCGGGGCTGCTGGCGGGCCTCGCGACGGCACGCCCCCTGAACGCGGAGGAACCGGAGCACGCGGCGATGGGACTCCCACGACCGCCGGACGAATTGACGCCCTGAGCGCCCAGGACGTGACCGCGGCGCGCCCCCGAGTCCGCCGCCTCGGAGATCAGCGCAGTGCGCCCGGCGTGCTGGGCCGCAGGTGGTCGCGGATGATCCTGACCGCGGCCTCGGCGTTGTCCACGGTGATGGTGAAGGTGTGGCCGTCGCCCAGCCGCAGCACGACGCCCTCCCCTCGGCGGACGATGACGGCGGTGCCCTGCTCGGGCCGCCATCGGTAGCCCCAGCCGCCCCACTGGCGCGGGGTGACCTGCGGGGCGAAGTCGGCGCCCACGACGCTCGACAGGGGGATGCGGCGACGCGGCAGCCCTATGTGGCCGCACCGCACCTCCAGGCAGTCCTTGTCCACCTTCACGGCGACGTGCACGAACGCGAGCGTGCCGAAGAGGATGAGCAGTCCGGCGGCGATACAGCCGACCACGGACATGATCAGCGGGGCCGTGCCGGAGGTGGCGCCGGCGTCGACGGCCAGCTCGATTCCGAGTGCCAGACAGGCCGCGCCGCCGAGGGCGGGCAACCACTGGACGCGGTTCCTGGCGCGGCCGGTCCAGAGCTCCGGCTGCGGGATGGTTTCGCCGCGGGGGTGGTCCCTCATACCTATGAGAGTACTCAGGTTCCGCTGAGCGGGCACCGAGTCGCGGAGCGTGACTCCCCCGCCCGGGGGACCCACCCGTCGAGGGCGCCGCGATGGTGACAGCGCGTACCGACACCGACGGTGCCACGCCGTACGCGAGGGGTGTACGGGATGACTGACCATCAGGCTTCCCGCATAGCCGTACGTGGGTCCACCGCGACGCGGATGACCGCTCGGCAGGCGGAACTGGTCCCCCGGCGGTGCCGTCCCCCTGACGCGGAAGTGCCCGGTAGGAAACTCAGCGTGCCGGGCTGGTGGCTGCCAGGGTGCGGCCTTCCTCGTAGGTGAGGGCGGGCGCGGGCAGGGCGGCCTCCTGGCCGGCGAGGAGCACGGTGACCGTGGAGTCGGCGGGGGCGGTGGGATCGGGCCGCGCGCCGATCCGGCGCAGCGCCTGCGCGGCGACCGCGCCGGCCGAGCCGTGCAGGACGAGCGGCGGGAGGTCCGGGCGCTGCACGGCCGCGCGGATGCGCTCGGCGACCAGCTCGTAATGGGTGCAGCCCAGGACGACGGCCCTTACGTTGTCGGGGGTGTGCGCGGCGGCGGCTTCGATCGCGGCGTCGATGGCGGCCTCGTCGGCGTGCTCCACCGCGTCGGCCAGTCCGGGGCAGGCGACCTCGGTGACCTCCACGTCCCCGGCGAACTCCTCGATGAGTCCGCGCTGGTAGGGGCTTCCGGTGGTGAGGGGCGTGGCCCAGATCGCCACGGGTCCGCCGCCCGCGGCGGCCGGCTTGATCGCCGGCACGGTGCCGATGACGGGCACTTCCGGCTCCAGCCGGGCGCGCAGGGCGGTCAGGGCGCGGACGGAGGCGGTGTTGCAGGCGACGATCAGGGCGTCGGGCCGGTGCAGGGCGGCGGCCTCGGCGACGGCCAGGGCGCGCGCGGTGACGTCCTCCGGGGTACGGGGTCCCCACGGCATGCTGCCGGGGTCCGAGGAGAGGACGAGATCGGCGTCCGGCCGCAGTCGGCGCACCGCGGCGGCGGCGGCGAGCAGTCCGATTCCGGAGTCCATGAGCGCGATCTTCACCCGGTCACCATAGACGATCCGCCCCGGCGGCCCGCCGTGGTGGGGCAGACTGCGGCGGGTGAGCGCCCTCGTGTGGATCGCCGTCGGATCGCTGGCCGCGTGGCTGTGGCTGCTGCTCTGCCAGGGCTTCTTCTGGCGTACGGACATGCGGCTGCCCGCGCGCGTGGAGCCGGCCGAGTGGCCCTTCGTCTGTGTGGTGGTGCCAGCCCGGGACGAGGCGGCCGTGCTGCCCGCCAGCCTGCCGTCGCTGCTCGCCCAGGACTATCCGGGGCGGGCCGAGGTCTTCCTGGTGGACGACGGAAGCTCGGACGGTACCGGTGAGCTGGCCCGCGAGCTGGCCCGGCGGCACGGCGGTCTGCCGCTGACCGTCGGCTCGCCCGGCGAACCCCCCGCCGGCTGGACCGGCAAGCTGTGGGCGGTGCGCCACGGCATCGGTCTGGCCCGCGCGCGGGAACCCGAGTACCTGCTGCTGACCGACGCCGACATCGCCCATGAGCCGGGCAGCCTGCGGGAGCTGGTGGCGGCGGCCCGGACGGGCGGTTTCGACCTGGTCTCCCTGATGGCCCGGCTGCGCGTGGAGAGCGTGTGGGAGCGGCTGGTGGTGCCGGCGTTCGTCTACTTCTTCGCCCAGCTCTACCCGTTCCGCCGGATCGCGGTGCCCGGGTCGCGGACGGCCGCTGCCGCGGGCGGCTGTGTGCTGCTGCGCGCGGACGCCGCCGAGCGGGCGCGGATCCCGGACGCGATCCGGCACGCCGTCATCGACGACGTGGCGCTCGCCAAGGCGGTCAAGCGCGGTGGCGGCCGGATCTGGCTCGGGCTCGCCGAGCGGGTGGACAGCGTGCGCCCCTATCCCCGGCTGCGCGATCTGTGGCGCATGGTCGCGCGCAGCGCCTACGCCCAGCTCCGGCACAGTCCGGCGCTGCTCGCCGGGACGGTCGCCGGGCTCGCCCTGGTCTATCTCGTCCCGCCGGCCGCGCTGGTGGCGGGGCTCGCGACCGGGACCGGGTGGGCGGCACTGGCCGGCGCCCTCGCCTGGTCGGTGATGACAGTGACGTATCTGCCGATGCTCCGCTACTACCGGCAGCCCCTGTGGCTCGCTCCCCTGCTGCCGGTCACGGCGTTCCTCTATCTCCTCATGACGGTCGACTCCGCGGTGCAGCACTACCGGGGCCGCGGGGCCGCCTGGAAGGGCCGCACCTACGCGCGGCCCGGCACCGCCCTCGACGAGAGCTGACCGGCGGCGCGGCCGGTCACTTCCGGCCGGGTGTCCAGTTCATGCCCCAGCCGTAGGCGTGGTCGATGGTGCGCTGGGGGCTGACACCGCGCTCCGGGATCAGGTACCGGGCCTCGCGCTGGACGACGAGGTCGCCGCCGTCGTGGGAGATGAGGGCGAGGGCGCAGACGGTGGAGGGGACCGTGCACTCGTCGAGCGAGAAGTCGATCGGGGCGCCGTTGAGCGGCTGGAGGGTCACGGTGGCGTGCAGGTCGGCGAAGGAGCGGGCGCCCTCGTAGATGGTGACGAAGATGAGGATGCGGCGGAAGTCGCGCTTGTGGTCGAGGTTGATGGTGAGGTTCTCGCCGGTGTCCACGGCTCCGGTGCGGTCGTCGCCGTCGAGGTGGATGTACGGCGGCTGGTGCAGGGCGCCGAAGGCGTTGCCGAGGGCCTGGACGACTCCCTTGCGGCCGTCGCTCAGTTCGTACAGGGCGCACAGGTCGAGGTCGAGGTCGGCGTGCTGGGCGACGGCCCGGCCCCGCTTGCTGCCCCACCCCGAGAACTGCTTGCGCACCTGCCAGTTGAGGTTCACGCGCATGGCGCCGGAGGTGCCGCCCTGCTTGCTGAGCGAGACGGAGGGCGCCTCTTTGGTGAGCGTCACCTTGCTGAGGCGCACCGGCGCCACGGGTGCGGCGGGCTGCCAGGGGTTCGCGGGCGGAGCCTGCGGCGGGGGCATGGTGACGGGCGGGGCGGCCGGCGGGGGCGCGACCGGCGGCGCGGTGACCGGCGGGGCCGTGGGCGGCGGCGGTCCCTGCACCCGGGTGGCGGGCGACGGAGGGGCGGGCGCGGGTGGCGCGTGCTGCGGTTCGTCCACGGTGATGCCGTAGTCGGTGGCCAGTCCTTCGAGGCCGCTGTCGTAGCCCTGGCCGACGGCGCGGAACTTCCAGGCGCCCTGGCGGCGGTAGAACTCGCCGAGCACGAAGGCGGTCTCCACGGTGGCGTCGGTGCTGTCGAAGCGGGCGATCTCCGTGCCGGCGCGGGCGTCGAGCACCCGGATGTACAGGCCGGGGACGCGTCCGAAGGAGCCGCCGTCCGCGGAGGCGGCCAGGACCACCTTCTCCACGGCGGGCTCCACGCGCGGCAGATCGACGTGCAGGACGTCGGTCACCTGGCCGCCGGCGGCCTGCTTGCCCTCGTGTCGGACGGCACCGGAGGAGTGCGCCGGCTGGTTGTAGAAGACGAAGTCGCCGTCCGAGCGGACTCTGCCGTTGACGAGCAGCAGCGCGGAGGCGTCCGCGTCGGGTGCCCCGGGGCCGGGCCGCCAGCCCAGCTCCACCCGCAGCGCGCTCGTCGGGACAGGAACGTTCGATCCCTTGGACATGCTCATGTGCGCCCCCATCGCGTCTTTTCCGCGCCGGGTCCGGCCCCGGGGCGGCCGCCGGCTCCGTTCCCAACCTAATCCCCCGGCCCGCCGAACTCCCCCGGCGCGCACCGGAAGATCGGCGGCCAACTGCCGGTAACCCGCTAGGAACTCGCCCTTTACACGATCTGAACCCGCTTTGGCGTCCTTTTTTGCCGAGTTCGCTCGCATTGGGGACAGCGGGTCACTGCGGACACGGAAAACAACCCTCTTATCGGTCTCCCCAACCAGCACATCGTGGGCTTAACTTATGTGCCATGACCTCCCCCCGCTCCACCTATGGCGGCGGTTACTACTCCGCCTTCCAGGACACCCCGATCTACGACTCCCTCGTCGCCGAGCGGGGCACCCCTCAGATCGCCCCGATTCGCGTTCCCGCCGCGTACGACTCGGGCAGCCACCTCCCCGCACTGCCGTCCGCGCTCCCCGCCCTGCCGGCCGGCCCCTCGCACCAGGCCTCCTCGTACGGCTACCAGCAGGCCCCGCAGCCCGCTCCGCTGCACCAGGCCCCCTCGCCGTACATCCCGCAGCAGGCGGGCGCACCGCGCGGCTACCCCGGTCCGCAGCCGCAGCAGCCCCGCCCGGTGCCGGGCAACACGGGCTACGAGGCGATGCGGCCCGCCGCTCCCCGGCCCACGCCCACCCCGTACCAGGACCCCTACAACGGTCAGCAGTACCGCGGGTACTGACCCCTTCGCGCTGGATTGTCGGTGCCTGCTGGCACCATGGCGGTCATGGGGAACGCGGTACTGCACTCGATCCACGTCCATCCGGTCAAGGCGTTCCGGGCCCAGTCGCCCCGGGAGGCCGTGGTGGAGCCCTGGGGGCTGGCCGGGGACCGGCGCTGGGTCGTGATCGACGACGGGGGAAAGGTCGTCACACAGCGCGAGCAGCCGCGTATGGCGCTGGCCGCCGCCGAGGCGATGCCGGGCGGCGGTCTGCGGCTGTCCGCCGAGGGTCTCGGTCCGGTGACCGTCCCCGTGCCCGATCCGGTCGGTACGACCACGGTGGAGATCTTCGGGGACAAGGTGGAGGCGGTGCTCGCCGACGCCGCCGCCCACGCCTGGTGCAGTGCCCATCTGGGCGCCGGCGTACGTCTGGCCCACATGGACGATCCCGCCGTCCGCCGGCCCGTGGACCCGCGGTTCGCGCTGCCCGGTGAGACGGTCAGCTTCGCGGACGGCTATCCGCTCCTCGTCACCACCCTGGGCTCCCTCGACGCCCTGAACGCGCTGATCGCCCGGGGCGACCATCCCGACGAGGGCCCGCTGCCCATGACCCGCTTCCGGCCGAACGCCGTCGTGTCCGGAACCGATGCCTGGGCCGAGGACGGCTGGTCCCGGATCGCCATCGGAGAGGTCACCTTCCGCGTCGCCAAGATGTGCGGCAGATGTGTGGTCACCACCACCGACCAGGACAGCGCCCGGCGCGGCAAGGAACCCCTGCGCACGCTCGCCCGGCACCGCCGCATCGGCGGCAAGCTGGTCTTCGGGCAGAACCTCGTCCCCGAGTCGCGCGGCACACTGCGCGTCGGCGACCCGGTCACGATCCTCGAATAGCCCGCCGGCCCGCTCAAGCCCGCGGGGCCGCTCACGGTCCTCGAAGAGCCCGCGCGGCCTGCTCATCGTCCTCGAACGGCCGGCGCGGCCTGCTGATGGTCCTCGAACGGCCGGCGCGGCCCGGCCCCGCAGAAGGCCCCGGCAGAAGCACCCGCCGAAGTCCTCACCGGAGTCCTCACCGAAGTCCTCACCGGAGGCTGGCCGGACGGGAACCCCGGCCGCGGGCCGGATCGTTGACGGCGTGCGGGACCGTTCGCGGAAGGCCTCGCGGGAGGGGTGATGTCGCTCTCTCTTCCGCCGCTTTCCGCGTGAACGGCCCGGCAGGGGGTTATCACGGACGCGGAAGGGGGTGATGGACGGTGCGTTCGGTCATCGGACTCTGGCGCTGGCGGCACAATCCGCTGCGCCGCACGACGGATCTCGTCGAGGCCTGGCTCGCCCTGGCCGCCCTCCTGGTCATCGCCTTCGGAGCGCCCCTCGTCGGGACCGCCGTCGGCACCTCCGCCGACCACGCCCTGCAACAGGCGGTGCGGCACCAGCGAGCCGACCGCCACCAGGTGACCGCCACCGTCGTCAGGGCGCTCTCCCACAGCTCCGTCCAGCCCGACCCCGAGACCTCGACGGCGCGGGACACCCGTACCCGCGTCATAGCCGACTGGACGGCGCCGGACGGCAGCCGGCAGCGCGGTGTCGTCGTCACCCTCCTCAAGTCACCGCGTCCCGGAGCCCACTTCGGCCTCTGGACCGACCGGCACGGCCGGCTGGTGGGCCGCCCGCTGGACGGCGCCACCGCCACGACGCACGCCGTCCTTGCCGGTTTCGGCGCGGCCGTGCTCACCGCGGGCTGCGTGGAGTGCGCGAGACGCCTGGTCCTGTGGCATCTGGTCCGCCGGCGGTACGCGCACTGGGACAGAGCCTGGGACAAGGCCGGTCCCGACTGGGGCAAGGCGGGCACCGGAAGCTGACGGCCCGCCGGCCACGGTCAACCGGCCCCGCCGGCGCACGCTACGGTGGACCGGCCGCGCTGACCCGCACCGTCATGAGAGGCTGTCCGGCAGGGGCAGTATCCCCGCCGACGGGGTATCAGCAAGGCCTCGCAGGACCCGCGTACGACGAGGTGGGGGCACGACAGCGCCATGGCACAGGGCACGGTCCAGGTGACGCACACCGGAACCTCGCGGTGGCGGCGCCGCACGGGTGAGTACGTATCGCTGGCCGCCGCCCTGGAGGCCGCGGCGGATGGTGACGTCCTCACGGTCGCTCCGGGCACCTACCGGGAGAACCTGGTGGTGCAGCGCGCGGTGACCCTGCGCGGCCCCGAGGGCTCGCCCGGCTCCGTGCGCATCGCGCCGGTCGACGGTGTGCCGCTGACCGTCCGCGCCTCGGCCGTGGTCCAGGACCTGCACGTGGAGGGCCAGGACTCGGCGGCGCCCGCGCTGCTCGTCGAGGAGGGCACCCCGGAACTGCTGGACGTGCGGATCGTCACGCGCTCGGCGGCCGGGATCGAGGTGCGCGGCGGCGCCCGCCCGACCGTGCGCCGCTGCACCGTCGACAACCCGGCGGGCGTCGGCATCGCCGTACTGGACGGCGGCGGCGGGGTGTTCGAGGAGTGCGAGATCGTCGCGGCCGGCCAGTCGGGCATCCTCGTCCGCGGGGGCGGGCATCCGCGTCTTGAGCGCTGCCGGGTGCACCACGCCTCCGGCGCGGGCCTGTCGGCGACGGGGGAGAACTCCTCGCTGGAGGCGGTGGGTTGCGAGGTGTACGAGGTCAAGGGGTCCGGGGTGCAGGTCACCGCGCGGGCCACCGCCCACCTCACGGACTGCGATGTGCACCGCACTACCGCCGACGGCGTCACCCTGGACACCGACGCGGTGCTCACGCTCGCCGACTGCCGCATCCACGACATCCCCGAGAACGCGGTGGACCTGCGGTCCCGGTCCGTGCTGACGCTCACCCGCACCACCGTGCGGCAGTTCGGGCGCAACGGCCTGTCGGTCTGGGACCCGGGCACGCGCGTGGACGCCAACCAGTGCGAGATCTTCGACAGCACGGGCGACTACCCCGCGGTGTGGGTGAGCGACGGCGCGACGGCGGTGCTCGACTCCTGCCGGGTGCACGACGTGCCGGACGCGCTGTTCGTCCTCGACCGGGGTTCGCGCGCCGACGTCGTGGACAGCGACATCTCCCAGGTGCGCAACACGGCGGTGTCGGTGAGCGACGGCGCCACCGCCCAGCTCGACGACTGCCGTATCCGGGACGCCGCCACGGGAGCCTGGTTCCGCGACCACGGCAGCGGCGGCACGCTGTCCGGCTGCACCGTGGACGGCACCCAGACCGGCGTGATCGTCACCAAGGGCGCCGACCCGACCATCGAGCGCTGCACGGTCACCTCGCCCGCCGAGGCCGGTTTCTATGTGTCGGCCGACGGCCGCGGCAGCTTCCTCAACTGCCGTGTGGCGGACAGCGGGGGCTACGGCTTCCATGTGATCGACGGCTGCCGCGCGACCCTGCGCAAGTGCCGTACGGAGCGGTGCGCGCGCGGCGGCTACGAGTTCGCCGACGGCGGCGCGCCCGGCGGCGGTCCGGTGGTCGAGGACTGCGCGAGCGACGAGAGCACGGGGCTGCGCACCCCGGCGCACGAGACGGCCGTCGAGACGTCGAGTGCCCCGGGAAGTCTCCTCGGGGTGATCCCCGGTCAGCGCGGCACCGAGCGCGATCCGCTCGTCGCCGAGCCGGAGCCCGTCCCGGAGGCCCGCGCGTCGAAGGCCGTGCTCGGTGAACTGGACGCGCTGGTGGGCCTGGAGAACGTCAAGCGCGAGGTCCGCGCCCTCACCGACATGATCGAGGTGGGCCGGCGCCGACAGCAGGCAGGGCTGAAGGCGGCGTCCGCCCGGCGCCATCTGGTCTTCACCGGCTCCCCCGGCACTGGCAAGACGACCGTGGCCCGGCTGTACGGCGAGATCCTCGCCTCGCTGGGCGTGCTGGAGAAGGGCCATCTGGTCGAGGTGTCCCGGGTGGACCTGGTCGGTGAGCACATCGGGTCGACCGCGATCCGCACCCAGGAGGCGTTCGACCGGGCGCGCGGCGGCGTGCTGTTCATCGACGAGGCGTACGCGCTGTCGCCGGAGGACTCGGGCCGCGACTTCGGGCGCGAGGCCATCGACACCCTGGTGAAGCTGATGGAGGACCACCGGGAAGCGGTGGTCGTGATCGTCGCCGGTTACACCGCCGAGATGGAGCGGTTCCTGTCGGTCAACCCCGGTGTGGCGTCGCGTTTCTCACGGACCATCACCTTCAACGACTACCTCCCCGACGAACTGCTGCGCATCGTGGAGCAGCAGGCCGAGGAGCACGAGTACCGGCTCGGGCCGGGCGCCGCCGAGGCGCTGCTGAAGTACTTCACGGCGATCCCGAAGGGCGCCGCGTTCGGCAACGGCCGGACCGCCCGGCAGACGTTCGAGGCCATGGTGGAGCGGCACGCGGGCCGGGTGGCCCAGTTGGACGAGCCGAGCACGGACGATCTGACCCTGCTCTACTCCGAGGACCTGCCGGAGCTGTCCTGAGCGTTCCCGTGGGGGCGCTGGCCGGGGACGTCGGTCCGCAGCCGGGCCAGCAGCAGTTCGCGCTCGGCCGCGAAGACGGGGTCCGCCTGGTAGTCGGAGTGGCCGAGGACCGGTGCGGGCAGTGGATGCCGTTCGGTGCGGCCGTAGGCGAGCGGGTCCGTCAAGGGTTCGTGGTCGACCTCGGGGCCGCAGTCGCCGGGCAGCCGGACGGGGCCGCCGATGGGGTCCGTCGGGCGGTACAGGTTGCGCCAGCAGGCGACCTCGCGGTGCAGTGAGGCGAGGGCGGCGGGCCCGAAGTGAGCCGGGAACCAGCGCCCGTAGAGGCGCTCCAGCGGGGAGCCGTAGGTGAGCAGCGCGATCCGCCGGCGGGTGGCGGGCCGCAGTTGCCAGGCCGCGGCGGCGGCCAGGACGCTGCCCTGGGAGTGTCCGGAGAGCACCAGCCGTCCGCCGGTGGCGCGGGTCCAGGTGGCCATGCGCCAGGTGAGGTCGGGGACGGCGCGCTCGGCGTAGCAGGGCGGTGCGAAGGGGTGGGCGGCGCGGGGCCAGAAGGTGCCGACGTCCCAGAGGATGCCGATGGTGCGGCGGGCGGCGGGGTCCTTGTAGGCGCGGCGCCCCCAGGTGACGAAGAGTATGAAGCCAAGTCCGATCAGCCAGGAGCCGAGGGCCTGGGCGGTCTCGGCGGCGCCGTGGACGAGGGCGTAGGTGCCCCGCGCGGCGGCGCTCGGGGTGTCCCCGGTGGCGAACGCCCCGGCGACGGCGCCGGCTCCGAGGAGCAGCGTCGCGAACGAGAGGACGCCGACGACGAACGGCGCGCGGTCGGTGAGGGCGGCCATCGCGCGGGTGCTCGCGATGCGCCGGGTGCGCGTGGTGTCCTTCGGCTCGCCCGGGTAGGCGCGTTCGACGGCGATCGCCTCGCGGTGCCGCTGACGCAGGGTTCGCCGGCCCAGGCGGGCGACGACGGCGAGGAGCACGAGGATCAGGGGCGGGATCGCGGACGCCTGCCAGGTGAGCAGGACGGGCGGGCCGGGGATGGAGTGCCGGGTGCCGTCGAGCCAGTCGGCGACGCGCTGGCAGACCCCGCCGGACATCACGCCGCCCAGCGCGCAGGCGAGCATGGCGACGGCGGGCCCGGCGAAGCCGCGCATCGCGGTACGGGTGTCGAGGGGAACGTCCGGTGTGCCCGGGCCGCCCCAGGTCACGGGGTTGGTGCGGTACAGGGTGCGGGCGACGAGGCCGAGCGCGATGACCAACAGGCCCTGGACGAGGGTGAGGCCGCCGAAGGTGGCGTCGCCGGGGAGACGCCCGGTCGCCTGCCACTCGGGGCGCGACCAGCAGGCGTACACGAGGGTGAGGGCGAGCAGCAGGATCGCGCCCTGGGGCAGCAGACGGACGAGCGTCCGGTCGCCCTGCCGGTCGATCCGGTGCTCGCTGCGGCCCCGGCGGCAGACCACCGCGAGGACGACGGCCGCGCCCAGCACGAGGGCCGCGTCCAGGAGGGTGCCCAGGACGTCCAGCGGGGCGGGGCCGCCCGGCGCGCGGTCGTGGCGGGTCGCCGGGGCGGCGACGGCGGCGGCGACGGTGAGGAAGCCCGCGGCGGTGTGCGCGGCGCGCAGCCGGGCCACCAGGCGGCGCCCGTACCAGAAGCCGGGGCGGCTGAGCGCGGTGCCGTCGGTCTCCTCGCCGGGGCGGGCCTCGCGGGACATGGGCTGCTGGGACTCGTAGGCGCTCCAGGTGCGGTGGGAGAGGTACCAGAGGAGGGCGGTGAGCGCGGCGGGTACGAGGGCGGCCAGGGCGAGGCGGCGGCCCGGCTGGCTCCACCAGCCGGGGTCGGGGCGGTCCGGGGAGAGGAAGCCGAGCCAGGAGTGGTTGCGGACGCACGCGCGCGTGCCGGCGCACTGCCAGGCGGCGAGGTCGAGGGCCACCTCGCAGGCGGCGGCGACGAGCAGGACGGTGAGGGTGAGTCCGGCGAGCCGGACGAGCAGCCCGTACAGGCGTACCGTGCGCGGGTGGTGGCGGGAGGCCGGGCGCATCCAGTGCGCGAGGTTGACGACCATGAAGGGCAGCAGCAGGAGCCAGAGGGCGCGGGCGCCGTTGCCGGAGGTGAGGTTGCACCACACGTACGCCTCGCGCACCGGGCCGGCGCGGTCGGCCCGCGGGTGTTCCTCGGCGTCGGCGTCGTCCGCGCGGCGGTAGACGGCCGCGGTCGCGTCGCCGGTGACCCGGACGGTGCGGGGGTCGTCCAGCATGTCCTCGGGTGTGGCGCCGCCCACCCCGTGGACGAGGAGTTCCAGGGCGATGTCGTCCGCCCGGCGCCTCGCTAAGGCGCTGGGCGGCTCGGCGCCGGCGGTCTGTTCCGGTGTGTGTTCCACGGTTGGGCACTCCCCCGGGCAACGTGTGCCACGTGTGTCATGTTCAGGCACAAGGATCGCGGCTGGGGTGCGCGCGGCACAGGGGTACGCGCCGAATCTCCCCGATACGTGTGAAAGTGACGGCCCGGAAGGGCCGCGACGGGCGTGCGGGCGGTGGCGCGGCTGTCGGCGCGCCGTGCGAGGATGGGACCTCCTCCAGACCTCGGACAAGGAGAACGTCCACGTGGGAGCGGGTTCGGTCGGAGTGTCGGGCAGCCAGCGGCGAAAGGACCGGAGCGGTCGTGAGTGAGAATCAGAACCTCCTCGCGGAGCAGCGCCGCGCCCTGATCCTCGACGAGGTGCGCCGCCGCGGCGGTGTCCGGGTCAACGAACTGACGCGCAAGCTCGGTGTGTCGGACATGACGGTCCGCCGCGACCTGGACGCGCTGGCCCGTCAGGGTGCCGTCGAGAAGGTGCACGGCGGCGCGGTCCCGGTGGCCGAGGCGAGTACGCACGAGCCGGGTTTCGAGGCCAAGTCGGGTCTGGAGCTGACGGCCAAGGAGGACATCGCGCGGGCCGCGGCCGAGCTGGTCGCGCCGGGTTCGGCGATCGCGCTCTCGGGCGGCACGACGACATACGCGCTGGCCCACCGGCTCCTGGACGTCCCGGATCTGACGGTCGTCACCAACTCGGTGCGGGTGGCGGACGTGTTCCACTCCGCGCAGCGCACCTCCGGCCAGCGCCAGGGTGGCGCCACGGTGGTCCTCACCGGCGGTGTCCGTACGCCGTCCGACTCGCTCGTGGGGCCGGTTGCCGACCAGGCCATCGCGACGCTGCACTTCGACGTCCTCTTCCTCGGGGTGCACGGCATATCGCCGGAAGCGGGCCTGTCGACGCCGAACCTGGCGGAGGCGGAGACCAACCGGCGCCTCGTGCAGTCCGCGCGCCGGGTCGTCGTGGTCGCCGACCACACCAAGTGGGGCACGGTGGGCTTGAGTTCGTTCGCCGCGCTGGAGCAGGTCGACACGCTGGTGACCGACGGGGGGCTCCCGGCGGAGGCCCGCGCGGAGATCGCGGAACACCTGCGGCGCCTCGTCGTGGCCGGTGAGCCCGAGGACGATACAGACATCTGACGGGCCGCCAGCCAGGGTGTCGCTGCCGAGGCTCCGGAGGCCTTCGGGGTGCTTCGGGTCATCGATCGTTGCCGACCGGGACTCGTTCCCGCTGGGGGTTCGCTCATGGCACACCGTCTGCGTCCGGTAGGGCCCGACTTCGCCGAGACCGCTCCGGTGCGTCTGGTGTTCGCCCGTGAGGTGGCCGCGCCTCCCGAGGCGGTCTTCCGGGCGCTCGCCGAGGACGTGTCCGGCTGGAGCGACTGGTTCTCGGCGGTGACACTGGCCCGGCCCACCGGCGACGGCACCGGACGCGAGGTGCGGCTGCGCGGCGGCACCCGCTTCGCGGAGACGGTCCTGGCCGCCGAGGCGCCCCGGCTGTACGCGTACCGGGCGGACGTCACGAACGCGCCCGGGATGCGCGCGCTGGTCGAGGAGTGGCGGCTGACGCCCGCAGGCGGGGGCACCCGGGTCCAGTGGACCTTCGCCGCCGACGGGACGGCCCTGTTCCGCGGGGGACTCACTCTCGCGCGGCCCGGTCTGGGCCGCGCCTTCCGTAACGCGGTCACGGCGCTGGACCGGCGCCTGGCATCCGCGCCGGCCTGACACCGGCGCGCCCACCTGGCCGTTGGGCTCCGGGCGGGGCAGAAGCCCGGCCGGGCAGGGGCCGCCTGGACGGGGGGCGCGGCGCCCGAGCAGGAGCCGCGTGGACAGGGGCCCGCATGAGCAGGGCACGCATGAGCAGGGCACGCATGAGCAGGCGCCCGCATGAGCAATGGGCCGCATGAGCAGGGGCTCCCGACCAGAGGGGTCCGCGCGGGCGGGCCCGGCCGCGCCTCAGTCCGGCCAGACGCCCGTGTGCAGCAGCGAGCTGATCGCCTCCGTGTACGGGGCGATGTCCAGCCCCTGTTCCTCCAGCCAGGAGTCCGAGTAGTACTTGTCGAGATAGCGGTCGCCGGGGTCGCACAGCAGCGTCACCACGCTTCCGGTGCGGCCCTCGGCCACCATCTCGGCGACGATCTTCAGGGCGCTCCACAGGCCGGTGCCGGTCGAGCCGCCCGCCTTGCGGCCGATGGCCTGCTCCAGGGCGCGCACCGCGGCGACGGAGGCCGCGTCGGGGACCTTCATCATGCGGTCGATGGCGCCCGGCACGAAGCTGGGCTCCATTCGCGGCCGGCCGATGCCCTCGATCCGCGAACCGCAGTCGCAGGTCACGTCCGGGTCGCCGGTGGTCCAGCCCTCGAAGAAACAGGAGTTCTCCGGGTCGGCCACACAGATCAGGGTGTCCGCCTGCATGTAGTGCACGTAGCGCGCGAGGGTCGCGGACGTGCCGCCGGTCCCGGCCGTGGCGACGATCCACGCGGGCACCGGGAACCGCTCCAACTCCAGCTGGCGGAAGATGGATTCGGCGATGTTGTTGTTCCCGCGCCAGTCCGTGGCGCGCTCCGCGTAGGTGAACTGGTCCATGTAGTGGCCGCCGGTCTCCACCGCGAGGGCGGCGGCCTCCTCGTACATCCGGCGCGAGTCGTCCACGAAGTGGCAGCGCCCGCCGTGGAACTCGATGAGCCGGCACTTCTCGGGGCTCGTGGTGCGGGGCATGACGGCGATGAAGGGCACGCCGATGAGCCCCGCGAAGTAGGCCTCGGAGACGGCGGTCGAGCCGCTGGACGCCTCGATCACCGGGCGGTCGGGGCGGATCCATCCGTTGCACAGGCCGTACAGGAACAGGGAGCGGGCGAGCCGGTGCTTGAGGCTGCCGGTGGGGTGGGTCGACTCGTCCTTCAGATACAGGTCGATGCCCCAGGCCTCGGGCAGCGGGAAGCGGAGCAGGTGGGTGTCCGCGGAGCGGTTGGCGTCGGCCTGGACCTTGCGGACGGCGTCTTTCAGCCACTTCCGGTAGCCCTCGTCGGTACGGTCGACGTCGAGGGTCGCGCCGGTCCGGGTCTGCTGGGGAGTGCTCACGGCAGGGCTCCTGTTCGCGTGGTGCCGACGCCGCTGAACCGGTCGGACACTTCGATCATAAACACCTTCCGCACGCTTCTCACCTGCATAAACACACCTTTGGGCGCCCCAAAGGCACCCCTGGGGACGGGGCCCGGGCACCGCC
The DNA here is from genome assembly GCF_040703595.1 of Streptomyces sp. NPDC007084. Taxonomy (NCBI): domain Bacteria; kingdom Bacillati; phylum Actinomycetota; class Actinomycetes; order Kitasatosporales; family Streptomycetaceae; genus Streptomyces; species Streptomyces sp. NPDC007084. The sequence goes on from NZ_JBEYFY010000010.1 coordinate 30,774, forward strand.
GAGGGGGCGCAACCGGCCCGTGCTGCCGACGCCCCGAGCGCCCCCGCGATGCGCACTGGTGCCGGGCGGCGCCTGCGGGCAGACTGCCCCTCGGGGCGATCGCCCCGCCGGGCACGGACACCGGGAACCACGACCGGGCAGAGCCGGAGAGCGCGAGGGGGCGGAGCGGCATGGCGGAGCCGGAGTTCACGGCGACGGGCGTGCGGATCGGGAAGCGGCTGCGCTCGCTCACCCGAGCCGGACAGGTCCGGATCAGCGACGGCAGGCTGCAGTTGCTCACCAGTTACGGCAGCGAGATCGACAGCGCCCCGGTGCGGGCGGTGCGGGCGTCGAAGCCCTGGTTCGCGCACGGGGACCGGGCCTCGGCGGATCTGAACGGCACCCGCTACTCGCTCACTCTCGGCGAGCGCGATCCGGCGCCCGGCAAGCCGGGGCCGCCCTCGGCACGCCGCTTCATCGAGGCGGTCCGCAGGGCGGCGGGACACGGCCGCTGAGGCGGTCCACGACGGCCCGCGGGGCACCGCGAGTTGCGGGACGGCGCCCCCTGGGTCACTCTGATTCCACATCACTACTCTGGGTCTACCGGCGATAACGCTGTGAACCAGCCCGCCGGTCACCACAGCAGGCGGCGTTCCACTCGGCCGCCCTGCTGGATCCGATCTCCGTCTTCTTCCGGACCTCAATTCGGGGAGTCGCAGCCGTGATCAGCCAGCCAAGCAGGCATTGCGCGGTGGAGCTCCAAGCCCTGCCGTCGCGGATCGGCCAGGTCCGCAGAATCGTCTCTGCGCAGTTGCGCTACTGGCATCTGGACCCCTTGATAGACCGGGCCGCGCTCGGCGTCACCGAGTTGCTGACCAACGTCCATCTGCACGCCCGGCCCGACAAACAGTGCACCGTGAAGATCGAGCTGCTGCTCGACACCCTCACGGTCTCGGTGCGCGACCACGATCCACGGCTTCCCGAGATACGGGAGGCCGGCCCCGGCGCCACCTGCGGACGCGGCCTCGCCATGGTCGCCGCGATGGCCGAGAACTGGGGGGTGCGGCCCGACGGTGACGCGGGCAAGGTCGTCTGGTTCACCCTTCCGGCGAAGGCGCCCGTCGTGGCGTCCGCCCTCCGCTCCCCGTACGAGATCTCCGGCGAGGCCTCGCTGCGGCAGACCGTCGATGCCGTCGGTGTCGATGTCGGCATCGACGCCCTCAGGCCGGAACACGCTCCCGCCCGGTCGGCCGTTGCCGGCTGACCGGGCGGTGACCTCCGTCGCGTACGCCGCCCGGTCACGGACGTCGTACGGGCCCGACGGGATCACGTACGGAACCGGCGGGACCGGGTACGTGGCCTGCGGGTTCACGTACAGGCCCGACGGGATCGGGCACGTGTCCGGCGGGTTCGGACGCGGGCCCGGCGCGACCATGTACGTGGCCGGCGGGATCAGTTGCGAACCCCGTGGGATCACTCGGTGGCGATGGCGCGCAGGACGTCCAGGCGCGCCGCCCGCCGGGCCGGGCGCAGGCCCGCGATGGCTCCCGCCGCGAGGCCCACCAGGGCGACCACGGCGAGCCGGAGCGGCGGGACCGCGAAGGCGAAGGCGGTGTCGGACGTTCCGTCCGAGGCCTTCACCAGCACCCAGCCGAGGAAGGCGCCGAGGGCGAGACCGCCCGCCGTGCCGAAGGCGGCGACGAGGACCGACTCCCAGCGGACCATGGCGCGCAGTTGCGCCCGGGTCTGCCCGACGGCCCGCAGGAGCCCGATCTCGCGGGTGCGTTCGTGTGTCGCGAGTGTCAGCGTGTTGGCGATGCCCAGCAGTGCGATGAGGACCGCGAGGGCGAGCAGCGCGTAGACCAGGGTCAGCATCATGTCGATGCCCGAGGCGGACGAGCGGGCGTACGCGTCACGGGTCTGCACCTCGGGGCTGCCGTACCGTTCGGCGACCCGGCGTACGGCGGCCGTGCCCCGGTCCGTGCTCACGCCGTCCTTCAGGGAGACGGCCACGAGGGTGTCGGAGTCCTGGGTTCGGTGCGGCGCCCAGGCGGCGCGGGTGATGAGGTAGTCGCCCGCGAGTTCCGAGCGCCCGTAGACGGCGCGGACGGTGAACTTCTCCTTCCGGCCGTCGGTGAAGGCGAGTTGGGCCGTGTCGCCGGTCGCGAGGTGCTGTTTGCCGGCCTCCTCGCGGGTGACGGCGATGCCGTCGGTGCCGAGGCGGGCCAACGAGCCGCGCACGTCGCCGAGATCGAGAACCGTGGCGAGGGCGACCGGGTCGGTGACGGTCAACGCCCGTCCCTTGCCGTTGACTTCGGCGATGCCCTTGCCGAGCCCCACGGCGTGCTCGACGACCGGTTCGCGCGCGAGGGCGGGGGCGAGTCGGGGGCTCAGTCCGCTGCCGCCCGCGCCGAACGAGGGCGCGCTGACGGCGATGTCGCCCGCGAAGGAGCGGGAGACGGTCTGGTCCATGGTGGCCTTGAGCGAGGCGCCGAACACGGTGAAGAGCGCGACGACGGCGACGCCGATCATCAGGGCGCCCGCCGTGGCGGCCGTACGCCGGGGGCTGCGCAGCGCGTTGCGCCGGGCGAGTGCGCCGGTGACACCGCGCAGTCGGGCGAGCGGGGCGCCGAGGACGCGTACGGCGGTGGAGGAGGCCACGGGGCCGAGGACCACGAACGCGGCGAGGGCGAGCAGCGCCCCGAGCCCGGCGAGCCACAGCGACGGGGCCATCAGGACCCCGGTCAGGGTGACCGTCACGGCGAGGGCGGCCAGTCCCCCGCCGGTGATCGCGCGTCCCCGGGAGGCGCCGGACTCGTCCACGGCGGACTCCCGCAGCGCGGCGAGGGGCGCGGTGCGTCCGGCCCGCGCGGCGGGCGGCAGCGCGGAGGCGAGGCAGACCACGACGCCGACCGCGAGCGGCAGCAGCATGGACAGGACGCTGATCACCAAGTCGCCGTCGGGGAAGGGGAATCCGATGGCCGGGAACAGCTCCTGGAGTCCTGCCGCGATCCCGACGCCCCCGGCGAGTCCGGCCGCCGAGGCCGTCACGGCGACGACGCTCGCCTCGGCCAGGGTTGAGACGGTGACCTGGCGGCGGGAGGCGCCGAGGGCGCGCAACAGGGCGTTCTCGCGGGTGCGTTGGGTGACGACGATGGCGAAGGTGTTGTGGATGGAGAAGGTCGCCACGAGGAGCGCGATCCCGGAGAAGACGAGCAGCAGCGTGGTGAAGAGGGTCAGGAACTGGCTGGAGATCATGTCGGTGTTCTCCCGCGCGAACTCCTCGCCGGTGATGGCCTCGACTCCCTTGGGCAGTACGGGAGTCAGGCCGGCCACCAGCTCGTGCCGGCCGACTCCGGGAGCCGCCCGCACGCGGATGCCGGCGGCCTGGCCGGGTCGCGCGGTCAGGTACTTCTCCGCGTCGGCCTGTGTCATGCCGGTGAACGTCACCTGGGCCATGCCGTCCTCGCCGCCGAAGGTCGCGAGGCCCACGATCGTCACCCGTACGGGGTCCGGTGTGCGCAGGACGGTCGTGTCCCCGATCGCGAGGTGGCCCCTCTTCGCGGCGCCGCGGTTGACGACGACCTCGCCGGTCCTGGCGGGCGCCCGCCCCTCCGCGAGCCGGTAGGCGTTGAGCCGGGGGTCGTCGATCCAGTTGCCCGCGAGGGTGGGCGGGCCCTGGCCGCCGACCGGTTCGCCGTCGGCGCCGACGAGCTGGCCGGCGCCCTCGATGTCGGGCACGGCGGCGGCGACGCCCGGCACGTGTTCGAGGGTTCGCGCCAGGCGGGTGGCGACGGGGCTGCGTACGCCCTGGCTCTGCCCCGGTGTGGTGATGGTGTCGGCGCTGCGGACCACGGCGTCGGTGCCCTTGGTCGCGTTGCCGAACATCGTGTCGAACCCGGCGCGCAGGGTGTCGCCCATGACGAGCGTGCCGGCCAGGAACGCCACGCCGAGGAACACCGCGAGGAACGTGCCGGCGAAGCGCCGTCGGTGGGCGCGCAGCGCCGAGGCGCCGAGGCGCAGCGCGGCGTTCATTCCGGCTTTCGTGCGGGTGTTCGTGCCGGTGTTCATGCCGGTTTTCGTGCTGGCGTTCGTGCCGGTTCTCATACCGGGGCCGCCTCTCCGTCGGAGGCGCCGTGGGTCTCATACGCGTCGAAGGCCTTCATGCGGTCGAGGACCCTGTCGGCCGTCGGGTCCGCCATCCGGTCGACCAGGCGCCCGTCCGCGAGGAAGAGCACCTCGTCGGCGTGGGCGGCGGCGACCGGGTCGTGCGTGACCATGACGACGGTGCGGCCCGTACGGCGCACTGTCCCGCCGAGGAGGTCCAGCACCTCCTGGCCGGAGCGGGAGTCGAGGTTGCCGGTGGGTTCGTCGGCGAAGACGACGTCGGGCTGGCCGGCGAACGCCCGTGCCACGGCCACGCGTTGCTGCTGCCCACCGGACAGTTCGCTCGGACGGTGGTGCAGCCGGTCGCGCAGGCCGACCGCGTCGATGAGCGCGTCGAGCCGGTCACGGGAGCCGCCGGTGCCGGCGAGATCCAGCGGCAGGGTGATGTTCTCCGCGACGGTGAGCGTCGGGATCAGGTTGAACGCCTGGAAGACGAATCCGACGCGGTCCCGGCGCAGCAGGGTCAGCCGGCGGTCGTCGAGCGCGCCGAGTTCGGTATCGCCGATGTACGCGGCTCCGGAGGTGAGGGTGTCCAGGCCCGCGGCACAGTGCATCAGGGTGGACTTGCCGGAGCCGGACGGCCCCATGATCGCGGTGAAGCGGCCGGCTGGGAACCCGACGCTCACCCCGTCCAGGGCCCGTACGGCCGTGTCGCCGCTGCCGTACACCTTCACGGCGTCGGCGACCCGGGCCGCGTCGCGGGTGGCGGTCGCCGCCGTCACGCCGCGCCGCCCTTGCCGGTACGGCCGAACTGCTCGTCCAGGACAGACAGCCGGCGCCAGTACTCGTCCTCGTCGATCTCCCCGGAGGCGAAGCGCCGGCCGAGCACGGCGATCGGCGAGTCGCCCGTCGGACGGGGGTCGCCCGGACCGAAGCCGCCGACGGCCCGCCACGGACCGCGGCGGCCCCGGAACGCGGTGCGCCGCAGGACGGTCACCACGCCGAGCACGACGGCCGCCCAGATCAGCGGGAAGAACAGGATCCACGGGCCGGGGCCGCCGTCCCAGTTCGCCAGGGTCTGCATCTCGGGTCATCTCCTCGGTGGGGCCGCGCCCTCGCGCGGGATCTTCGGAATCGGGTGATGCTTCGAGACTGGCTCCGGGAGGGGGCCCGAGTCGTCGTACGGCCAGCGGCCGTCCGCGTACCTCCCGGGGAGTACACGGGGCACCCGCGCCTGCTTCGCCCGCCTCTCGCCGCCCCCTGCCCCCTGCTATCTGCTACCTGCCGGATGCCGTCCGGCGGATACCGCCCGCGCCGGGGCCCGTCGGCGGCTCCTCCCGGCCCGTCTAGACCTCTGTACCTACTGGTATGTACAGTGCTCGCATGGATACAGCGGACCGACTGATCGAGTCCACGCGCGAGTTGCTGTGGGAGCGCGGATACGTGGGCACCAGCCCCAAGGCGATCCTGGATCGCGCGGGTGCCGGGCAGGGCAGCATGTACCACCACTTCCGCGGCAAGCCCGATCTGGCGCTGGCCGCGATCCGACGCACCGCGACCGAGCTGCGGGGAGCGGCGGAGAGGGCTCTCGACTCCCCCGGCACCCCGTACGAGCGCATCAAGGCCTATCTGACCCGTGAGCGCGAGGTGCTGCGCGGCTGTCCCGTGGGGCGGCTCACGATGGACCCGGACGTGATCGCCGACGACGCGTTGCGGGCGCCGGTCGACGAGACGCTCGCCTGGCTGCGTGGCCGGCTGGCCTCGCTCGTCGAAGAGGGCAAGGAACAGGGGCAGTTCGGGCCGTCGCTCGACGCGGACGAGATCGCCGCGACGATCCTCACCACCGTGCAGGGCGGTTATGTGCTGGCGCGCGCCTCGGGTTCTCCTGCCGCCTTCGACGCCGGGGTCCGGGGCCTGCTCGCCCTGCTGGCTCCGGCCTCTCTCACCGCCCGTACCGATTCCGACACCGACCAGAGCTGAGGACTCCGCCCATGCATGCGATCCAGTACGAGGTCACGCTTCCCGCCGACTACGACATGACCGTGATCCGCGACCGCGTGGCCCGGCTCGGCCATCTGCTCGACTCGTGGGACGGCCTGGGCTTCAAGGCGTATCTGATGCGCGAGCGCGGGGTGGACGGCTCGCCGGTCAACCAGTACGCGCCGTTCTACCTGTGGAACACCGTCGAGGGCATGAACTCCTTCCTCTGGGGAGGGCCGTTCCAGGGTCTGGTGAACGATTTCGGCCGCCCGGTCGTGCAGCACTGGACCGGACTCGCCTACGAGGACGGCGGCGCCGCGGGCTCACCGGCCGAGGTGGCGGTCCGTCGGCGTCAACCCGTCCCGGAGGGCGTCGAGTTGACGGAGGCGATGGAGGAGGCGGTACGGGAGACCAAGCGGCTGGCGTCCCTGGACGGGGTGGTGGGCGCGGCGGCCGCCGTCGATGCCCGGCACTGGGAGATCGTCCACTTCTCGCTCTGGTCCGGCTCCTCCCCCAAGGCGTCCGGCGAGGTCTTCCAGGTGCTCCACCTGTCCGAGCCGGAACGGGGGTCGCTGCCGCGGGGCCGGCAGTGGTGACCGGGGCGGCGACCGCCAGTTCGGTGCTCGGGGCGGCGATGGTGCGTACGGTTCTCGGGGACCTGCCGCCCCAGGACCTCGGGGTGTGCGACGCGCACGACCACGTCTTCTTCGGCAGCCCCCGGCTGCCGGGCCAGGAACTGCGGGACGCGTCCGCCGCGCGGGCCGAACTCGCCGCGTTCCGCGCCGAGGGCGGCGGCAGCGTGGTCCAGTGGACCCCGTACGGACTGGGCCGGCGCGCGGCGGACCTGCCGCTGGTCGCCCGGGACACCGGGGTCCACATCGTGGCGGCGACCGGGCTGCACCAAGCCGTCCACTACTCACCGGAGTTGCCGCGCCGGCTGCGCGGGAAGCTGGCGGCTCTGTTCGTCTCCGAACTCACCTCCGGCATCGGGACGTCCGGTGTCCGCGCCGGGCTGATCAAGGTGGCCGGCGGGTTCCACGCGGTGGACGCGCACGCCCGCTGGACGATGACGGCGGCGGCCGAGGCCCATCACGCCACCGGCGCGCCGATCGCGGTCCACCTGGAGCTGGGCACCGGGGCGCTGGACGTACTCGACCTGCTGTGCGGGGAGTTGGGGGTGCCGCCGCACCGGGTGATCCTCGGGCACCTGAACCGTTCACCGGACTTGGTGGTGCAGCGCGAGGCCGCCGAGGCGGGCGCCTTCCTCGCCTTCGACGGTCCCTCGCGCGCCCATCACGCCACGGACTGGCGGATGCCGGACGCCGTACGCGCCCTGGCCGAGGCGGGGTTCGGGGACCGGCTGCTGCTCGGGGGCGACACGACGACCGCGGCGGCCCGGTCGGTCGACGGCGGTCCGGGCATGCCGTATCTGCTGCGCCGCGTCCGCCCCCGGCTCGAACACGCCGTGGGAAAGGACCTGGTGGACCGGATCCTCACCGGCAACCCGGGACGCGCCTTCGCGGTGGCGTGGGGTTCCTGAGCGAATGGGGGGGGGCCGGGCCGCCGCGGTGGCCCGGCGTTCCCGGCCCGGCCTCGCGCTCGGCCCGATCAGGCGCCGTGAGGCCGGTCGGGCCGGGCAGTCTCCTGCTACCGGGCCCGGGTCAGGCGGCCAGGGCGGTCAGCGGGTCGTCCAGGACCGGCTGCCAGGCCAACTCGGCCGCTCCCACGAGGCTGTTGTGGTCCAGGGTGCAGGCCAGGATGGGCACCACGCCGCTGCGGCCCCACAGACTGCGGTCGGCGACGACGGCACGCAGCCGGTCCGGGTCGGCGTCGAGCAGGCTCCGGTGGAGGCCGCCGAGGATGATGCGGTCCGGGTTGAGGATGTTGACGAGACCGGCGAGGCCGAGGCCGAGGCGGTCGATGAGCGCCTCGGTGGCCCGGCGGACGGACGGGTCGGCGTACTCGTCGCGGATCAGCTCGTTGGACTGCTGGAGCAGTGACATCTCGGGGCCGGGGACGCGGCCCGCGGCGGTGAGGAAGGCCAGCGGGTCGGCCTCGACGTCGAGGCAGCCGCGGCTGCCGCAGTGGCAGGGGCGGCCCTCGGGGTTCACCGTGAGGTGGCCGACTTCGAGGGCGAGGCCCGAACTGCCGGTGTGCAGGCGGCCGTCGAGCACCAGCGCGCCGCCGACGCCACGGTGGCCGGTGGCCACGCAGAGCAGGTCGCGGGCGCCGCGGCCCGCTCCGTGCCGGTGCTCGGCGAGGGCGGCGAGGTTGACGTCGTTGGCGGCGAACGCGGGTCCCTCGATGCCGGCCGCGCGCACCCGCTCGGCGAAGATCTGCCGGACCGGGGCGCCCGCGGGCCAGGCCAGGTGCAGTGGGTTGAGGGCGAGGCCCTCGGGTTCGGCGACAGCGGACGGCACGGCGAGCCCGGCGCCGACGCAGCGGCGGCCGGTCGCCCGGAGCAGGTCGGCGCCGGCCTCGACGACCGAGCCGAGCACCTTCGCCGGATCGGCGTCGACGGCCTCGCAGCCGGGCGCGGTCGCGACGATCCGGCCGCCGAGGCCGACCAGCGCGGCGCGGAACCCGTCGGCGTGGATCTGCGCGGCGAGGGCGACGGGCCCGTCCTCGGCGACCTCCAGGCGGTGCGAGGGGCGTCCCTGGGAACCGGCGGCGGCGCCGGGCCGGGCGTCGACGCGGATCAGCCCGAGCGCCTCCAGTTCGGCGGCGACCGCGCCCGCGGTCGCCCGGGTGACGCCCAGTTCGGCGGTGAGCACGGCGCGCGTCGGCGCACGCCCGGTGTGCACGAGTTCCAGGGCCGGTCCGAGCGCCCCGCGCCCCCGGTCGAGCCGTGTCCGCGTGTTCCCGTCCCCCGCCGTCCGGGGGCCCGCCTTGCCGTTCATGAGGGTGAGTCTCCCATGATCCGCTCCCCCGGTGGCCTCCGTCCCCCGGAGCCCGCCGGGCACGGGAACCCGTGCCGCTGGGACGGCAGCCCGGCCGTCTGGCACCCGCCCGGCCGGAACTCGCCCATCCGCGCACCCGCACCCGCACCTCCACCTCCCCCCGCACCCGCACCCGCTCGGCGGAAACCCCCGCACCCGTACCCGCTCGTCTAGAACCCGCTGACCCGGAGCGTGACGTTGAGCCGTCCGGTGAGTCCCAACTCGGGCGGTGCCGTGCCCGCGTACACCCGGGGCACACCGTGATAGGCGAGCCGGGACGGGCCACCGAACACGAACAGGTCGCCGCTGCGCAGTTCGACATCCGTGTAGGGCCGGGTCCGGGACTCCGTGTTCCCGAACCGGAAGACGCAGGTGTCGCCCAGGCTCAGGGACACCACCGGGGCGTCGGAGGTCTCGTCGCTGTCCCGGTGCATGCCCATGCGGGCCTCGGCGTCATAGAAGTTGATCAGCGCGATGTCGTACGCGGGCCCGTCGGAGCCCGCGACCCCCGCGCCGAGGGCGTCCCGGGCCGCGGCGCGGGCCAGCTCGCCGAGCCCGTCGGGGAACGCCTTCACCGGGGAGCCGTCGCCGTCGACGACGGTCCGGGCATAGCCGTACGGATACCAGTGCCAGCCCAGGCACACCTGCCGGGAGGTCATCGTGCCGCCGCCGGGGGTCCGCACCGTGCGCAGGCCGGCCGGCGGGCGCGCCCAGCCGCGGCAGTCCTCCAGGAGCCGCCGCTGACCGTCCGCGTCCAGCCAGTCCGGGAGGTGGACCGCGCCCGGCGCGATCTCCCGGCGGCCACGGGGGAACAGCTCCGTGTCCATCGCCATGCCTCCATCCTCGCGCACCCGCACCGACCTGCGTCGCTTAGCCTGGAGGCACGATGACCGACCGGATGACCACCCCCTGGGGCGACCACCAGCTCGCCCGCTTCCCCGAGGACCCCCGCGACCGGCTGCGCGCGTGGGACGCCGCCGACACCTATCTGCTGCGGCACCTCGCGGCGAGCGAGGTGCCCCTGACCGGGTCGGTCGTAATCGCCGGCGACCGGTGGGGCGCGCTCGCCACCGCGCTGTCGGCGGCCCGGCCGACGCAGATCACCGACTCCCACCTCACCCAGCAGGCGACCCGGGCGAACCTGGCGCGGGCCGGCGCCGACGAGTCCGCGGTCCGGCTGCTCACCACCCAGGACCCGCCGCCCGAGCGGATCGACGTGCTGCTGGTCCGGGTGCCCAAGAGCCTCGCCCTGCTGGAGGACCAGCTCAGCCGGCTGGCGCCCGCGGTGCACGAGGGCACGGTCGTGGTCGGCACCGGGATGGTCAAGGAGATCCACACCTCGACGCTCCAGCTCTTCGAGCGGATCCTCGGTCCCACCCGCACCTCGCCGGCCGAGAAGAAGGCCCGGCTCATCTTCTGCACCCCGCTGACCGGGATCGCCCGGGAGGCCAACCCCTGGCCGTACAGCTACCGGCTCCCCGACGACATCGGGATCGTCTCCGGCCGTACGGTCGTCAACCACGCGGGCGTGTTCTGCGCCGACCGCCTCGACATCGGCACCCGCTTCTTCCTCCGGCACCTGCCGCGCAGCCGGGGCGGCGAGCGGATCGTGGACCTGGGCTGCGGGAACGGCGTGGTCGGTACGGCGATGGCGCTGGCCAATCCGGAGGCCGAGGTGCTGTTCGTCGACGAGTCGTTCCAGGCGGTCGCCTCGGCGGAGGCCACCTACCGGGCGAACGCCGACGGAGCCGCCGAGTTCCGCGTCGCCGACGGCCTGACCGGGGTGCCCGCCGGGAGCGTGGACCTCGTCCTCAACAACCCGCCGTTCCACTCCCACCAGGCGACGACGGACACGACCGCCTGGCGGATGTTCTCGGACGCCCGCACCGCGCTGCGCCCGGGCGGCGAACTGTGGGTGATCGGCAACCGCCACCTCGGCTACCACCTGAAGCTGCGCCGCCTCTTCGGCAACAGCGAACTGGTCGCGGGGGACGCGAAGTTCGTGATTCTGCGGGCGGTGAAGAAGGACGTCAAAGGCTAACGCCCTGACGGGAAGCGGCCATGACGGACGCCCGCGGGCTGCCGGCCTGGAGGCGCCGCCAGCTTGGAGACGGGCCAGCGGTCCCGGCCCGTCGTCACGCGCCCCGGGGCACGTCAACCACTCTGCACAGCGGTCCAGTTGACGTTTTCGGGTCCTCCGGACGGGCGCGAGCGGCGGACCTCCCGATCTCCTGTGAACGGCGACGAGCGCGACCGTAAGGTGAGCCCTCGCGCCCAGGGCAACGTTCATGACGATCGGGAGAACCATGTCGCGCCGCGCTGTCGTCATCGGTGGGAGCGTGGCCGGTCTTCTCGCCGCCGCGGCCCTGTCCGGGTCCGTGGACGAGGTGACCGTCGTCGAACGCGACTAACTGCCCGAGGGGCCATGGGCACGGAGGCGACTCCCGCACGGCCGGCACGCGCCGTGACCGGCGCCTGAATCCGCCGAACCCCGTCCTGCCGTAACGCAGTTCAGCCGGTCGCTCGCCGACTCGCCGGCGAGGAGGCCGGCTTCACAGGGGACGGACGGTGGTCCTGCGTGACTGGACCGCCGCGTCGACGATCGGGGTGCGCACCGCTCGCGACAGGCTCAGCAGCGACGGCTGAGCCGTGTCCAGCGTGCGGGCGCGGGAGGCGGAACGCCGTGCGACCGCGGCGACCGACACGACCACGTCGAGGTCGCCGACCGTGATGCCGACCGTTCCCGGCCCGGCGCGGCGGGACGGGGCGTCGGCGAGCGCGGCGACGGCGACCATCGCGGCCATGCCGACGACCTCGGCGTCGGCGACACTGAACCCGGCGGCCAGAGCCTCCCGGTAGGCGCGGAGCCGGACCTGGTCGTCGAGGTGCCCGGAGAGCCGCTTGAGGCCGTCACGGATGGCAGTCTCGCGCGCGGTGAGCCGCAGATCGACGTCGCCGATCGTCCGCCACGACAGCGGGGTGACCGGCCGTCTGCCGCCGGCGGGCCCGGCGAGCAGCCGGAACAGGGGGCGCAGCCGCACGAAGGTGATCGCCGAGTCGATGCGTGGTCCGATGACGGGGAGGATGTAGCCCGCCGAGGCGAGGCAGGCGCCGACGGCGACCAGCGGGGCCACGCTGGTGCTGAGGCCGTCCCAGCCGTGCCCGAGCCAGTGGGCGGTCAGCGCGACGAACTTGACGACTCCGTAGGCACTGATGAACAGCCAACCCAGCACAAGCAGGGCCAGCGACGCACGGGTCCAACGTCTGACCTGGCGGGTCCAGCGCCAGCAGAGCAGGGTCGTCGTCACGGCGGCCACCAGGTAGGCGACCAGGTACAGCACGATCATCTCGCGGATGAACGGTGTCGAGGCGTAGTAGGTGTCGAAGTCCGCGCGGCGCTCGACGGGCGCGTCGCCCAGGGTGAACAGGATGCCGAGGGAGGCGATCACTGCCAGGTAGCTGAACATCCAGACACGCGCGGTCCGGTGTACCCGGACGGGGTCGGTGCCCCGCCAGTGCACGATGAGGATGAGGGATGCCGCGCTGAAGGCGGTCACCGTTCCGTAGGTGAGGGGGGCGGCCACGTTGGGAATGCCCGTCGTCCCGTTGACCAGCGCCACGGTGGGCGGTGCGCCGAGCACGAAGCAGAGTCCCGACAGGAAGATGACCGCGCAGAAGGCCCGCTTGAGGGGGTCTCGCCAGTGGCGCCACAAATCGGGGAGTTGCGCCGCCAGCCCTGTCCACAGGACGGCGGCGGCCAGATAGTAGATCAATCCGCTCACGCCGGGCCCACGGACCTTCGGCGCGTGAACGTCGTACGCGACCCGCGAACCAGCTCCGGGACGGCCGGCGCCGGTTCACTGGAGTCACCGGCACGCGGGCGCGCAGCCCGCTCTCCCGATGTGCGGAAACCGGCCACCGAACAACCCCCCGGCACCACCCCCCGGTTCTCGGCCCGGCGCCGGCTCCGCCCCCTGCGCATCACCGCCAACTCCTGCTCCTCGCGTCAACGGGGCACGGGGAGGCCTCCCCGAGAGGCCTCCCGAAGGGTGCCTCACGCGCGAAGGCGCCGTGCCCTTTTCGGCCTTCTCCCATACTTGTTCACACTAGCCACGTTGTCACCCGTGCGAACGCCCGCACACGGAACTCGGTCCCCCGGCCGGGCATGCGAAAGGGCCTCCCGCCGGCCCGTGGTGAAGGTCACCCGAGCGGCGGGAGGCCCCGTCCGTCATGGTCGCCGCCCGTCAGGGCGCCGTGTTTCCCGGCCCGTCAGGGCCTGTCCCGGCTAGGCCTCGCCGGAGCCCCGCAGTACGCCGATGAATTCCGCCACCGTCCGCGCCATGGCCTCGCGTCCCACGCTGAGGTACTTCCGCGAGTCGACGGCCTCGGGATGCGCCGCCAGGAACTCCCGGATGGCGCCGGTCATCGCGATGTTGAGCGCGGTGCCGACGTTGACCTTGGCGATGCCGCCCTCGACGGCCGCGCGCAGTTCGCCGTCCGGCACCCCGGAGGAACCGTGCAGGACGAGCGGGACGTCGAGCGAGGCGGTCAACTGCTTGAGCAGGCCGTGGTCAAGGGCGGCCGTGCGGGTGGTCATCGCGTGCGAGCTGCCGATGGCCACGGCGAGGGCGTCCACCCCGGAGTCGGCGACGAAGGCGCGCGCCTCGCCGGGTCCGGTGCGGGCGCCGGGTGCGTGCGCGTCGCGCGGCGGCTCGCCGTTCTTGCCACCCACCTCGCCCAACTCGGCCTCGATCCACAGCCCTTGGGCGTGCGCCCAGTCGGCGGCGGCGCGGGTGGCGGTGAGGTTCTCCGCGTAGGGCAGACGGGACGCGTCGTACATCACGGAGCTGAACCCGGCGGCGGGCGCCTGGCGCAGCAGGTCGTCGCTCTGGACGTGGTCGAGGTGCAACGCGACGGGCACCGAGGCCCGTTCGGCGGCGGCGGTGGCGGCGCGGGCCAGCGGGAGCAGCCGGCCGTAGCGGTAGGTGACGACGTTCTCGCTGACCTGGAGGACGACGGGCGCGGCGGCGGACTCCGCCCCCGCGATGACGGCTTCGACGTGCTCCAGGGTGATGACGTTGAACGCGGCGACGGCGGTCCGCGCCGCCGCTGCCCGGGCGACCAGCTCACCGGTTGCTGCGAGGGGCACAACTGCTCCTTTTCCAGGGGTGGGTGAGCGGGTGTCAGTCGCCGAGGATGACGGAGCGGGTGAGGTGGCGGGGTTGGTCGGGGTCCAGGCCCTTGGCGGCGGCGACGGCCACGGCGAGGCGCTGGGCGCGGACGAGTTCGGCCAGCGGGTCGAGGGCGCCGTCGATCCACAACGCGCCGGTCGAGCGGACCTGTTCGGCCAGCCCGTCGGGTGCTTCGCCGAGCATCCAGGTGGCGGTGCCGTGGGTGGTGACGCTGATGGGGCCGTGCCGGTACTCCATGGCCGGGTAGGCCTCGGTCCAGGCGAGGGATGCCTCGCGCATCTTGAGTCCGGCCTCGTTGGCGAGGCCGACCGTCCAGCCGCGGCCGAGGAAGGTGAACTGGGCGCAGCCGACGAGCCCTTCGGGCAGCGGTGTGTCCAGCGCGGTGCGCGCGTCGGCGACGACGGTGTCCGTGTGCAGGCCGAGGTGGGCCCGGAGCAGGGTGAGCGCGGTGGTCGCGAACCGCGTCTGCACGACGGACCGTTCGTCGGCGAAATCGAGTACGACCACGTCGTTTGCCGACTTCATCACCGGGGTGTCCGGGTCGGCGGTGACGGCGGTCGTCCGGGTCTGCCCGCGCAGCCGTCCGAGCAGTTCCAGGACCTCGGTGGTCGTCCCGGAGCGGGTGAGCGCGATCACGCGGTCGTAGGAGCGGCCGTGCGGGTACTCGGAGGCGGCGAAGGCGTCCGTCTCGCCCTGTCCGGCCCCCTCGCGCAGGGCGGCCGCGGCCTGTGCCATGAAGTACGAGGTGCCGCATCCCACGATGGCCACCCGCTCCCCCGCCGCGGGCAGCGCGGCCCGGTGTCCGGCGGCCTCCTCGGCGGCGCGGATCCAGCACTCCGGCTGGCTGCTCAGCTCGTCCTCGACATAGGTCATGCCGTACCCCTCCCAGTGATGCTTGTTCCTGCAAGATATAGCGATCTTTCAAGCACAATCAAGCATTTGGGATGAGGTGGGGTGCGCTAAGGTCGCGGAGGATCGAGCAAGGGAGAGGCGGATGTCGCGCGACGCCCGTTGGAAGGCGCTGCTGGAACTGCTGGTGGAGCGGGGCCGCCTGGATGTCGAGGAGGCGGCGACGCTGCTGGAGGTGTCGGCGGCGACCATCCGGCGCGACTTCGACCAGCTCGCCGAGCAGCAGATGCTGGTCCGCACCCGGGGCGGCGCGGTCGTCCACGGGGTGTCGTACGAACTGCCGTTGCGCTACAAGACCGCCCGGCGCGCCTCGGAGAAGCAGCGCGTGGCCGAGGCGGTGGCCGGGCTCATCGCGCCGGGCGAGGCGGTAGGGCTCACCGGCGGCACGACCACGACCGAGGTGGCCCGCGCCCTGGCGGTGCGCCCGGACCTGGCGGACGGCTCCCCCGCGCTCACCGTGGTCACGAACGCCCTGAACATCGCCAACGAGCTGGCCGTGCGCCCGCAGTTCAAGATCGTGGTCACCGGTGGGGTGGCCCGGCCCCAGTCCTACGAGCTGATCGGCCCCCTCGCGGACGGCGTGCTCGGTCAGATCACCCTCGACGTGGCGGTGCTCGGCGTGGTCGCCTTCGACGCGGCCCACGGCGCCGCCGCGCACGACGAGGCGGAGGCGGCGATCAACCGGCTGCTGTGCGAGCGCGCCGAACGCGTGATCGTCGCCGCCGACTCCAGCAAGCTCGGCCGGCGCGCGTTCGCCCGGATCTGCGCGGCCGAGGCGGTGGGCACGCTCGTCACGGACACGGCGGTGGCGCCGGCGACCGTGCGGCAGTTCGAGGAGGCGGGCGTCGAGGTCGTCACCGTCTGACACCCGGGCCCACTCCGTCCGCCCAGCCCTCTCAGCCCCTCAGCCCGCTCCGCCCAGCCCCTCCACCCGCTCCGCCCCTCCATCGGCTCAGTCGGTTGAGTCGGCTCCGCCTGTCCACTCCGCCCGGTTCACCGCGCCGGACCGCGGCCGCCGGGACGCGCGCAGGGTGCCGACGGTCTTGAGGAGCCGGTCGGCCGGGTCGCGCAGCTCGGGATGGGCGAGGACCGTGTTCCGCAGGCCCCGCACGGGCCTGCGCCACAGCCGGTGCGCCGCCGCGACGGGATGGGGGCGGTAGGCGAAGCCCTCGGCCACCCGCAGCTCGCGGGTCTTGAGCCAGTCCTTGTACTCCTTGTCGCCCCGGCCGAGGTCCAGCACGCTGACGCCGTTGCGTCCGGCCGCCTCGGCGGTGCGCAGATGCATCATCAGGCCGGGCGAGTAGCGGTGGAACTCCGGGTCGTACGCCGTGAACCAGGCCGCGAGGACGCCGCGGGACCGGGGTCCGAAGTGGGCGGCGACCGGCCGGTCCCCGGCGTAGAGGACGGACAGCACGCCGGTGAAGTGCTCCTCGCGGACGTCGAAGAGGTGGTCCACCAGACCGACGATCCAGGGCCGGGCGAACCGGTCCATCCGTCCGGTCCTGCGGTACTGGGCGGACTTCCAGCGCATGAGCGTGCGCAGCATCCGGGGGTCGCGCTCGTCGAAGACGAACCGCACCTCCCCCACGTCCCGGGCGAGCCGCCGCTCCTTCTTCAGGGTCGTCTTGGCCTGGCCCGGGTAGGCGCCGCGCAGCCACTCCGGATAGCCGCTGTCGCCCGGCTTCAGGTCGACCACTGGGGAGGCGAACGTGCCCGTGACGAACCGGCCGAACGGCCGCTGCTCCTCCACGAGATGGTCGAACTCGAAGATGGACAGCCCGCAGGCGCGCAGCACCTCCTGGGCGTCCCAGGTGACCCCGGGTCTGTGCACGAGGGCCTGGCAGTCGGAGAGTCCGAGGCCGACGGCTCTGCCGACGCCGAGGGCGCCGCGCTCGTAGGGCAGGAAGCCGACGGGCTCGCCGTGTTCGCGCAGGACGGCGACCCGGGTGCCGTTGCGGAACCTGGCGACCCCGGCCGCGAACTCCGGTGCCAGGAACGGGTTGGCGTACTCGGGCGACTCGTCCATCGCCCGGTGCCAGGCCGCGCGCAGCGGGAGACTCAGGCCGTCGAGTCTGTGGTTGGTGATCTCCACCTCAGACCAGCCGCCCTTCGGTGGGCGCCGCGCAAGACGCACCGGCCACGACACCGGCCGTCACAACGCAGGCCGTCACTACACAAACCGTCAGTACACAGGATGTCAGTGCACCGGCCGTCACTACACAGGACGTCACACCGCAGGACGTCACACCGCAGGACGTCACACCGCAGGACGTCAGGGCGTGTGGATCATCGTTGATGGATCGCATGGGCGACAGCTCCCCCCGTGACGCGCTGTCCGCGTCCCGCCACTTTTCTGATTTCCGCCGGTCGCGCCGGACCGCGGCTCGCCCCCCAGGTCGAGCGCCGAGATCCGAAGCGAACGGCGGGGCTCAAACGTCGCGAAACAGTACGCACGCTGTCAAGGGTGCCTACCGCAACGAAAGAGTCCAGAGTCCCGGGTTCCGCACGGGTGGACACCGCGTGAACGATCACCACCGAGGGGCGGGTTAGCATATGAGCGCCACCTAGCTCGAAAGATGATTCTGTGACTGTCAATGACGACGCGTTCACCAACTGGAAGACTCGCGAAGAGATAGCGGAGTCGATGATCCCGATCATCGGCCGGCTGCACCGGGAGCAGGACGTCACGATCCTCCTGCACAGCCGTTCCCTGGTGAACAAGTCAGTGGTCAGCATTCTCAAGACCCACCGCTTCGCCCGGCAGATCGCCGGGGAGGAGCTGTCGGTCACCGATACGCTGCCGTTCCTGCGGACGCTCAGCACGCTGGACCTGGGGCCGTCGCAGATCGACCTCGGGATGCTCGCGGCGACCTACCGGGCGGACGACCGCGGCCTGTCGGTCGAGGAGTTCACCGCCGAGGCGGTCGCCGGTGCCACGGGCGACAACAAGATCGAGCGCCGGGAGGGACGCGACGTCGTCCTCTACGGCTTCGGCCGCATCGGCCGCCTCCTCGCCCGCCTGCTCATCGAGAAGACCGGCTCCGGCAACGGCCTGCGGCTGCGCGCCGTCGTCGTCCGCCGCGGCGGCGCCCAGGACATCGTCAAGCGCGCCTCGCTGCTGCGCCGCGACTCCATCCACGGCCAGTTCCAGGGCACGATCACCGTCGACGAGGCGAACAGCACGATCATCGCCAACGGCAACGAGATCAAGGTGATCTACGCCGACGACCCCTCCCAGGTCGACTACACGGCGTACGGCATCCGCGACGCCATCCTGATCGACAACACCGGCAAGTGGCGCGACCGCGCGGGCCTGTCGAACCACCTGCGCCCCGGCATCGACAAGGTCGTACTGACCGCGCCGGGCAAGGGCGACGTCCCGAACATCGTGCACGGCGTCAACCACGACATGATCAAGCCGGACGAGCGGATCCTGTCCTGCGCCTCCTGCACGACCAACGCGATCGTGCCGCCGCTGAAGGCGATGGCGGACGAGTACGGCGTGCTGCGCGGCCATGTGGAGACGGTCCACTCGTTCACCAACGACCAGAACCTGCTGGACAATTACCACAGCTCCGACCGCCGGGGCCGCTCCGCGCCGCTCAACATGGTCATCACCGAGACCGGCGCCGCCTCCGCCGTCGCCAAGGCGCTCCCCGACCTCGATGCCCCGATCACCGGCAGCTCGATCCGGGTGCCGGTGCCGGATGTGTCGATCGCGATCCTCAGCCTGCGCCTGGGCCGCGAGACCACCCGCGAGGAGGTCCTCGACCACCTGCGCGAGGTCTCGCTGACCTCGCCGCTCAAGCGCCAGATCGACTTCACCAGCGCGCCCGACGCGGTGTCGAGCGACTTCATCGGCTCGCGCCACGCCTCGATCGTCGACGCGGGCGCCACCAAGGTCGACGGCGACAACGCGATCCTCTACCTCTGGTACGACAACGAGTTCGGCTACTCCTGCCAGGTCATCCGCGTCGTGCAGCACGTCTCGGGAGTGGAGTACCCGACGTACCCGGCTCCGGCGGCCTGACCCCGCCGGTAGGACCGCGGCTCGCCGTCCCGGCGCAAGGGGACGGCGAGCCGCGGGGTTCCCGGTGACCGGAGGGGAGGCGCCGATGACCGTAGGGTCGCCGGGTGAGCACGGAGACGCCGGTGAGCGCGAGGTCCGGTCCCTTGCCCTGAGCGGAACACCGGCCTAACGTGAATTTGTGCCGCCAATAAACAAAACCCTCCCGCACAGCGTCGTGCCGGACCCCTCCCTCACCAGGCTCCGCGTCGCGATCACCGCGTTCTTCGCCCTCGACGGCTTCATCTTCGCCGGGTGGGTCGTGCGCATCCCGGCCGTGAAGGGGCAGACCGGAGCCTCGGCCAGCGCGCTCGGCCTCGCCCTGCTCGGCGTCTCCGCCGGGGCGGTCGTGACCATGGTCTTCACCGGGCGGCTCTGCCGCCGCTACGGCAGCCGTCAGGTCACCCTCGCCTGCGCCGTCCTGCTCTGCCTCAGCGTCGTCCTGCCTCCGCTCACCCACTCGGCCGCCGCGCTGGGCGCCGTCCTCCTCGTGTTCGGCATGGCCTACGGCGGGATCAACGTCGCCATGAACAGCGCGGCCGTCGATCTCGTGGCCGCGCTGCGGCGCCCGGTGATGCCCAGTTTCCACGCGGCGTTCAGTCTGGGCGGGATGCTCGGAGCCGGGCTCGGCGGCCTGGTCGCCGCCCATCTGTCCCCCACCCGGCACCTGCTCGCCCTCGCCCTCCTCGGCCTGCTCGTGACCGCTCTCGCCGGGCCCGCCCTGCTGCGGTACGACATGCCCGCGCCGCCGGACCGGCCGCGCAGCGACGACCGGACGGCACCGCGGCGCTTGGCTGGACGCACCCGGGGTCTCGTCGTGGTCTTCGGCCTGATCGCCCTGTGCACGGCGTACGGCGAGGGCGCGCTCGCCGACTGGGGCGCGCTGCACCTGGAGCAGGACCTGGAGGCGCACCCCGGGATCGCGGCGGCCGGCTATTCCTGTTTCGCGCTGGCCATGACGATCGGCCGGCTGAGCGGGACGACACTGCTCGAACGACTGGGCCGCACCCGTACGTTGGTGGCCGGCGGCACGACGGCGGCTCTCGGCATGCTGCTGGGCTCACTCGCCCCGTCCGTATGGGTGGCGCTGCTCGGCTTCGCGGTCACCGGCCTCGGTCTCGCCAACATCTTCCCCGTCGCGATTGAACGGGCCGGCGCGCTCGCCGGAGCGAGCGGCATCGCCGTCGCCTCCACCCTCGGCTACGGGGGCATGCTGCTCGGGCCGCCCGCGATCGGGTTCATGGCCGACTGGTACTCACTGCCGACGGCCCTGACCAGCGTCGCCGCGCTCGCGGCGGTGGCCGCGCTGATCGGCTTCGCGACGCGCCGGGTCGCGGTGGGCTGAGCGCCGGTCCCCTTGGGCCCGAGATACCCGATGTTTGGCCCGAGGGCCCCGATGTTTGATCCGAGGACCCCGATGTTTGGTCCGAGGACCCCGATGTTTGGTCCGAGGACCCCGAGCCCCCCGGAGGGGCGGCGAGACGCGCGTCGCCCGCCACGAAGGCGCCCATCAGCCGCGCGGGACCCCCGGTCGCCGGCGCCCATCAGCCGCATGGGACCCCCCGGTCGCCGGGGCCCGTCAGTCGTGAGGGCCCGCCGACTCCGGCGTCAGCATGCGGGCCAGGACGGCGCGCTGCAACGGCAGTACCTCGCCGTGGAGCCGACGGCCCTTGGCGGTGAGGCAGACCCGTACGCCCCGCCGGTCCTCAGCGCACATCCCGCGTGCCACCAGGCCGTCCTTCTCCAGGCGGCCGACCAGCCGGGACAGCGCGCTCTGGCTCAGATGGACCCGCTCGGCGATCTCCTGCACGCGGTAGGAGGAACCGCCGTCCGCCGCGGTGGAGGCCGCGAGGACGTCGAGCACCTCGAAGTCGCTGGCCCCCAGGCCGTGCCGGTGCAGTTCACGGTCGAGTTCGCACAGGGTGCGGGCGTGCACCGCGAGGATGTCGCGCCACTGGTTCACGAGCCCTTGCTCGGCATGCGTCGCCGCCATGGGCGCACGGTAGCAAAGAACCCGCTTTATTGCACCGTCATTAAATGCTCTTGCATTGAATGCGCGTGCATGTAATCTCTGGCGCATGACTTCTCCGCTCACCCGTCCCGCGCCCCAGGAACACTGGACCCCACGGCTGTGGGGCACCCTGCTCGTGCTCTGCGCCGCGATGTTCCTGGACGCCCTCGACGTGTCGATGGTCGGCGTCGCCCTGCCGTCCATCGGTTCCGAACTCGACCTCTCCACCGCCACGCTCCAGTGGGTCGTCAGCGGCTACATCCTGGGATACGGCGGACTGCTCCTCCTCGGCGGACGCACCGCCGACCTGCTCGGCCGCCGCCAGGTCTTCCTGGTGGCGCTCGCGGTCTTCGCGCTCGCGTCGGTGCTCGGCGGCCTCGTGGACTCCGGGCCGCTGCTCATCGCCAGCCGCTTCGTCAAGGGCCTGAGCGCCGCGTTCACCGCACCCGCGGGACTGTCGATCATCACCACGACCTTCGCCGAGGGCCCGCTGCGCAACCGCGCGCTCTCCATCTACACCACCTGCGCGGCCACCGGCTTCTCCATGGGCCTCGTCCTGTCCGGCCTGCTCACCGAGGCGAGCTGGCGGCTGACCATGCTGCTGCCCGCCCCGATCGCCCTCCTCGCCCTGTTCGCGGGCCTGAAGCTCATCCCGCGCAGCGACCGCGAGAAGAACCACGACGGCTACGACATCCCCGGCGCCATCCTGGGCACCGCCTCGATGCTGCTGCTCGTCTTCACCGTCGTCCAGGCACCCGAGGCCGGCTGGGGCTCGGCCCGCACGCTGCTGTCCTTCGCCGCCGTCGCCGTCCTGCTCACCGTCTTCGTCGGCGTGGAGCGGCGCAGTCCGAGTCCGCTGATCCGGCTGGGCGTGCTGCGTTCCGGCAGCCAGGTCCGGGCCCAGCTCGGCGCGATGGCGTTCTTCGGCTCGTACGTCGGCTTCCAGTTCCTGGTGACGCTGTACATGCAGTCGCTGCTGGGCTGGTCGGCCCTGCACACCGCGCTCGCCTTCCTGCCGGCCGGCGCGCTCGTGGCGCTGTCCTCCACGTCGGTGGGTGCCGTCGTCGACCGGTTCGGCACACCCCGGCTCATCGCGACGGGCTTCACCCTGATGGTCGCGGGCTACGCGCTGTTCCTCCGCGTCGACCTCCACCCCGCCTACGCGTCGGTCATCCTGCCGACCATGCTGCTGATCGGCGCCGCTTGCGCCCTGGTCTTCCCGTCGCTCAACATCCAGGCGACCAACGGCGTGGACGACCACGAGCAGGGCATGGTCTCCGGTCTGCTGAACACCTCGGTCCAGGTCGGCGGCGCGATCTTCCTCGCCGTCGTGACGGCGGCCGTCACCGCGAACGCCTCGGACGGCTCCTCGCCCCAGGCCGTCCTGAACAGCTACCGCCCCGGCCTGATGGTGGTGACCGGCATCGCCCTCGCGGGGCTGCTGATCACCCTGCCGGGCCTGCGCACCCGCCGCCCCCAGGAGTCCGTCGTCGTCGCCGGGTCCCTGACGAAGAAGTCGGAACAGGAGACCGTGACGGTCGCCGACTAGCACCTGACCGGCGCCCGGGCCGAACGACTCGTAACTCGTACGCTGCCGAACCTGTATGAAACAGTCTGAACCAGTCTGAGTCGGACAGGACTGGGCCGGGCAGGGCAGGACAGGAACGCACTGGACCGGACGCGGTGTCCGGCGGGCCCTTGCCCCGCCGGACACCGCCCTGTTGACTCGGAGAATGAGCAACAACGGGGATTCCCTGGACGGTTACCGACCCGTCGCGGAGGACACCGGCGGCCGGCGCAGCCAGGCACAGCGGGACGCGGTCACGGTGGAGATCGGATACGCCCTGGCCAGCGCGGCGTTCCTCGCCGCCGTCGCCTTCGGGGTGGTCGCAGGCCCCGCCCTCTTCCTGGACCTGTCGCGGGGTGCCGTACGGGCGCTCGTCACCTCGGGCGGTGTCCTGGCCGCCGCGCTCTTCGCCCTCCGGGTGGCCACCGTACTGTGGCGGTTCCGCGGCGGTGCGGCGCCCTCCGCTCAGCCCAGCCAGCCGGGGCGCACCAGGCCCGACTCATAGGCGAGGACGACCAGTTGGGCGCGGTCGCGGGCGCCCAGCTTCACCATCGTCCGGCTGACGTGGGTCTTGGCGGTGAGCGGGCTGACGACCAGCCGGCGGGCGATCTCGTCGTTCGAGAGGCCGATGCCGACGAGCGCCATCACCTCGCGCTCCCGGTCGGTGAGTCCGGTGAGCGAGGCGACCGAGTCGGGTTCCTTGGAGCGCGCCGCGAACTCGGCGATCAGCCGCCGGGTCACCCCGGGCGAGAGCAGCGCGTCACCGCCGACCACCGCCCTTACGGCGCGCAGGAGTTCGTCGGGCTCGGTGTCCTTGACGAGGAAGCCGGAGGCACCGGACCGGATCGCCTCGAAGACGTACTCGTCCAGTTCGAAGGTGGTGAGCATGACCACCTTGACGTCCCGCAGCCCCGGATCACCGGTGATGCGCCGGGTCGCCGCGAGACCGTCCAGTACGGGCATACGGATGTCCATCAGGACGACGTCGGGGCGCAGTTCACGTACCGAACGCAGCGCCTGCTCTCCGTCGGCGGCCTCCCCGGCCACCTCGATGTCGGGCTGCGCGTCGAGCAGCGCCTTGAACCCGGCCCTGACCAACGACTGGTCGTCGGCGAGCAGTACGCGGATCACCGGTCCTCCTTGGCCTGCCACGGCAGCACCGCCAGCACACGGAACCCTCCGTCGTCGCGCGGCCCCGCCTCGATCGTGCCCCCGAGGGCCGCCGCCCGCTCCCGCATCCCGGCGAGCCCGTTGCCGCTCCCGCCCGCGTCCACGCCGGTGGCCGGCCCGTCATCGTCCACCGTCAGCCGCAGCACGCCCTCCGCGTGATCGAGCCGCACCCGCGCCTGCCGCGACCCCGAGTGCCGTACGACGTTGGTGAGGGCCTCCTGCACGATACGGAACGCCGCCAGATCGGTGCCGGGCGCGGACTCGGGCGCCTCGCCCCGGACGTCGACCGCCAGACCGGCGCGCGCCGCCTGCTCGACCAGTTCGGGAAGCCGGTCGAGTCCCGGCGCCGGAGCGCGGGGCGCCTCACCCGGGGCGCGCAGGGCGCCGAGCACCTGGCGGACCTCGCCGAGCGCCTCCTTGCTGGCCGTCTTGATGGTGGTGAGCGCGGTCCGCGCCTGCTCGGGGTCGGAGTCGAGCAGCGCGAGGCCCACACCGGCCTGGACGTTGATGACCGAGATGCTGTGGGCGAGTACGTCGTGCAGTTCGCGGGCGATCCGCAGCCGCTCCTCGTCCGCGCGCCGCCGGGCCGCCTGGGCCCTCTCGGCACGTTCGCGGGCCCACTGCTCACGGCGCGCCCGGAACAGTTCCGACAGTGCCACGACCGCCACCACCCAGGTCGCGACGCCGGCCTCCTGGACCCAGGGGGCCGGGCCGTCCCCCGCGGGCGGCAGCCAACGGTAGAGCCAGTGGGAGACCAGCAGATGTCCCGCCCACAGCAGCCCGATCGCCGTCCAGGCGGCCTTGCGGTGACCGGCCACGACCGCGCTGAAACAGCCCACGGCCACCGGCAGGAAGACCGGCCCGTACGGGTAGCCGGCGGCGATGTAGACGAGGGCGACCACGGCTGCGCCGAACGCGACCACCACCGGGTACCGCTGCCGCCACAGCAGCAGCCCGGAGCCCGCCACCAGCAGGACGCGCGCGAGGACGTCCAGGCCGAGCCGGTCACCCTGCTGCGCGTGGGCCGCGAACGCCGAGCCGAGCAGCACGAAGACGGTGACCAGCAGCGTGGAACGCCACGGCCACCGCGCGCCGCGCTCCTCGTCGCTCCAGCGGCCCCAGCCGGGCGGCCCGTGCCACCGCCGGGGCGGCCCGCCCCGCGCCGGGGCCGCGGCCGTGCGCTGCTCTTCCATGACGGCCACGCTAGACGCCCACACCCGCCCCCGGCGTCCGCCGGACGAGGTGATCACCCGTACTACCCCGGGAGTACGGGAAGTAGGGAAAGTACGGAAAGTACCGGAAGTACGGGAAGTACGGGAAGTACGGGAAGTACAGGTACTGCCCAGACGCCGGCCGGTTCAGGCGGTAGCCCCCTGCTCCGGATAGACGAGCCCCACCTCATGGGCGAGCCGCCCCGCCGCCTGCCGGAAGAACGGCTCCCGGTCCTCCACGACCCGGTTGAACTGGCCGAACACCTCGAAACCGATCAGCCCGTAGAGCTGCGCCCACGCCGCCACCAGCGGCACGATCACCTCGGGCGGCAGGTCGGGCGCGAGATCCGCCGACATCCGCCGCGCCTCCACCGTCAGCTCGGCCGACAGCTTGATCCGGGCCACGCCCTTGCCGCGGTGCGCGTCCCGCACGATGTCGATCAGCAGCAGCCCGACCCGGGCGGCGGCCGGCACGGTCTCCTGCGGGGCGACGTACCCGGGGACGGGAGAGCCGTAGATGAGGGCGTACTCGTGCGGATGCTCCAGCGCCCAGCGCCGGGCCGCCGCGCACACGGCGATCCAGCGGTCCCGGGGGGCGTCGTCGGCCACTGCGGAGTGCGCGGACTCGGCGGCCTCGCCGAGGGAGTTGTAGGCGTCGATGATGAGGGCGGTGAGCAGGTCGTCCCGGCTGGGGAAGTAGCGGTAGAGCGCCGAGGAGACCATGCCGAGTTCGCGGGCAACGGCCCGCAGGGAGAGCTTGGCGGCGCCGTCCGCGGCGAGCTGTCTGCGCGCCTCGTCCTTGATGGCCGCGGTGACCTCGATCCTGGCTCGGGCCCGTGCCCCTCGTGCGGTACTCATGCGGAGCAGTCTCCCACGAATCCAGAGCAGTGCACACAAACGAGAGCGTCGCTCTGGAAGCAGAGCAGCGCTCCACACCGCCACCGGTGACCCAAAACGAGAGCAGCGCCCAAATTAGAGAGCACCGCTCTTGCTTTGGATCACCCTTCTCAGGCAGACTCGAACCAAGCGAGAGCAGTGCTCACAAAAGAGAGCGGCGCTCCCACCACGGATCTCAAGGGGTCACCGTGTCGACACATGTCCAGAAGCCCGGCTGGTTCACCGTCAACGTCCTCAACCGCTCCGTGGCCTGGACGACCAGGCGCGGCCTGAGCGTCTGGGGCTCCCGGGTGCTGGCCGTGCGCGGCCGCAAGAGCGGCGAATGGCGTACGACGCCGGTCAACCTGCTCACCGTGGACGGGGAGCAGTACCTCGTCGCTCCCCGCGGCCATGTGCAGTGGACGCACAACATGCGGGCGGCCGGCGGCGGGGAGCTGCGCCTCGGCAAGAAGGTGGAGGCCTTCACCGCCGTCGAGGTGGCCGACGACGAGAAGGTCCCGCTGCTGCGCGCCTACCTCAAGCGCTGGAAGGCCGAGGTCGGGGTCTTCTTCGGCGGGGTCGGCCCCGACTCGTCCGACGAGGAGCTGCGCCGTATCGCTCCCGACCACCCGGTCTTCCGGATCACGACCGAGAGCTGACGCCGGCCCGCAGCGCTGCCGGCCGGGCAACCAGTCCATCGCCCCGCCGCCCGCACCACTGCTGCCCGGACGACCAGTCCATCGCCACCGGCGACCGACTTTCCGACCGGCCGCCCATCCAACCCTCTGCCCCTTCGCCCCTCCGACCCTCCGACCCTCCGACCCTCCGACCGGCCAACGCTCCTACCGGCCGGCCGGCTCACCCACCTAGTGGCCGGCCTACCGACCCACCTACATACCGGCTCAACCCCAACCGGCCCCCCGCCCGCCTCCCGCCTACCCCTCCGCGATCCTCGGCTCCGCGCCCCGGAGTTCGGCGTCCGTGCCCTCGGCGCCCGTCGTCTCGGTGTCCGTGGCGTCCTTCGCGTCCGGTCCCTGGGGCGTCCGGTCGAGGACGCTCAGGGCGCGCCCGGCCAGCGGGTGCGACCGGACCAGTTCGCCGAGCGTGGTGGAACCGCGGGTGATCCCCATGAACGCCTTCCACACCGGGCGGAAGCCGGTCAGCGCCGCGTGGAACATGCCGGGGCGGCGCTCGAACGCGGCGAGCAGCCGCTTGCCGACGCTCATCTCGACACCGAGCCCGGCCTTGATCGCGAACGCGTAGTTCAGGGCCTGGCGGCGGGCGTCGACGGCGTCGTGCGCCTCGGCGATGCGGACCGCCCACTCCCCCGCCAGCCGGCCCGAGCGCAGCGCGAACGAGATGCCCTCGCGGGTCCACGGCTCCAGCAGTCCCGCCGCGTCCCCGCAGACCAGCACCCGGCCTCGGGACAGCGGCGAGTCGTCGGCGCGGCAGCGCGTCAGGTGGCCGGAGGAGATGGCGGGTTCGAAGCCGGCGAGGCCGAGCCGGGCGATGAAGTCCTCCAAGTACCGCTTGGTGGCGGCGCCTTCACCACGGGCGGAGATGACGCCGACGGTGAGGGTGTCCCCCTTCGGGAAGACCCATCCGTAACTGCCGGGCATCGGGCCCCAGTCGATCAGGACGCGGCCCTGCCAGTCCTCGGCGACCGTGTCCGGCACCGGGATCTCGACCTCCAGGCCGAGGTCGACCTGATCGAGCTTCACCCCGACGTGGGCCCCTATGCGGCTCGCGCTTCCGTCGGCGCCGACGACCGCGCGCGCCAGGACGGTCTCGCCGCCCTGGAGGACGACGGCGACGGTGCGGCGGTCCGGCACGGCGGAGCCGTGCTGCTCGACGCGGGAAACGGTGGCGCCGGTGCGCAGTTCGGCGCCGGCCTTCTGGGCGTGCTCCACGAGCTGCTGGTCGAACTCGGGCCGGTTGATCAGCCCGAACAGCATCTGCCGGGAGCGCCGGGTGCGGGCGAATCTGCCGTCCATCGAGAAGGTGACCGCGTGCACCCGGTCCTTGAACGGCAGTTCGAAGCCGGGTGGCAGGGAGTCGCGCGAGGGGCCGATGATGCCGCCGCCGCATGTTTTGTAGCGGGGCAGTTCGGCTTTCTCCAACAACAGGACGCTGCGTCCCGCGACCGCTGCCGCATAGGCGGCCGAAGCGCCCGCGGGCCCCGCGCCGACGACTACGACGTCCCACACCCGCTGCTCGTCGTCCGCCGCACGCCGCACGTCGTCCGCCGAAGAGTTCTCGCTGCTCACGTTGGTCTACTGCTCCCAGTCCAGCCGTCTGCCGCACCTGTCCCGAGCATCCTACGGCGGGCATCGCCGCAGGCCACTGTGGGAGGATCGGCAGCGCACGCGTCCCGCACACCGGGGCGGGTGCGCGTCACCGATCACTTGTACACGGAAGTACAACGTCGCACCTACGAGGAGCGTGCCCATGACGTCGAATCCGGTCGCCGAGACCGTCGCCTCGCTCATGCCCCGGGCGAAGGCGGAGCTGACCGAGCTGGTCGCCTTCAAGTCGGTGGCGGACTTCGACCAGTATCCGAAGAGCGAGAGCGAGGGCGCGGCGAACTGGATCGCCGACGCGCTGCGTTCCGAGGGCTTCACGGACGTGGCGCTGCTGGACACCCCGGACGGCACCCAGTCCGTGTACGGCTACCTGCCGGGCCCGGAGGGTGCCAAAACGGTCCTGCTGTACGCGCACTACGACGTGCAGCCCCCGCTGGACGAGGCGTCCTGGGCGACTCCGCCGTTCGAGCTGGTGGAGCGTGACGGCCGCTGGTACGGGCGGGGCGGCGCCGACTGCAAGGGCGGCGTCATCATGCACCTGCTGGCGCTGCGGGCGCTGAAGGCGAACGGCGGCGTGCCGGTGCACGTCAAGGTGATCGTGGAGGGTTCCGAGGAGCAGGGCACCGGCGGCCTGGAGCGGTACGCCGAGGAGCACCCGGAGCTGCTGACCGCCGACACCATCGTCATCGGCGACGCGGGCAACTTCCGCGCGGGCCTGCCGACGGTGACGGCGACCCTGCGCGGCATGACGCTCGTCCGGGTCCAGGTCGACACCCTCGAAGGCAACCTCCACTCGGGGCAGTTCGGCGGCGCGGCGCCCGACGCGCTGGCCGCGCTGATCCGCGTACTGGACTCGCTGCGGGACGAGGACGGTTCGACCACCGTCGACGGACTGAACGCCGACTCCGTGTGGGACGGGCTTCAGTACGAGGACCAGGCGTTCCGCGAGGACGCCAAGGTGCTCGACGGGGTGGAGCTGATCGGTTCCGGCACGGTCGCCGACCGCGTCTGGGCGCGTCCGGCCGTGACCGTGCTCGGCATCGACTGCCCGCCCGTGGTCGGCGCTACGCCGTCCGTGCAGGCGGGTGCCCGGGCGCTGGTCAGCCTGCGGGTGCCGCCGGGCCAGGACGCGGGCGAGGCGACGAAGCTGCTCCAGGCGCACATCGAGGCGCACACGCCGTGGGGCGCGCGGGTCAGCACCGAGCAGATCGGCCAGGGGCAGGCGTTCCGCGCCGACACCTCCAGCCCGGCGTACGCGTCGATGGCGCAGGCCATGGCGGTCGCCTACCCCGGTCAGGAGATGCAGTCGGCGGGCATGGGCGGCTCGATCCCGCTGTGCAACACCCTCGCCTCGCTGTACCCGGAGACGGAGATCCTGCTCATCGGCCTGAGCGAGCCGGAGGCGCAGATTCACGCGGTGAACGAGAGCGTCTCCCCCGACGAGCTGGAGCGCCTGTCGGTCGCCGAGGCTTTGTTCCTGCGGAACTACGCGGCGAGCTGATCCGCTCCTCCCGAACCTGGCGGTCAGCCGATCCGCACGCCGAACAGCAGGGGGCCCGCGCCGACAAGGCGCGGGCCTTTCCCGTTCCCACCGGACACGCACCGGCGCCGCACCGCGTCCACAACACCGAGGGCACGCTCCGCCAACCGGCCGTGAAAACAGGCCTGTTGAGCCACTACGAGGGTCACGCCACACCCGGTGGGCCGATGCGCCGGAGGGCCTGCGGGCCGACGAGCCGGAGCCGGGTTCGGCCCGGCCAAGTCGCCGTACCGCGTCAGCCGACGGGCACGCCCGCCTCCAGATAGAGGGCCGCGCCGCGCTCGCGGGCACGCAGCGCCCAGCGGAGCCGTTCGTAGCGGACGGGCGGCAGCAGGTCGGCGGCCTCCCGTTCGGTGACGAAGCGCCAGCCGCGCAACTCGGGACCGGGCAGCAGCAGCTCGCGGGCGGCCTGTTCGTCGAGGCGTCCGCCGTCGAAGAGGAGCCGCAGACCTCCGTAGCCGGGCGGGGCGGGCGATTCCCAGTCGATGACGAGGAGGGTGGGCACCTCGTCCAGGGTGAGGCCGGTCTCCTCGGCGACCTCGCGCATGCCGGCGCGGGCGGGGGCCTCCCCGGTCTCCACGACACCGCCGGGGAACTCCCAGCCGGCCTTGTAGGTGGGGTCGACCAGCAGGAAGCGGTCGTCCTGGTCGAAGAGGAGCACACCGGCGGCGACGGTCTCGGCGGTGGGTTCGGGGGTCTGCACGATCTCGCACACGGGCGCGGCCCCGGTGCGCAGGGCCTCGGCGATCCGGACGGCGGTGTCGTACGGGGTGAGCGCGCTGGTGTCCACGGGGTGGGCGTCGGCGGAGAGCCAGGTGAGCGCGGCCCGGTAGGGCTCGATGTGGTCGTAGGACCACTGGCGCACGCGTCTCTCCCCGTCGGGCTCCGGAGGCACCTCGCGCCCGGCTATTCGCTCGCGCAGGATCGTTTCCGCCGGGGCGAGGAGCACATGGTGGACGGGGATGCGGCGAGCGGCGAGTCCGCCGAAGATCTCGTCCCGGTACTCCTGGCGGAGCAGGGTCATGGGGACGACGAGGACGCCGCCGAGTTCGGCGAGCATCGCGGCGGCCGTGTCGACCACGAGCCGGCGCCAGATGGGCAGATCCTGGAAGTCGCCGACCTCGGCCAGGTGTTTGGCGGGGAGCAGGTGCCTGAGTGTGCCCCCGATGACCTCGGGGTCGAAGAGCGTGCTGTCCGGGATCAGCTCGATCAGTTCCCGTGCGGTGGTGGTCTTCCCCGCACCGAACGCACCGTTGATCCAGAGGATCACGATTCCCCCTCTTCTGTTGGCCCCCTGAGGCTTGCCCGCTCCACCCTGCCACGGAAACCAGCCGCTGATGAGGGGCTCAGACGGCGCGGCGCCGGTGTCCCCGGGGTGGGGAGCACCGGCGCCGAGGGGGCGGGGTCCGTCAGTGGTTCGGGCCGCCCAGGGCGCCTTCGTCGACGGCCAGGCTGTCGCTGCCGACGGTGTGGTCGACGGCGCTGAGCGTGTCGTTGACGTTGAGGTCGCCCAGGGAGTCGGCGTCCAGGGCGTGCGACGGGGTGATCGCCGCGACGACGAACCCGGTGGCGAGGGAGGCGATGGCCAGCATGCTGCGCTTCTTCATGCCCGGTTCAACTACGAAGACGGGCACGGGGTCACGGGTGCGTCACATTCCTCGCCCGGCCTGCGGACGGGCGGTGCGCGCCCTCGGCTCTTCAGGTGAGGGGATCGCACACCTTCCAACAGAGTCCGACAGGTCCTAACGTAAACGCGCACCATTGTCGCGGACATGAGGAAACGCGATCCGGGATCCCGTCTGTCGCGAGTTCGGAGGAACGTAACGATGCGTCACCTTCACACCCGCACCACCCCCACACCCCGCCCGGCACCTCCAGGCCGCACCCCGTTCCCCGCCCCGGGCCGCCGCGGCAGAGTGGCCGGAGCGCTGGCCGTCGGCCTGCTGTGCGCGGCCGGACTCACCACCCCGGCCCTCGCCACCCCCAGCGCCGCCCCGCCGGCCGCCGCCACACCGGGCACCGGAACACAGAGCAGCCCCGCACAGGGCCACGCCGCCCCGACAGCTCCCACCGCCGCGCGCACCGCCCCCACCGCCCGCTCCGCCTCCCCCACCCTCGCGGACGGGCTCGCCCTCACCCCTCCCATGGGCTTCAACAACTGGAACTCGACGCACTGCCGGGCCGAGTTCAACCAGGACATGGTCGAGGGGATCGCCGACCTGTTCGTGGCGAAGGGGCTCAAGGACGCCGGCTACCAGTACGTCAACCTGGACGACTGCTGGGCGCTGCCGAACCGGGACGCGGACGGCAAGCTCGTGCCGGACCCCGCACGGTTCCCGGGCGGGATCAAGGCGGTCGCCGACTACGTCCACGCCAAGGGGCTCAAGCTGGGCATCTACACCAGCGCCGGGACGAAGACCTGCGACAGCGTGGGGCTTCCCGGCGCGCTCGGCCACGAGTACAGCGACGCGCGGCAGTTCGCGGACTGGGGCGTCGACTACCTCAAGTACGACAACTGCAACAACCAGGGGGTCGACGCGCGAACGCGGTACACCACCATGCGCGACGCGCTGCGGGCCACCGGGCGGCCCATCGTCCACAGCATCTGCGAATGGGGCGAGAACAGGCCCTGGGAGTGGGCCGCCGACGTCGGACACCTGTGGCGGACGACCGGTGACATCAGCGACAGTTGGGGCTCGATGCTCTCGATCCTCAAGCAGAACCTGCCGCTCGCGCCGTACGCGGGGCCGGGGCACTGGAACGACCCGGACATGCTGGAGGTCGGCAACGGGGGTATGACGGACACGGAGTACCGCTCGCACTTCTCGATGTGGTCGGTCATGGCGGCGCCGCTGCTCATCGGCACCGACCTGCGCACCGCCTCCGCCGCGACCTTCGACATCCTCGGCAACAAGGAGGTCATCGCGGTCGACCAGGACCCGCTGGGCAGGCAGGGGACGGTCGTCTCCTCGGCGGACGGCCGCTGGGTCGTCGCCAAGGAGATGAAGGACGGCAGCCGGGCCGTCGCGCTGTTCAACGAGACGGGCACCGCGCAGCGCGTCGCGACGACCGCGTCCGCCGTCGGGCTGCCCCGCGCCGACGCCTACACCCTGCGCGATCTGTGGCGGCACCGGAGCACCAACACGGCGGGCACGATCGCGGCCACCGTCCCCGCGCACGGCACCGTTCTCGTCCGGGTCTCCGCGGACCCGGTGTGGGCCAAGAACCCGCCCGCCGTCGAACTCGGCCTGGAGGGCAGCCCGTTGATCGAGGCGGGGAAGACGGTCACGCTGACCTCGACGGCGACGGACCTCGGGCGCGGCTCCGCGAACCGCTTGGCGGTGACCCTGCGCGGCCCCGCGGGCTGGACGGTCACCGCGGCGGGGCCGTCGACCACGGCCTCGCTCCCTCCCGGGCGCGCCCTGCGCACGAAGTGGCGGGTCACCGTGCCCGCCGGAACACCCACCGGGTCGTACGACCTCACGCTGAAAGCCGTCTACCGCTCGCCGTCCGGTGTCGCCGCCGACAGTGAACTTCCCGTGCGGGCCTCGGTGGTGGTGGCTCCGCCGGCGGGCACGTCCTCGCTCGGGGACCTGCCCTGGCTCTCGGCCACCAACGGCTGGGGACCCGTCGAGCGCGACACGAGCAACGGCGAGAGCGGCGCGGGCGACGGAGGGCCGCTCACCATCGGCGGCGTGACGTACGCCCACGGGCTGGGCGTGCACGCCGAGAGCACGGTTGAGTACTACACCGGCGGGGCCTGCGAACGGGTCACCGCCGATGTCGGGCTCGACGACGAGAAGGGCGGCAAGGGCACCGTCGCCTTCGAGATCCGGGCCGACGGGACGAAGGCCGCCGCCACCGGCGTCCTCACCAACGCGATGCCCGCACAGCGGCTCACCGCCGACGTCACCGGCGCCCAGGTGGTCCGGCTGGTCGTCACCGACGGCGGCGACGGCATCGACTCGGATCACGCGGACTGGGCGGACGCCAAGCTCAGTTGCTGAACCCCCATCACGGTGAAGGCTCAACTCCCTTGCACATTAAGGTCAGCGGGTGCGGGCCGCTCAAGTACGGGAGTTGAGCCTGGCAGGACTCAACTCCCGTACGGGCGAGGCCTCGTAGCCCGTGAACGGGAGCACGGTGAGTCAGACGCGGGCCGAGGGTGTGTTCGCCTTGCGGGTGAGCGCGGCAGAGGCGGCGCCGACCAGTCCGGCGTCCGTGCCCATCAGCGCGGGCGCCACGGTGAGCCGTTGAACGAAGGAGAGCGTGGCGTAATCGGCGAGCGCCTTGCGCAGCGGCGTGAACAGCACGTCCCCCGCCTTGCCGACGCCGCCGCCGATCACGGCGATGTCGATCTCCACGAGGGTCGCGGTGGCCGCGATGCCGGCCGCGAGGGCCTGCGCGGCGCGCTCGAAGGAGGCCACGGCCACCGGGTCGCCCGCGCGGGCCGCCTCGGCGACCGCGGCGGCCGAGGTGTCACCGTCGGGGCCGGGCTGCCAGCCGCCCTCCATGGCGCGGCGGGCGATGTTGGGGCCGCTCGCGATGCGCTCGACGCAGCCACGCGAGCCGCAGGGGCAGAGGTCGCCGTCGAGGTCGACGCTGATGTGCCCGATGTGGCCCGAGTTGCCGGTGGGCCCCGGGTGAAGCTGTCCGTTCAGGACGAGTCCGCCGCCCACGCCGGTGGACACGACCATGCACAGCGCGTTGTCGTGGCCGCGGGCCGCGCCCTGCCAGTGCTCGGCGGCCGTGATGGCGACGCCGTCCCCGATCAGCTCGACGGGCAGTCCCCCGGCGGCCTTGGCGGCCCGCTCGACCAGCGGGTAGCCGCGCCAGCCGGGCACATTCACCGGGCTCACCGTGCCCGCCGAGGCGTCCACCGGGCCCGCGCTGCCGATGCCGAGCGCACCGGCCCTGCCCCACAGCGGGGAGTCGGACAGCTCGCCGATCACGTCCTCGACGGCCCGCATCACGGTGTCGCCGTCCTCCTGCGCCGGCGTCGCGCGCTGCGCGCGCAGCAGGATCCGGCCGTGGCCGTCCACCAGCGCTCCGGCGATCTTGGTGCCGCCGATGTCGAGCGCGGCCACGAGGTCGGTGTGCATCAGAGTCAGATCTCCCATGGGGTGTCGTGACGGGCCCGCCGCGCCGCGGGTCCGGGTGCCTGTCCCCGGCCGGAAACGGAGCAGGATCGGGTCCCGTCGTTCGCCGCGCGGCAGGCGTGCGCGGACGACGGGAACCGTGCGCCCTGGGGAAGACGCAGGCCGGAGATTGCGGTGGACAGTGTCTCCCGCATCTGACAACGTTGTCCAGGCTCTATGCTCGACGCCACATCCTCATACAACCCCATGGACCTACTCATCCCCGTGGACGACAGGACAGGACAGCACATCGTGGCCGAGACCGCCCGCCGATCCGAGAACCGCTACGGCAACCGTCCGACCATGAAGGACGTCGCGGCGCGTGCGGGAGTCGGCCTGAAGACGGTCTCCCGCGTGGTCAACAGCGAGCCCGGGGTCACCCCCGACACCGAGCGGCGCGTCCAGGAGGCCATCGAAGCCCTCGGCTTCCGCCGCAACGACAGCGCCCGGGTGCTCCGCAAGGGCCGCACCGCGAGCATCGGTCTCGTCCTGGAGGACCTCGCCGACCCCTTCTACGGGCCGCTGAGCCGCGCGGTCGAGGAGGTGGCCCGGGCGCACGGCGCCCTGCTGATCAACGGTTCCAGCGCGGAGGACCCGGACCGCGAGCAGGAGCTGGTCCTCGCCCTGTGCGCGCGGCGGGTGGACGGCCTGGTGGTCATCCCGGCCGGTGACGACCACCGCTATCTGGAGCCCGAGATAAAGGCGGGCGTCGCCACGGTGTTCGTGGACCGCCCCGCCGGGAGGATCGACGCCGACGTCGTCCTGTCCGACAGCTTCGGCGGCGCCCGCGACGGCGTCGCCCATCTCATCGCGCACGGGCACCGCCGTATCGGCTTCATCGGCGACATGCCGCGCATCCACACGGCCGCCGAGCGCCTGCGCGGCTACCGGGCCGCCATGGAGGACGCCGGGATCGTGGTCGAGGACGGCTGGATGTCCCTCGGCGTCACCGATCCGCAGCGGGTGCGGCTCGCGGCCGAGCAGATGCTCTCCGGCCCCTCCCCCGTCACCGCGGTCTTCGCCGGCAACAACCGCGTGACCGTGACCGTCGTCCGTGTGATCGCCGAGCGCGGCCGTCCGGTGGCGCTGGTCGGCTTCGACGACATCGAGCTGGCCGACCTCCTGGAGCCGGGCGTCACGGTCGTCGCCCAGGACGCCGCGGCCCTCGGCCGCACCGCCGCCGAACGGCTCTTCCGCCAGCTCGACGGCACGCTGCTCGCCCCCGAGCGCATCGAACTTCCGACCCGCCTGATCACCCGCGGCTCGGGCGAACTGCGTCCGGCACGCTGAGGGTTGACCGCGACCAGGGGGCACCGGTTACGGGCCGGTGCCCCCTGTCCGCCGATTCCGGCTTGCCGACCGCCGCCCGCTGGTCGCGGCTACCCGCGGCCGGCTACTGGCCCGAGATCGTCAGATCGCCCCGGCGCGGCGACGCGAAGGCCTCCAGGTCGGCCCGGGTCTGGCCCGTGGCGCGGGCGACCTCCGCGATGTCGAGGGCGCCGCAGTCCAGGCCGCGCAGCAGGTAGCCGCTGAGGGCCTTGGCGGTGGCGGGCTCGTCCATGACGTCGCCGCCCGCCTGGTTGGCGTACCGGGCGAGGCGGGCGGCGGCCTGCTCGAAGCCCTCCCGATAGAAGGCGAAGACGGCCGCGTAACGGGTCGGGATGTGGCCGGGGTGCATGTCCCAGCCCTGGTAGTAGGCGCGGGCCAGGGCGCGTCGGGTGAGCCCGTAGTGCAGGCGCCAGGCGTCGTGCACCTTCTCGGTGGTGCCGACGGGCAGGACGTTGGTGGAGCCGTCGGAGACGCGGACGCCGGTACCGGCGGCGGCGACCTGCATGATCGCCTTGGCGTGGTCGGCTGCCGGGTGGTCGCTCGCCTGGTAGGCGGCGGAGACGCCGAGGCAGGCGCTGTAGTCGAAGGTGCCGTAGTGCAGGCCGGTGGCGCGGCCCTCGGCGGCCTGGATCATCCGGGCGACGGTCGCGGTGCCGTCGGTGGCGAGGATGGACTGGCTGGTCTCGATCTGTATCTCGAAGCCGATCCGGCCGGGCTCCAGACCGCGCGCCTTCTCGAACTGCTCCAGGAGCCGGACCATGGCGGTGACCTGCTCCGGGTACGTCACCTTGGGCAGCGTGAGGACGAGGCCCTCGGGCAGGCCGCCGGCCTCCATCAGGCCGGTCAGGAAGATGTCGAGGGTGCGGATGCCCCGGTCGCGTACGGGGGCCTCCATGCACTTCATGCGGATGCCCATGTAGGGGGCGGCGGTGCCGTTCTCGTAGGCCTCGGCGATCAGCCGGGCGGCGCGGGCCGCGGTGGCGTCCTCCTCGGCGTCCGGGCGGGGGCCGTAACCGTCCTCGAAGTCGACGCGCAGGTCCTCGACGGGTTCGCGCTCCAGCTTGGCGCGGACTCGGTCGTGAACGGGCCCGGCGAGGTCGTCGGACAGGCCGAGGACCGCGGCGAAGGAGGCGGCGTCGGGGGCGTGTTCGTCGAGGGCGGCGAGGGCACGGTCACCCCAGGTGCGAAGGGTGTCGGCGGCGAACGCGTCGCCGGGGACGTACACGGTGTGGACGGGCTGGCGGGTGCCGGGGTCTCCCGGGTAGCGGCGCTCCAGTTCGGCGTCGACGGGCGCGAGGGAGGCGCTGATCTCCTCGCTGACGGCTCCCGCGAGGCTCGTCGCCACGTTCTCCTGCCGGCCCTGACCCATGCCATACCCTCCTGTTTTCCGCACTACGGAATCAACAATCCGTAGAACGAAGTTATCCGGCGAGCTTCTCGCGGGTCAACACCCTTTTGGATCCTGGGACCGCGCCGAGGTCCGCGCACGCCGGGTCACCCCAGGATGCACCGAGGCCCCCGTGACCGGCGCGCGGTCACGGGGGCCTCGTACGGCATGGAGTGATCAGCCCTTGCGGGACTTGATCTCCTCGGTGAGCTGCGGGACGACCTCGAAGAGGTCGCCGACCACGCCGTAGTCGACCAGGTCGAAGATCGGCGCCTCGGCGTCCTTGTTGATCGCGACGATCGTCTTGGACGTCTGCATGCCGGCGCGGTGCTGGATGGCACCGGAGATGCCGGAGGCGATGTAGAGCTGCGGCGAGACGGACTTGCCCGTCTGGCCGACCTGGTTGGTGTGCGGGTACCAGCCGGCGTCGACCGCGGCGCGCGAGGCGCCGACGGCGGCACCGAGCGAGTCGGCGAGGCCCTCGATGATCGAGAAGTTGTCCGCGCCGTTGACGCCACGGCCGCCGGAGACGACGATCGCGGCCTCGGTCAGCTCGGGGCGGCCGGTGGACTCGCGCGGGGTGCGCGAGGTGACCTTGGTGCCGGTGGCCTTCTCGGAGAAGGAGACCGCGAGGGCCTCGACGGCACCGGCGGCCGGGGCGGCCTCCACGGCGGCCGAGTTCGGCTTGACCGTGATGACCGGGGTGCCCTTGGAGACACGGGACTTGGTGGTGTACGAGGCGGCGAACGCCGACTGCGTGGCCACCGGGCCCTCGGCGCCGGCCTCCAGGTCGACGGCGTCGGTGATGATGCCGGAGCCGATGCGGATCGCGAGGCGGGCCGCGATCTCCTTGCCCTCGGCGGAGGACGGCACGAGCACGGCGGCCGGGGAGACGGCCTCGTACGCGGCCTGGAGCGCGTCCACCTTCGGTACGACGAGGTAGTCGGCGTACTCGGCGGCGTCGTGGGTGAGGACCTTCACCGCGCCGTGCTCGGCGAGCGCGGCGGCGGTGTTCTCGGCACCGGAGCCGAGGGCGACGGCGACGGGCTCGCCGATGCGGCGGGCCAGCGTCAGCAGTTCCAGGGTGGGCTTGCGGACGGCGCCGTCCACGTGGTCGACGTAGACGAGAACTTCAGCCATGGGAATGCTCTCCTGCGGATTGCGAAGTCTGAGGGGCGGTAAGCGGGATGGGCCTCGGCCGCGCTGCCGGTCCGGGGACGCGCCCCGGGCCCGCGGCTAGCCGAACCGGCCCGTGGCTAGATGAACTTCTGGCCCGCGAGGAACTCGGCGAGCTGCTTGCCGCCCTCGCCCTCGTCCTTGACGATCGTGCCCGCGGTGCGCGCGGGGCGCTCGGTGGCGGTGTCGACCTTGGTCCAGGCGCCCGCGAGGCCGACCTCGTCCGCCTCGATCTCCAGGTCCTCCAGGTCCCAGGACTCCACCGGCTTCTTCTTGGCGGCCATGATCCCCTTGAAGGAGGGGTAGCGCGCCTCACCCGACTGGTCGGTCACGGACACGACCGCGGGAAGGGAGGCCTCCAGCGACTCGGAGGCGGTGTCGCCGTCACGACGGCCCTTGACGACGCCGTCCTCGACGGAGACCTCGGAGAGCAGGGTGACCTGCGGGACACCGAGACGCTCGGCCAGCAGCGCCGGGACGATGCCCATGGTGCCGTCGGTGGAGGCCATGCCGGAGATGACCAGGTCGTAGCCGGCCTTCTCGATCGCCTTGGCGAGGACCAGGGAGGTGCCGACGGCGTCGGTGCCGTGCAGGTCGTCGTCCTCGACGTGGATGGCCTTGTCGGCACCCATGGACAGCGCCTTGCGCAGGGCGTCCTTGGCGTCCTCGGGGCCGACGGTCAGCACGGTGATCTCGGCGTCGTCCGCGTCCTCGGCGATCTGCAGCGCCTGCTCGACGGCGTACTCGTCGAGTTCGGACAGCAGGCCGTCCACGTCGTCACGGTCGACGGTCAGGTCATCGGCGAAGTGCCGGTCGCCAGTGGCGTCGGGCACGTACTTCACAGTGACAACGATCCTCAAGCTCACGCCGGCTCTCCTACTGCATCGTCATTTCTGGGCTGCCTTCTTTCAGGCAGCATAGGCGCCTGAAGCGGCCGATCCCGGTCGGGGCGGCCCGCGCTCCGACCGAAATATTACTCGCCAGTACATCCATTGGGTGCCCACTAAGCAAGCGCTTTGAACTGTGACCTTCGCAACGCTGCGTAACCGGCGCGGGAAAGCCCGCCGGGAACGGCGACCGGCCGGGGGCCGCGGCCTCAGTCGCGCAGGCCGTTGAAGCGGCCCTGGTGGTACAGGAGCGGGCCGCCCGCGCCCGAGGCGTCGCCGAGCAGGACCTCCGCCAGGACGATCCGGTGGTCCCCGGCCGGCACCCGTGCCACCACCCGGCAGACCAGCCAGGCCAGCACGTCGTCGAGGACGGGAACTTCCTCCGGGCCCTTACGCCAACGGGTGGGCGCGCCGAACCGGTCGGCGCCGCTCAGCGCGAAGGTGGCGGCCAGCTCCCGCTGGTGCTCGCCGAGGATGTGGACGCCGACGTGGTCCGCCTCGGAGACGGCGGGCCAGCTCGACGCGCCGGTGCCGATGCCGAACGAGACGACCGGGGGTTCGGCCGAGACGGAGGTGAGGGAGGTGGCGGTGAAGCCGACGGGGCCCGCCGGTCCGGAGGCGGTGATCACGGCCACTCCGGCCGCGTGCCGGCGGAAGACGGAGCGGAGCAGGTCGGGCGAGGCGAGACGGGTGGTGCCGAGGCCGGGTATGGCCGACATGGCGTTGTCCTTCTGCGAGGGCTGACGTGGAAGTCCCCCCGGCCGGACGAAGCCGGCCGCGGGGCGGGGTCCGTGGCTGCTCAACAGCCCGGACAGCACGCACTCGCGGTGCGGGCCAGATCCACAGGGAGGCGCTCGTGGAGAAGGAGTTCCGGGGGCATACGGTCAGGCTGACGATAGGTGGTGCGCGCAGTCAAGTGCGCACGGGGATCTGCGAGATGCCTCACCATGATCGTCACCGCTCACACCGCCTCTCCCAGCGCGGCGATGACGTCCGCCTTGCGCGGCTGTCCCGTCGCCCGCCGGACGATCCGGCCGTCCGCGTCGAGGACGAGGACGGTGGGGGTCTTGAGGATGCCGAGGTCGCGGACGAGGTCGAGGTGGTCCTCGGCGTCGATCTCCACGTGGGACACGCCCGGGACCATGCCGGCCACCTCGCCGAGCACCCGCCGGGTCGCCCGGCACGGGGAGCAGAAGGCGCTGGAGAACTGCACGAGCGTGGCCCGTTCACCGAGTCCCTGCCCCAACTCCGCCGCGCCGAGCCGCTTTCCGTCGTCGCGCCCGCGCACTGTCACCCTCCCGCTCCGCCGCCGATGCAGCACTCCGTACACGCTCGCCAGCGCGAGCACCGCCAGGCACACCACAAGTCCGGTCATCTCCTGCACAAGCATTCACGAGACCGCAAAGATTCCCGGGCGCGCGCACTGCCCGGGATACGGAATCCTTGAATCATGGACATCGATGTGAGGGGACCGCGTTTCGGCGCGGCAGTGACGACCCTGGTGCTGGCGGCGACGC
This sequence comes from Streptomyces sp. NPDC007084, assembly GCF_040703595.1. Lineage (NCBI taxonomy): Bacteria > Bacillati > Actinomycetota > Actinomycetes > Kitasatosporales > Streptomycetaceae > Streptomyces > Streptomyces sp. NPDC007084. The sequence goes on from NZ_JBEYFY010000010.1 coordinate 72,058, forward strand.
TGATAACCGGGAGCGCCTGGCTGCTGGCCTGGCAGACGCTGGCGTTCGCGCTGGGCGCGTCGGGCGGGGTGGCGCGCTCGCCGTACGGCTGGCTGTTCCGGAAGGTGGTGCGGCCCCGGCTGGGGCCGCCGAAGGAGTTCGAGGCGCCGGAGCCGCCGCAGTTCGCGCAGGCGGTCGGGCTGGTCTTCGCGGTGGTCGGGCTGATCGGCTTCACCGCCGGTCCGCACTGGCTGGGGCTCGCGGCGACCGGTTGCGCGCTGGCGGCGGCGTTTCTCAATGCGGCGTTCGGGTACTGCCTGGGGTGCGAGATGTACCTGCTCGTGCGGCGCATGACGGTACGCGCGGAGTAAAGGCGGGTTAAAACCCCGAGGTCGATCAAGTGGGCGACGTGACAAGGATCTCGCCGTTCTCCGGCACCAGGACTGGCCACCCGTCCGTTCTTCGGGCACGATCTGCGCAATGCCGTAAACCTACGGCTGCGTAACTTTCCCGCCGGGAACCCCTTCCCAGGCAGAGAGAAGGGTCCACTCCGTCCATGGCAGAGCTTGTCTACCGTCCCGTCGTCGCCTTCGCCCAGACGCTGTTCAAGGCCTGGGACCTCAAGATCGACTGCCAGGGATCGGAGAACATTCCGCGCTCGGGCGGCGCCGTGCTGGTCAGCAACCACATCAGCTACCTGGACTTCATCTTCGACGGCCTGGCCGCCCTGCCGCAGAAACGGCTGGTGCGCTTCATGGCGAAGGAGTCGGTGTTCCGGCACCGGATCTCCGGGCCGCTGATGCGGGGCATGAAGCACATCCCCGTGGACCGCAAGCAGGGCGAGACGGCCTACCAGCACGCGCTGGAGTCGTTGCGTTCGGGTGAGATCGTCGGGGTGTTCCCCGAGGCGACCATCTCGCAGTCCTTCACGCTGAAGAGCTTCAAGTCGGGTGCGGCGCGCATGGCCCAGGAGGCCGGTGTGCCGCTCATCCCGATGGCGCTGTGGGGCACGCAGCGGCTGTGGACCAAGGGTCACCCGCGCAACTTCAAGCGCAGCCACACCCCGATCACCATCCGGGTCGGCGCTCCGGTGGAGGCCCCGCAGGACCAGTACGCGGGCGCCATCACCCGGCGGCTGCGCGAGCGGGTCCAGGAGCTGCTGGAAGCGGCGCAGCGCGCCTATCCCGTACGCCCCAAGGGGCCGGACGACACCTGGTGGATGCCCGCTCATCTCGGCGGCACCGCGCCGACCCCGGAAGAGGTGCGCGCGGCCGAGGCCCGCTGAGCTGCCCCCGGCCGAGACGCGCTCCGGCGCTTCACTCCGGGGCGTGGACGGTGATCCGCGCTCCGGGGCTGAACTTCGCCAGCAGTTCGGCGAGTTCGGCGCCCGCGCTCTCGACGTCCGCGACGGGCATCGGGGCGAGGCTCTCCAACAGGAAGACGGCCGAGGTGGATTCCTCGGTGAGCCGGGTGCGCGGCCCCTGGCGCCAGTTCCAGCGGCGGCAGGTGACACCGGCGTCGTCGCGCCACACCACCTCGCCGGCGTCGGGGTGTTCGACGGTCTCCTCGCCGCCCGCGACGGTCACGAAGTCCTCGGCGCCGGTGGCGCGCACCAGGCGCATCGCGCCCTGGATGCGGTCGGTGTCCTCGCCGCCGACGGGGATCAGGTGGGCCACGCTGATCGCGTTGTAGACGTCCACGAGCACGTTGATACGCGGCAGGCCCGCGTCCGTGAGGGCGCGCTTGGCCAGCGCCTCGGCGGAGTTGCGGGTGCGGGAGGGCTTGGAGCCGAACGCGGTGTAGGTCTCCCGCCAGGCCGCCATGTGCGGGTCCTCGTGCGGCGCCCGCCCCTCCAGCCGCGCGGCGAGCCGGCGGGCCGCGTCGTCGAGGAGCGCCGAAGTGCCCTCGGTGCTCGGCCCGTTCACCAGTCCGTCCGCCTCCACGACGACATGGGTGAACCCGGGCGCGAGCGCGCGCACGTCGTCGGACACGGTGAGTGTGAGAGTCATCGTCTGCCTCGCGTCAGAGTGCGGTGGGAAGCGCTCGCCACGGGGACAACGAGGTCCGGGCGGCCTTCAGAACCCGGTCACGGCCGGGTGATGTTCAGCGTACAACACCGGGCAGTCCAGCTCATTGGACTTGTGATCGGGCGTGAAGACCGCCCCTCTTGACGCGGGGGTGCCATCGGCTTGACGCGGGGGTGCCGTCGACACGGCCGGCGTCTAGGGCGTGTCGTTTGGATCAGGTGGCGCCGGAGTGCGGCGCCTTGTCGGCTGGGCCGAGCGGGGCAGGGTGCGTGCAGCTGCAAGGCGGAGGAGGGCGACGACGCGGAGCGTCGGCAACCGACGACAACGCCGCAGATGTGCGTGCCCTGCCCCGCGACCCGCCACATGATCCAAACGACACGCCCTAGCTCTGCTGCGCCATCTCCTCCTTGAGCGCGGCGACGAAGCCGTCGACGTCGTCCTCCGTCGTGTCGAAGGCGCACATCCAGCGGACGTCGCCGGCCGACTCGTCCCAGAAGTAGAAGCGGTAGCGCTTCTGGAGCCGTTCGGTCACCTCGTGCGGGAGGCGGGCGAAGACCGCGTTGGCCTGGACCGGGTGGAGGATCTCCACGCCGTGCACCGCGCGGACGCCCTCGGCGAGCCGCTGGGCCATCTCGTTGGCGTGCCGGGCGTTGCGCAGCCACAGGTCCTTGGCGAGCAGCGCCTCCAACTGCACGGAGACGAACCGCATCTTGGAGGCGAGCTGCATCGACAGCTTGCGCAGGTGCTTCATGTGGCGGACGGCGTCCTGGTTGATGACGACCACCGCCTCGCCGAACAGCGCCCCGTTCTTGGTGCCGCCGAGCGAGAGGATGTCGACGCCGGCCGCGTTGGTGAACGTCCGCATGGGGACGTCCAGGGAGGCGGCGGCGTTGGATATCCGGGAGCCGTCCAGGTGCACCCGCATGCCGTGCGCGTGGGCGTGGTCGCAGATCGCCCGGATCTCGCCGGGCGTGTACAGCGTGCCCAGTTCGGTGCTCTGGGTGATCGAGACGACCTGCGGCATCGCCCGGTGCTCGTCGTCCCAGCCGTACGCCTGCCGGTCGATCAGCTCGGGTGTGAGCTTGCCGTCGGGCGTGGGCACCGTGAGCAGCTTGAGGCCGCCCATGCGCTCGGGGGCGCCGCCCTCGTCGACGTTGATGTGCGCGCTCTCGGCGCAGATCACCGCGCCCCAGCGGTCGGTGACCGCCTGGAGGGCGACCACGTTCGCGCCGGTGCCGTTGAAGACCGGGAAGGCCTCCGCGCCGGCGCCGAAGTGGCTGCGGATGACCGTCTGGAGGTGGTCGGTGTAGTCGTCCTCGCCGTACGCGACCTGGTGCCCGCCGTTGGCCACGGCGAGCGCGGCGAGCACCTCGGGGTGGGCCCCCGCGTAGTTGTCACTGGCGAAACCGCGGACGGCCGGGTCGTGATGACGCCGGGCGTCGGTCTTCGGTGGGTTCACGGCTTCTCGGTCAGCCACAGACGCTTTCCGTTCACTTCGGCGGCGGGCCGGTCCCAGACGCCGGCGATGGACTCGGCCAGGTCCTTGACGTCCGTGAAGCCCGCGAACTTCGCGTTGGGTCGCTCGGCGCGCATCGCGTCGTGCACCAACGCCTTCACGACCAGGATGGCAGCCGCGGATGTCGCACCCTCCGCGCCCTCGGCGATTCCGGCCTTGCGGAAGTAGTCGCTCATGGCGAGCGTCCACGCCTCGGCGGCGGCCTTTGCGGCGGAGTAGGCGGCGTTCCCCGCGGTGGGGTTGCTCGCGCCGGCAGCGCTGATCAGGACGTACCGGCCGCGCTCGCTGCTCTGCAGCGCCTCGTGGAAGGCGAGGCTGGTGTGCTGGACGGTGCGGATGAGCAGCAGTTCGAGCAGGTCCCAGTCGTCGAGGACCGTCTTGGTGAAGGTCTCGCTGCCGCGCCAGCCGCCGACGAGGTGGACGAGTCCGTCCACCCGGCCGAAGTCCTTCTGGATGCGGGTGGCCCAGTCACGGGTGGACTGGAGTTCCAGCAGATCCACCGTGTCCCCGACGACGGTGGCGCCGCCGTGGGCGTAGCTGGCCGCGTCCACCGCCTCGGCGAGCCGCTCGGCGTCGTTGTCCGCGCCGATGACGGTCGCGCCCGCCTCGGCGAGGCGGAGCAGTGTCGCCCGGCCGGCGGGTCCGCCCGCTCCGGCCACCGCGATCACCGCACCGCTGAGAGCCCCGTTCCCCATGGTCTTCGCCTCCTGAGCAATGATCTCGGTACCGCGGTCGGTCACGCGGCGATCCGCTCGGAGTCTGCCGCCGTGATGCCCTTGGTGGAGGCGATCACGTTCTTCAGCTTCTTGGCGAGCGCCTCATAGAACATGCTCAGGGGAAACTCGTCCGGAAGCACGTCGTCCACCAGCTTGCGCGGCGGCTGGGAGAGGTCGAGGGCGTCCGGACCCTTGGCCCAGCGGGAGCCGGGGTTCGGGGCGAGGTAGGTGGAGACCAGCTCGTAGGCCTTGAACCAGTGGACGAGCTTGGGGCGGTCGATGCCGGCCCGGTACAGGTCCTCGATCTCGCCGCAGAGCTGGTTGGTGACCTGCGGGGCGCGCTGCCAGTCGATGTGCAGCTTGTTGTCGGTCCAGCGGACGACGTCGTGCTTGTGCAGGTAGGCGAAGAGGAGCTGGCCGCCGAGCCCGTCGTAGTTGCGCACGCGGTCGCCGGTGACCGGGAAGCGGAACATCCGGTCGAAGAGCACCGCGTACTGCACGTCACGGCCGTGCGCGTTGCCCTCGGCCTCCAGTTTCACGGCCTCCTTGAAGGCGGTGAGGTCGCAGCGCAGCTCTTCGAGGCCGTACATCCAGAACGGCTGGCGCTGCTTGATCATGAAGGGGTCGAAGGGCAGGTCGCCGTGGCTGTGGGTGCGGTCGTGGACCATGTCCCACAGGACGAAGGCCTGCTCGCAGCGCGCCTGGTCGTCCACCATGGCGGCGATGTCCTCGGGCAGCTCCAGGCCGAGGATGCCGACGGCGGCGTCGGTCACGGCGCGGAAGCGGGCGGCCTCGCGGTCGCAGAAGATGCCGCCCCAGGAGAAGCGCTCGGGCGCCTCGCGGACCGCGATGGTCTCCGGGAAGAGGACGGCCGAGTTGGTGTCGTACCCGGCGGTGAAGTCCTCGAAGGTGATGCCGCAGAACAGCGGGTTGTCGTAGCGCGTGCGCTCCAGCTCGGCCAGCCAGTCGGGCCAGACCATGCGCAGGACGACGGCCTCGAAGTTGCGGTTCGGGTTGCCGTTCTGCGTGTACATGGGGAAGACGACGAGGTGCTGGAGGCCGTCCTCGCGGGCCGCGGCGGGCTGGAAGGCGAGCAGCGAGTCGAGGAAGTCGGGCACGTGGAACCCGGCGTCCGCCCAGCGGCGCAGGTCCTTCACCAGGGCCTCGTGGTAGGCCGCGTCGTGCGGCAGGAGCGGGGAGAGCCGCTCGATCGCGTCTATCGCGCGCCGGACCGCCAGGTCGACGTCGGAGGCGTCCGGGGCGTTCTCCGCGTCGAAGTCGATGGAGCCGTCCTTGGCCTGCCAGGGCCGGATCTCCTCGACGGCATCCTTGAGCACGGGCCACGCCGGGTGCTCCACCACCCTGGCGACGGGAGGAACTCGACCCTCCGCACCGACCTGCACAAGCATTTCCGTCATGTCCCACCCTCCACAGGAGAACCTCGCGTGTGGACACCGTATGTATACGAGGTTCCTTCCCGCAAGAGGAGATCCGGGAGATTGTCCTGCCCACCCGTGTCTTCACCGCGTTTTTTCCTGTCGGACAGGGGAAGGGCGACCGCATGCGGCCCGGGCCTTCTGGGCAGACCTCCCCGTCCGACACCCTCATTGCCCGGCGTAGGAGCGGGTACATCGCACAGTCAGGCCACTAGGCTGCGGCCTTGCCGCGTGGGCGTCCGCGCCGGAACCGCGCGCGAGCCGAGCCGCCGTCGACGGAAGCGAGTCGCGTCTTGAACTTCCTCACCATCGGTCACCGCGGAGTGATGGGTGTCGAACCCGAGAACACCCTCCGTTCCTTCACCGCCGCGCAGAACGCGGGCCTCGACCTGATCGAACTCGATCTGCACCTCAGCAAGGACGGCGCGCTCGTCGTCATGCACGACGCCGACGTGGACCGGACGACCGACGGCTCGGGGCCGATCGCCGAGAAGACCCTCGCGGAGCTGCGCGCGCTGGACGCCGGGCGCGGCGAGCGCGTCCCCGTCTTCGAGGAGGTCCTGGACGCCGTCACCTCGCCCTTGCAGGCCGAGATCAAGGACGTCGCGGCGGCCCGGGCGCTGGCCGAGGTCATGCACCGGCGCGATCTGGTCGGCCGGGTGGAGGTGTCCTCGTTCCACGACGAGGCCGTCGCCGAGATCACCCGGCTGGTGCCGGGGGTGCGCACCGCGCTGATCGCCAGCCGCTACGGCGTCGACGTCGTGGAACGCGCCGTGGAGGTCGGCGCCGAGAGCGTCTGCCTCAACATCCGCAGGCTGAGCCTGGAGGTGGTCGAGAAGGCCCGCGAGGCCGAGCTGCGGATCATCGGCTGGGTGGTGAACACCCAGGACCAGCTGCGGCTGGTGCGCGCCCTGGAACTGGACGGCGCGACCACCGACTACCCCGAGATCAAACGCACCGGCCGCTTCACCGCGTGAGGCGCGTGAGGCGCGCGGGACATGTGAGTCGCGTGGGACATGTGAGATCGCCGGGGCCGGTGGGACTGGCGGGGCCGGTGGGACTGGCGGGCCGGGGAGGACCCGGCCCGGTACGGGTCCGCCAATACGGGTCCTCCGGTCCGCGTCCTGTCCTAGCCGAGCGGCTTGACCAGCAGTTCGAAGCGCAGGTCGTCGCGCTGCGGAATCCCGAAGCGCTCGTCGCCGTACGGGAACGGGGTCATCCGTCCCGTACGGCGGTAGCCGCGCCGCTCGTACCAGGCGATCAGGTCCTCGCGCACGGAGATCACCGTCATGTGCATCTCGGTGACCCCCCAGGTCTCGCGGGCCGTGCGCTCCGCCTCCGCGATGATCACCTTGCCGAGTCCACCGCCCTGGAGGGCCGGGCTGACCGCGAACATGCCGAAGTAGGCGTGGTCGCCGCGGTGCTCCAGTTGGCAGCAGGCGACCACCTCGGCGTCCCGCTCGACGGTCAGGAGCCGGCTGTCCGGCGACTTGATGACGTCGAGGACGCCCTGCGGGTCGGTCCGCTGTCCCTTCAGGATGTCGGCCTCCGTGGTCCACCCGGCTCGGCTGGCGTCGCCTCGGTACGCCGATTCGATCAGCGCGACCAGGACGTCCACGTCGCTGTCGGTGGCGTCGCGGAAGGTCAGGCCGGTGGCGGCGGTTTCCATGGAGCGGTTCTCCGTTCGGTGGCGCGGCTCGGGCACGCCCGAGCGTATCCCGCCCCTATGATCCCGCTGCATGGTGCATGTACTGAGCAGCCGCGTCCTCCTGCGCCCCACCGACCCGGAGCGCTCGCGCTCCTTCTACGGCGAGCGCCTCGGCCTCGCCGTCTACCGCGAGTTCGGTACGGGACCCGAGCGCGGGACCGTGTACTTCCTCGGCGGCGGTTTCCTGGAGGTCTCCGGGCGGTCCGCGACACCGCCGTCCCCCGCCCTGAAACTCTGGCTCCAGGTCGCCGACGCCGCGGCGGCCCACGAGGAGTTGGTGGCGGCCGGCGTCGAGATCACGCGGTCCCCGGTGCGCGAGCCGTGGGGGCTGATCGAGATGTGGATCAAGGACCCGGACGGGACGGAGATCGTGCTCGTCGAGACCCCGGCCGACCATCCCCTGCGCTACCGGCCCTGACCCCGACCGGCTCGGGCGTGCGGAGAGGTCCCCGGGTGGGCGGCGGTCTCAGGCGCGCGGCAGACCCAGGCGCCCTTCGAGCTGGCCCAGCAACTCGCCGAGGAGGGCGGCCAGTTCGCGCTGCCGCTCGGCGTCCACACCGGACAGGACCGTCGTCTCGTAGGCGAGCTGGTCGGGCAGGACGCCGTCGACCAGGTCGCGTCCCGCGTCCGTCAGCCTGACGTGCGCGACCCGGCGGTCACGGGTGTCGCCGCGCCGCTCGACCAGGCCCCGCTCGGTCAGCGCCTTGAGTCGCTTGGTGACGGCGGCGCCCGAGGAGAACGTCTCACGGGCGATCTCGCCGGGGGTCAGCTCGTGCCCGGTGCGGCGCAGGGTGCCGAGCACGTCGAACTCGGGGCGGGTGAGCCCGGCCCGGCGCAGCGGGGCGTCCTCGGCCTGCTGGAGGAGCGCGGCACAGCGGTTGACCCGCCCGATGACCTCCATGGGCCCGGTGTCGAGATCCGGCCGTACGGTCTCCCACTGGCGCACGACGGCGGCCACCGTGTCGACGGGTGCCGGGGGCGGCCCCGCCGCCGGCTCGCCGTCCGCCGTGCTCCGTCCGTCCGCTGTCGTCATGCCTGTGCGCCCTCCCGGCCGTGCAGTCCCTGGCGTCGTACCGTCGCCGCGAGCGTACGGTGTCCGGCCTGTTCGGCCCGCATCACACGCTCCTCGGGCAGGGCGCGCTGCCACCACTCGCCTGCCGCGGCGTCGGCGCTGGCGCGCAGGTCCACGACGGCGGCGGACAGTGTGCGGCGGGCCGACTCCAGGGCGCCCGTGCCGGGGCGCTCCTCGGCGAGCAGCCCCTCGGCGTGTTCCCGGGCGCGCTCGACCGCCGACAGCGCGTCCTCGATCCGGTCGCCGGCCCGCCGGTTGGTGACGAGGACCGCGGCGACGAGACCGGCCAGCGCGCCGACGAGGGTGTCCAGGACCCGGTCGGCCATCAGCTCGCCGGGCCGCTGCGCGCGGGCGAACTCGGTGATCAGCAGGGCCATCGGGGTCACGCAGACGCTGCCCAGCCAGTAGTTCCGGCTGATCAACGCCTCGGCGCCGAAGTTCAGCGCGAGGGAGCACAGGACGAGGGAGGCCGCGCCGAGGTGGGCGAGCGGGGCGAGGGCGGCGAACAGGAGCACGCCGACGAGGTTGCCGACGACGCGCTGCACGCCACGGCTCCAGGTGAGGGTGATGTTGGCCTGGTAGAGGGAGGCGGCGGTGACCAGCGCCCAGTAGGGGCGGCCTACGCCGAGGGCCAGCGCCGCGCAGCCGGCGAGGGCACAGCCGACGGCCGTGCGCAGGGCGATCGGGGCGAGCGGGCGGAGGCGGGAGAGCAGCGGCCGGCGGCCGAAGGCGAGGGCAGTCTCCACGCCGAGGAGTTCGTCGGCCGCGTCCCCGAGACCGTCCGGGCGGGCCACGGGGCCGGTGCCGGCCAGTTCTCGGGCCAGGGCGCGCAGCTGGTCGGGGTCGGTGTCGGCGGGCGCGGCGAGCGCGACCTCGGCGCGCACGACGAGCCGTTCGAGGGCACGGCGGGGTACGGTGCGCGCTCCCGTCGACAGCAGCGACTCCCAGGCCGCGTGCACGGCCGCGGCACCGGCGGCGCGGGCCCGGGCGTCGTCCGGGGTCTGGGCGGACGCCGCCGCGGCGGTCAGCGCGTGGGCCGTGGCGCGGCGCTCGGGCCCGTGCGGGCGGACGAGTCCGGGGGCCATGCCGACGATCCAGGCCCAGGCTCCCGCCGCCGCGCCGAGCGCGAGATGGCCGGGCACCTGGCCGAGGGTCTGCGGCACGAACAGGGACGCCGAGGAGATGAACGCGAGGACCACGTGCCCGGGCGGGCCGACGCGGGTCGCGTCGCACATCGTCTTCTGCGCGGCGGCGAGCAGCGCGCCGACGGCCACCAGTACGACGGCGTTCGTGGTGAGCGACGCCGTGACCAGCGCGACGCCCAGCCCGCCGAGCATCCCCAGCACCACCCGGGCGAGGACGCGGGCGCGGGCCGCGTACGGACGGTTGTGGGCGTAGAGCGCGCACAGCGACCCGGCCATCGTGTACATCGCGAGGTCCAGGCGGCCGAGTGCCAGCAGCGTGAGGTTCGGCGGGGCGACCGCGACGACGACGCTCAGGGCGGGCTTGAACCAGATGTCGGAGGGCCGGCCCAGGCGGAGGACGCCGGAGACGGGGAGGCGGTGGGTGCGCGAGCGGAGAGGGGGGCGAGTGGGGGCGGGTGCGCTGCTCATCCCATAACCTTAGCAAGTGTTTTACTCGTAAACGATATGAGGGCGGGTATGCGGTGGCCGCACGGCGGGCAGAGCACGGGCGCGGCGCACTCCCCGCACGCTCCCCCGCGTACACCCTTGCGCTTGCTTGCGCCCCGGCCGGCCTGGGCATGCCCTGACCGACCGATGTCCGGCGTCGTCGAGCGGGGAGGCTCCACGGTGTACGAACCGGCTTCGCCCGGCTGGCTGCTCGTCGCGCTGTGCGCGGCGACCGGCGCCTACTGCCTGGTGCGGATGCGCAGTCCCGTCGAGGAACAGCGGCGCACGGCGGGCGCCGAGGCACTCATGGGGTTCGGCATGGCCGCGATGGCCGTACCGGCCGCCGTGGTGGCCCCGCCGCGCTGGGCCTGGCTCGCCTATGTGACGGTGTTCGGCGCCGCCGCCCTGCGCGGGCTGTGGGCCGCCCGCACCAGCGCACATCAACTGCACCATCTGATGGGCGCGGTCGCGATGGTCTACATGGCCGCCGTCATGACCGCGGCGCCCGCCCACCACGAACACGGCCACGCGGGCGCCGGGGCGGGCGTCCCTGCCCTGACCGGGGTGCTTCTTCTCTACTTCGCCGGGTACGTGCTCCGGTCGGGCGCGCGGCTGCTGCCCGTGACGGTCGGGGGCGGCGGTCCTGGCGGGGCGGAGCCCGGGGAGTGGGGGGCGCGGACCACCGTGCGGTGGGGGGACCGGCCCGAACTCTCCGAGGCCTGCCGGCTGTCGATGGGGATCGCGATGCTGGCGATGCTCGTCACGCTGTGACGCGCGCCGCCGTCCTGGGACCCCTCGGCGGGGGTGCGCGAAACCGTGGTGTACGTCACTTGGTGTCGCTGACCGTATCCAGCGGCGACGCCCCGCTCATAGGCTTCGGTCCATGATGGTCCCCGCGGCACTGTTGCTGCTCGGCGCCCTGGTCGCCGTGGTCGCTCCGCGACTGCTTGCCCGGGCGGACTGGCCGGACCGAGAACCGGTAATCGCCCTGTGGGTGTGGCAGTGCGTCGTGGCGGCGGTGCTGCTGTGCTGCGTCCTGTCGATGACCCTCTCCGCTGCCGCCGCCTGGACCGCCGTGCGGGGGCATGTCTTCGACGGCGCGCCGGCTCCCGTCGTGGACGCCTACGCGCTGAGCCTCGGGAGCCCCTGGGCCGCCGTCACGGCGGTCACTCTCGCGTGCGGGGGTGCGTGGACGGCGGCGATGCTGGCGCGGGAGATCTTCCGGGCGCGCCGCAGGCGCCGGCAGAGCCGGCGTGAACTCCTCGTGCGGGCGCCGCTGTTGCCCGGTGAGGAGCCGGGGGCGGATCGTCTGGTCGTCCTGGAGGGTGAGCGCCCCGATGCCTGGTGGCTGCCCGGGGCGGCGCCTCAACTCGTCATCACCACGGCCGCGTTGCGGCGCCTGAAGGGGCGCCAGCTCGATGCGGTGCTCGCCCACGAGCAGGGGCACGCGCGGGCTCGCCACGACTGGCTGCTGCACTGTTCGGGGGCGCTGGCCAACGGGTTTCCGCGGGTGCCGGTGTTCGCGGCGTTCCGTGACGAGATGCACCGGCTGGTGGAGCTGGCGGCGGACGATGTCGCCTCGCGCCGCTTCGGGCGGTTGACCATCGCGCTCGCGCTGGTCGAACTCAACGAGGACCGGGGCGTGTTCGGGCCCTGCCCGGCCCCGGGTGCGCACGTCCCCCAGCGCGTGGACCGGCTCCTCACCCCGCGGCACCGGCTCACGGCCGGCCGCCGGCTCCAGTTGACGGCGGCCGCGGCGCTGGTGCCGGTGATCCCGGTACTGGTGGCGTTCGTCCCGGGCCTGCGAGCGCTGGGCTAGCCCTGTTCTGGAACGGCTTGGCCGCACCCCCTCCCGCCGGATGCGGGCAGAGATTCCAGCCGGATACCCGCTCCCCTGAGAAGAGAGATCCCCCTCCCCGGGGAGGTCGGGGCTCAGCCCAGGTAGCCCTCGACCTGGGACGTCGACCTCGGCTGGGCCTCGTCCGGGTTTTCGCCGAACTCGGACTTCGCCCGCCGCTGACGCAACAGGTCCCAGCACTGATCCAGCTCCCGCTCCAGCTCCGCGAGCCGCACACGCTCCGTGGAACTGTCGATCTCCCCCGCCGCCACAGCCTCCCGCAGCCGCCGCTCGTCGTCGACCATCGCCGTGATCCTGCTGAGGATCTGCTCTTGATCCATGTCCGTACGCCTCCTCGGGCCTCCAAGCCACTCTAAGGAGGACCCGGCACCCCGGCGAGCGATGGAAGTGGCACCGGGCGGCCGTCGGGGACGGAAAGGAGAGCGCCGACGGCATGCGGTCGGGCCGCCGCCGCACTCGACCTGAGGCGATCCCCCGCGTCGCCCCAGGTCGGCGGCAGCCCGGAACCCCGGCCCTGGAGGGCCTCGGTCCGGACGCGTTGAGTATAGTTGGCTGGCAGCCAGTCAACGCAGGAGTTACAGCATGTCCCCGCGAAGCGCCTCGGTCAATGAAGAGTTGCGGCGGCGTTCCCGGGAACGGCTGTTGCAGGCCGCCGTGGAGCTGGTGAGCGAGCGCGGCTACGACGCGACGACCCTCGGGGACATCGCGGACCGCGCGGGATCGGCCCGCGGACTGGTGTCGTACTACTTCCCCGGCAAGCGGCAGCTCCTCCAGTCCGCCGTGCACCGGCTGATGCACCGCACACTGGAGGAGGCGCTCGAACGCGAGCCGCGTACCGAGGACGGCAGGGAGCGGATGGCTCGGGCCATCGACGCGATCCTCGGGCTCACCCGGGACCAGCCGGTCCTCATGCGCCAGCACATGGCCGGACTGCTCCAGGCCGAGGGGTTCGTCCAGTGCCCGGAGCAGCGCCGGCTCTCCGAACTGCTCGGGCAGACCGTCGCCGCGTACGGCTCGACGCAGGTCTCGGCGGACTATCCGATGCTGCGCGCGCTGCTCATGGGCGCGGTGTACGCGGCGCTGGTGCCGGGCGTGCCGATGCGGGTCCCGGTGCTGCGGACGGAGTTGTTCAAACGGTACGGGCTGGACTGGGAATTGGGGGTACCACCCGACGCCGACGCTTCCGGCGCTTCCGGCGCCGAGGCTCCCGGCACCGGTGCGCGGGACGCCGCCGCGCCGGGCGGCACCCCCCACTCCGATCTGTCACGCTTCTTCGACACCGGCCCGGGGCCGGCGGACGGTCAGCCGAAGTAGTCCGGCTGGGTCTGGACGTTCAGCTCCCGCAGGTGGACCCGCTTGGCCGGATCCGTGCGGCGGTCGCTGAGCTTCAGTACGTCGAAGCCCTTGGCGATGTCGTTCGAGTAGATGTAGCCGTTGTAGTAGTACGCCGACCACGAGCCGCCGACCTCGAGGGTGTCGGTGGACAGCGGGCCGCGCTCGAAGTAGGCGATCTCCTTGGGCTTGGCGGAGTTGGTGAAGTCCCAGACGGAGACGCCTCCCTGGTACCACGCCTGGACCATGAGGTCCTTGCCCTTGACGGGGATCAACGAGCCGTTGTGGGCGACGCAGTTCTCGGTGTCGGCCTGGTGGCGCGGGATCTTGTAGTAGCTCCGGAAGACGAACTTGCGGTGGTCTCCCCTGCCGACGATGTCGTAGATGCCGTCGGCGCCACGGGTCGGACCGGTCGCCTCGTTGCAGGTGGCCGCTCCGCCGCCGCCCAGCTCATCGGTGAAGACCACCTTGTCGGCCTTCTGGCTGAAGGTCGCGGAGTGCCAGAACGAGAAGTTGACGTTGTCCTGGACCCGGTCGATGACCTTCGGGTGCTCGGGGTCCGCGATGGAGAGCAGGATGCCGTCACCCATGCAGGCGCCCGCGGCCAGCTTCTTCGAGGGCAGCACGGTGATGTCGTGGCAGCCGGTCGTCTTGCTGACGCCCGGGTTGGTGGGCGATCCCGGGTTGCCGCCGCCGTCGGGCCCCTCGCCGGGGAAGAGCACCGGGAAGTTCACCACGGCCGCCTTCTCGGGAGCCTTGCGCGGGACCTTGACGACCGAGATGCCGTCGTGCGGCGGCTGGCAGTCGGGGAAGGCGGCGCTCGGCGAGTACGAGGAGACGTACAGGTAGACGTTCTTGCGGTCGGGCACCAGCGCGTGGGTGTGCGAGCCGCAGGCGGTCTCCACGGCGGCGACGTACCGGGGGTTCGCCTTGTCGCTGATGTCGAAGACCTTCATGCCCTCCCACGACGACTTCTCCGTGGCGGGCTGTGTGGTGCTCGCGCACGAGTCGTCGCTGCGCGAGGAGTCGGTGGACAGGAAGAGCAGGTCGCCGGAGACGGAGATGTCGTTCTGCGAGCCGGGGCAGAGGACCTGGGCGACGGTCTTCGGTGCCTTCGGGTCGCTGATGTCGAAGACGCGGAAGCCGTCGTAGTTGCCGGCGAAGGCGTACTTGCCCTGGAAGGCCAGGTCCGAGTTGATGCCGGTGAAGGCGCCCTTGGGCACGTTGGCGAGGTGTTCGATGTTGTCGGAGTGGACGACCTCGTCCCTCCCGGGTATCTCGCCGCTCGCGATCGCCGCCCGCGCCGCGGCCGCCTCGCTCCCGGAGACCCGTTCCGTCGCGGCGGGAGCGTCCCCGGGGTCGAGGGTGGCTGCCGCCGGGCCTGCGGTGAACAGCGTGGCGAGGAGTCCGGCCGCCGCGACGGCGACTCCCAGTCGTCTGTGCCGCGTTGGGGGGTGGTTCGACAGGGTCACTGTGTTCTCCCTTGTAGCCGTTCGGAGTCGAACGGTTCACGGACCCCTGAAGTATCGTCCTGACCATGTACAGATCAACAGATGGCAACGTACTCGTCATGAATGTTCGTGATCGGTGACGTTCGGAAGCGCGCCAGTGCGGTCATCAACTCCCTTGAGATGTCAGCCGATTCGTGTGCCACAGGAGGCCGCCGTGCTTACTGGTCATGCGCCCCGTACGTCCCTGCTCGCGGCGTCGGTGGCCGTCGTCGCCATGCTCGCGCTGGCGGGGTGCGACTCCGGCTCCGAGGCCGGGTCCCCGGCGGCGGGGGGACCTTCGGTGATCGCGCCCGGCAAGCCGGGTGAGGCCGCGGAGACCCTTTCGGCCGAGGAGGCGGAAAAGCGGCGCTCCGACGACGACACCCCCAACACCGCGGACCTCGCCTACGCGCGGATGATGATCACCCACCACGCCCAGGCCCTGGAGATGGCCGAACTCGCCCCGAAGCAGGCCAGGTCGGGGGCGGTTCGGCGGATCGCCGAGCGGATCGCGGCCGCGCAGGGGCCGGAGATCGCCGCCATGAAGAGCTGGCTGAAGACGAACGGCCGCGTCGGGGCGTCCGCGGGCCACGATCACGCGGCGATGCCCGGCATGGCGACGAAGGCGCAGCTCAAGGAGTTGCGCGCGACGGAGGGCGGCGCGTTCGACCGGCTCTTCCTCCGGCTGATGATCACCCATCACGACGGCGCGATCCGCATGGCCACGGACGTGAAGGCACAGGGCAACAACATCCGGATCGAGGAGATGGCCGACGACGTGATCGCCCAGCAGACGACCGAGATCAGCCGGATGCGCGCGATGTCCTGACGCCGCGCGGCAACTACGTTCGTCAGCGCCGGATATGACGTGGTGTCAGCAGTCCGGCGTCGCGCGCCGCGGCGATCAGCCGCAGGGACGCGCGCCGGCTGTGGCCGCTGGCGTTCATGACGGCGAGCACCGGGTCCACGCCCGCCTCCTGTGCCGCGCGGTAGGCGTCGGCGACGAGCCGGCGGCCTTCCGCGCCCCGCGGCCAGGCCGGCCGCGCCCGGCGGGCCGAGCCGTCCTCTGCCCGGGCGGAGTCGCCGTCGGCGCCGAGCCTGCTTCCGCACGCCTCGAACAGCGGCTCCTCGATCCAGTCGGCGACCGACGCGAGGTCGTCCAGCGAGAGGGGCGGCTCGGCCCGTACGTCCTCGACCGACACACCGGCCCCGGACAGCACGGCGAGCAGCTCCAGGCGGGCGCCGTCGGGGAAGGCCAGCCGGACATGGAACCAGGACGTGGGGGTCCCGGCCTCCCGGACCTCCCAGGCGGGCCACACCGACACCGCGCCGTCCGTGCGGCAGCGGTCGGACAGATTAAGGAACGATGCTTCTAGCACATACGGAACGTAACCGCATCATCACATTCCATACGAACGGACACGCGCGCCCCCGCCTCGCGCAGCACCCTGTCAGCGGAGCGCCGGGGGTGCGATCCTGGAAGGGCCAGCGCTCTCACGTCCGCGATCTTCCGGATCCCTCGGGTGAGGAGTTCCGCCGTGCTGCACATAGCCGTCGTCGGCTCGGGACCCAGCGGGGTCTACAGCGCGCAAGGCCTGGTCCAGCGGAGCGGTCCGCCGGACGTCCGGGTCGACGTCCTTGACCGGCTGCCCTGCCCGTACGGCCTGGTGCGCTACGGGGTGGCGCCCGACCACGAGAAGATCAAGTCGTTGCAGAACAGTCTGCGGGCCGTCCTGGAGGACGAGCGGGTGCGGTTCCTCGGCGGTGTCCGGATCGGGCCGGGCGGGGTGCCGGTGGCGCGGCTGCGGGAGCTGTACCACGCGGTGGTGTACTGCGTCGGCGCGGCCACCGACCGGCATCTCGGCATCCCCGGGGAGGATCTGCCGGGCAGTTGGTCGGCGACCGAGTTCGTGTCCTGGTACAGCGCGCATCCCGACGCGGCGGCAGGCACCTTCGTGCGCGACGCGCGCTCGGCGGTGGTCATCGGCGTGGGGAACGTCGCCGTGGACGTGACCCGCATCCTGGCGCGCGGCGCGCCCGAGCTGAGCGCCACCGACATGCCGGAGGCGGCGCTCGCCGCGCTGGCGGCCGGCCAGGTCGCCGACATCAGCATGGTGGGGCGGCGCGGACCGTCGCAGGCCCGGTTCACCACCAAGGAGCTGCGCGAGCTGGGCACCCTGCCGGACGCCGAAGTGGTGGTGGACCCGGCGGAGCTGGCGCTCGACCCGGACTACCTCGACCCCTCCGGCCTGCCCGCGGCCCAGCGGCGCAACGTGGAGGTGCTGCGGGGCTGGGCGGACGCGGCGCCGCTCGGCAGGCCCCGCCGCATCCGTCCCCGGTTCTTCCTGCGTCCCGTCGAACTCCTCGCGTCCGGCGGGCGGGTGGGCGCGGTGCGCTTCGAGCGGACGGTGCCGGACGGGGCGGGCGGGGTCACGGGGACGGGCCGGTTCGAGGAGATCGAGGCGCAGTTGGTGCTGCGTTCGGTGGGTTATCGGGGGATGCCGCTCGACGGGCTGCCCTTCGACCCGCTCCTCGGTACGGTGCCGAACCTGGCGGGGAGGGTGCTGCGGGACGGTGTGGTCGTGCCGGGCGAGTATGTGGCGGGCTGGATCAAGCGGGGGCCGACCGGGGTGATCGGCACCAACCGGCCCTGCGCCAAGGAGACGGTGACCTCGCTCCTGGAGGACGCCCCCGCGCTCGTACGCCGGAAAGTGGCCGGGGACCCGCTCGCCGCGCTGCTGGCCGAGGGCGTGCGGCCGGTCGAGTGGGCCGGATGGCAGGCCATCGAGCGGGCCGAGGCGGAACTCGGCGCGAGCCTTGGCCGGGGTGCGGTCAAGCTGCCCGACTGGGACGCGCTGTGGGCGGCGGCTCGGGGCACGCACCACTGACGCGGACCCGGCGCGTCACGGCCCCCGCGCGCCCCCGCCCACCCGGACGGCACCCGAGCCCCGCGGGAGACCGACGTCTCCCGTCGGCCCCGACCGGCCCCCCTCCCACCCCTACCGCAGACGGCCGGTCCCCTGGCTCCTGACGGTCCGAAACCCCGGACACACACCGGCAACAGACCGGAAATCAACAAACTGTTCAAGGCGCCTACGGTCTCGTGCTGTCCGGGCGTGCTCATGCCGTGCGGACGTTCCCTCTCCCCGCAGCTCCAGGAGTGCCCATGGCAACCACCGCTCCCGTGCATCCCGTAGACGAGGTTCCCCCCGTTCGCCAACTGGCCGCCTTCGGGCTCCAGCACGTGCTCGCGATGTACGCGGGTGCGGTGGCCGTGCCGCTGATCGTGGGCGGCGCGATGAAGCTGTCGCCCGCCGACCTGGCGTATCTGATCACCGCGGACCTGCTCGTGTGCGGGATCGCGACGCTGATCCAGTGCGTGGGCTTCTGGCGCTTCGGCGTGCGGCTGCCCATCATGCAGGGCTGCACCTTCGCCGCCGTCTCTCCGATGGTCCTCATCGGGACGACGGACGGCGGGCTGCCCGCGATCTACGGATCGGTGATCGTCGCGGGACTGGCGATCGTCCTGCTCGCCCCGGTGTTCGGCCGGCTGCTGCGCTTCTTCCCGCCGCTCGTCACGGGCACGGTCATCCTCATCATCGGCGTCTCCCTGCTGCCGGTCGCGGGCAACTGGGCGGCGGGAGGTGCGGGCGCGAAGGACTTCGGCGCGCCGAAGAACCTGGCGCTCGCCGCCTTCGTCCTGGTCGTGGTCCTGGCCGTGCAGCGGTTCGCGCCCGCCTTCCTGAGCCGCACGGCCGTCCTCGTCGGCATCGCCGTGGGCCTCGCGGTCGCGGTGCCGTTCGGGTTCACTGACTTCGGCGGGGTGGGGGACGCGGACTGGGTGGGCATCAGCACGCCGTTCCACTTCGGGGCGCCGGCCTTCCACGTCTCGGCGATCGTTTCGATGCTGGTCGTGGCCCTGGTGACGATGACCGAGACGACCGGCGACTTCATCGCGGTCGGCGAGCTGACCGGCCGGCCCGTCGAGCCGCGCACCCTCGCGGACGGCCTGCGGGCCGACGGTCTGTCCACGGTCCTCGGCGGTGTCTTCAACACCTTCCCCTACACGGCCTTCGCGCAGAACGTGGGTCTCGTGGGCATGACCCGGGTGCGCAGCCGGTGGGTGGTCGCGGCGGCGGGCGGCATCCTGGTGCTGCTCGGCCTGCTGCCGAAGCTGGGCGCGGTGGTCGCCGCGATACCCGCGCCCGTGCTCGGCGGCGCCGGCCTGGTGATGTTCGGGACGGTCGCCGCGAGCGGTCTGCGCACGCTGGCGGAGGTGGACTTCAGGGGGAACAACAACCTGACCGTGGTGGCCGTCTCGGTCGCCGTCGGCATGCTGCCGGTCGGCGTCCCGGGCGTCTACGCGCGGTTCCCCGACTGGTTCCAGACGGTCATGAACAGCGGGATCAGCGCGGGCTGCCTGACGGCGATCGCCCTCAACCTGCTCTTCAACCACCTGCCCGGCAGGGAGAGCCGGCCGAAGACGGCACCGGAGCCGGAGGTGGGGCCGGAGGCCGAGGCGGCCTCAGCGAGCGCCTAGCCGCTCCTCCTGGCGGTCCGCCGCTTCCAGGACACGGCCGAGGAGGCCCGGGAACAGGGCCTCCAGGTCGTCCGTGCGCAGCCCGTTCATCTTCGCCGTGCCGCGGTAGACCTGCCGGATCACCCCGCTCTCCCGCAGCACCCGGAAGTGGTGGGTGGTGGTGGACTTGGTGACCGGCAGCACGAAGTGCGAACAGGACAACTCACCGCCGTCCGCCGCGAGTTGGCGCACGACCTGGAGCCGCATCGGGTCGGAGAGGGCGTGCAGCACGGACTCCAGCCGGATCTCCGCGCGCGGGGGATGCGGCAGATCGCGGCCGCTGGGGGCGGGGGCGGCGGTCGTCACGGTGGCTCCACATCGTCCGGGGACCCCCGGTCCGGTCCGGGTCCGGGAGGGGGCGGGTCCGGGGCTTCCCCCGGAGCCCTCATTGTACGAGACCCATCGTAGTTTGACACCTGCCGTACTACGATGCCTATCGTACGAGCCGTATCCCGGCCCCGCGACGAATGGAGTCCGCCGTGAGCGCGCTCTTCGAGCCCTACGTCCTGCGCGACGTCACCATCCCCAACCGGGTGTGGATGCCGCCGATGTGCCAGTACTCGGCGACCCCCGAGGGCCCCTTGGCGGGCGCCCCGCACGACTGGCACTTCGCCCACTACGCCGCGCGTGCCACCGGCGGCACGGGCCTGATCATCGTGGAGGCGACCGCCGTCTCGCCCGAGGGGCGGATCTCCCCGTACGACCTGGGCATCTGGAACGACACGCAGGTCGAGGCGTTCCGCCGGATCACCGGCTTCCTGCGCGCCCAGGGCACGGTCCCGGCGATCCAGCTCGGGCACGGCGGGCGCAAGGCCTCCACCGACCGGCCCTGGAAGGGCGGCGCGCCGGTCGGCCCGGACGCGCACGGCTGGCAGGCGCTCGCGCCCAGTGCGCTCCCCTTCGACGACGGGCACCCGGTCCCCGACGAGCTGACCGTGGCCGGGATCGAGGAGATCGTGCGGCAGTTCGCGGACGCGGCCCGGCGCGCGCTCGCCGCCGGTTTCGAGACAGTCGAGATCCACGGCGCCCACGGCTACCTCGTCAACGAGTTCCTCTCGCCGCACTCCAACCACCGCACCGACGCCTACGGCGGCTCGTACGAGAACCGGACGCGGTTCGCGCTCGACGTGGTGGACGCCGTGCGGGAGGTCTGGCCGGACGACAAGCCGCTCTTCTTCCGCATCTCCGCGACGGACTGGCTGGAGGAGGCGGGCTGGACCGCCGACGACACCGTCCGTTTCGCCGGCGAGCTGCGCGAGCACGGCGTGGACCTGCTCGACGTGTCCACGGGCGGGAACGCCCCGGGTGTGCGCATTCCCGTTGGGCCCGGCTATCAAGTGCCGTTCGCCGCGCGGGTGAAGAGGGAGACGTCGCTGCCCGTCGCGGCGGTCGGTCTGATCACCGGCGTCGAGCAGGCGGAGAAGATCGTCGCCAACGGCGAGGCCGACGCGGTGCTGCTGGGCCGTGAGCTGCTGCGCAACCCCTCCTTCGCCCGTCTCGCGGCCCGCGAACTCGGTGCCGAGGTCCGCGTGCCGGAGCAGTACCACCGCTCGGTGTGACCCTTCCCGACGCGAACTCCCCCTGAAGCGCGCCCCGTTGACAGCGCGTCCGACACGCCGGTGCGTGACGGGCGCGCTCGCGGGTACCCGGCGCAACACAATGGGAACAAGGCCACGCCGGGGCGACCCTACGTGCTGTAGGTTCCCTCGGTGAGAGCGTCGTACGTCAGGGGGAACCTGTGAGGGAACGTGACGCCGGACGCACGGCACGCGGTCCCGCGTCCGTGCTGGCACTGCTCGTGCCGAGTCTGGGGATCGCCGCGGTGGGCGTCTACCACCTGTGCGGTTTCGATCTGCACGCCTTGCACGGGCGCCCGCACCTCGGCGACGGACTGACCATGGCCGGGGTGATCACGGCCCTCGTCGCGGCGGGCGCGGCGCTCGGCGACCTCCTGTGGTGGGCCGCGACCCGTGGCCGTCCCCTCACGGAGAGCGCGGAGGCCTGCCGGGACGGGCAGTTGAAGAACCCCGGGCGCAATTGACGGTCGGCGGGCGGCCGGTGGAGAGCGCCAGGGCACCGCGACGCGCCACGCCTGCGGATTCACACCCCTCCCTTACCACCGGTCATCACTCCTACGCGGCGATAACCTTCCCTTTCCCTACGCCGTGTAGTGTTCCGCCCTCCGCTCGCGCCGGTACGCCCGGCCGCTCCCCAAGGTGATGCTCCACGGTGTCGGTACAACAGTCAGCGCCCGTCAAGGAACAGCGGAACACCGGCGCGCGCCGGACGGCGGACCCGGACGGCCGGAAAGACGGCAGGCTCCGGCGGCGGGCCGCCGCGTCCACCGTCTGGTACCTGCGGCTGCTCGCGCTCCTCAACGTCGTCGCGGTGGTCTCGCTGCCCTTCGGCGAAGAGGTCCACGAACACAACGCGGGCGAGTACTTCACCCCGTACCTGGCCACCGCTGGCCTGGTCTCGGCGGCGCTCGCCCTCTTCCTCGCGCTCGTGATGCGCCGCCGCAAACGCGCCGCGTGGATCTTCAACATGCTGCTGGCCGGACCGCTCCTGGTGCTCTACGGCGTGGCCCTGACCCAGGAGCGCTACCGGCAGCACTGCTTCAACTGGCTCTCGGTCCTGCTCACCGCCCTCTTCGTCGGCGCCCTGCTGCTCGGCCGCCGGGAGTTCCACGCCGTCGGGGACCGCTCGAACCCCCGGCTCGCGCTGGCCGTCGGCGCCGGCGGGCTCCTCGTCAGCGCCGCGCTCGGCACCCTCCTGGTGAGCGCCACCAACCGGGTCACGGGTACCCCGCTCGGCGACCGGATCGCGTACACCCTGCTGCGCGGTGTCAGCGTCGGCCCGCTCGCCGACCGCTTCGACACCGTGGCCGCTCCGCGCTGGGTCGACGTGCTGGTCAACGTCCTCATGGCGGGCACCTTCCTGCTGGTGCTCTACGCCTGCTTCCGCTCCCCGCGCGGCCTCGAACTCCTCGGCGAGACGGATGAGAGGCGGCTGCGGGAGCTGCTGGCGCGGCACGGGGAACGGGACTCGCTCGGCTACTTCGCGCTGCGCCGCGACAAGGCGGTCATCTGGTCCCCGAGCGGCAAGGCGGCGATCGCGTACGGGGTCGTCGGGGGCGTGACCCTCGCCTCCGGTGATCCGATCGGCGACCCGGAGGCCTGGCCCGGCGCGATCGAGGCCTGGCTGTCGGAGGCCCGGCGGCACGCGTGGACGCCCGCGGTGATGGGCGCGAGCGAGGAGGCGGGGACCGTGTACGCGCGGCACGGTCTGGACGCGCTGGAACTCGGCGACGAGGCGATCGTGGACCGCGCGGACTTCACCCTGGAGGGGCGCGCGATGCGGGGCGTCCGGCAGGCGCACAAGCGGGTCGGGCGGGCCGGGCACACCGTGCGCGTCCGGCGGCACGAGGACATTCCCGACGCCGACATGGCCGCGCTGACCGACCGGGCGGACCAGTGGCGCGACGGGGAGACCGAGCGCGGCTTCTCGATGGCGCTCGGCCGGCTGGGCGATCCGGCCGACGGGCGGTGCGTGATGCTGGAGTGCCAGGACGGCGACGGGGTGCCGCGGGCCGTGCTGAGCTTCGTGCCGTGGGGTGAACGGGGGCTGTCCCTCGACCTGATGCGCCGGGACCGCAACTCCGACAACGGGCTCATGGAGTTCATGGTGATCGAACTCCTGGGCCGCGCCGAGGAGATCGGTGTCGACCGGGTGTCCCTGAACTTCGCGATGTTCCGGTCGGTGTTCGAGCGGGGGACGCGGCTGGGCGCGGGTCCCGTGCTGCGGCTGTGGTGTTCGGTGCTGACGTTCCTCTCGCGCTGGTGGCAGCTCGAATCCCTCTACCGGGCCAACGCCAAGTACCGGCCGGTCTGGGAACCCCGCTATCTGCTCTTCGAGAAGAGCGCCGATCTCCCCCGCATCGGCATCGCCGCCGCCCGTGCCGAGGGTTTCCTCGCTCCGCCGGCCCTCCCCCGGTTCGCCGGACGACGCCGGGAGCGGGCCGGCCGACCGTCGTAATACGGCCGCTCTCACGGGAGTTGGCCGGGTTGCGGCCGTCGACGGGACGGGCGCGGGGCGTCACTGTCAGTGCCGTGGTGCACACTCACGATCATTGGCCGTACGCCCGGGGAGGACGCCGTGTTCAGGGGGATCGACGAGGTCGACTGGGCCTCGATGGAGCATGCCTACGGAAGCGCCGCGGACGTGCCGGAGCTGCTGCGGGGCCTGGCTTCGCCGCTCCCCCATGAGCGGGAGACCGCACTCGACGGGATGTACGGGGCGGTGCACCACCAGGGTGACGTGTACGACTCGACGCTCGCCTCGATCCCGTTCCTCTTCCGCCTCGTCCGGCACGTCGGACTGCCGGATCGCGGGGGCATCGTGGAGCTGCTCGCCAGCATCGGCGGACGGGACGCCACGGAGGAGCCGGCCGAGGCCGGCGAGGAGGGGTCCGGCGGGTCCGGCGGAGCCGGCGGAGCCGGCGGAGCCTTTGAGGGCGTTACTTCCGGTCGGCCGGGCGGGTCCGGCGGGTCGGGCGGGTCGGGCGGGTCGGGCGGGTCCGGTGAAGGCGAGGCTTCCGGCGGGTCGGGCGGGGGCGCGTGTCCCGGCGGACAGGCCGAGGAAGGACCCGACACCTACGCCAGGGCGCGTGCCGCGGTCCGCGCCGGTGCCCCGGTCTTCGTGGACCTCATGACGGACGGGGACCCCGAAGTGCGCCGCGCCGCCCCGACGGCGCTCGCGTGGTTCCACGAAGAGCCAGAACATGTACTGGCTCTGCTGCGGGAGCGGCTGGCGGACGAGCAGGACGACGGTGTCCGCCTCGCCCTGGTCGAGGGCCTCGGGCTGTTCGCCCGCCTGCACCCCGGTCTTTCCGCCCCGGCGGTCGGCGTCCTCGGGTCGCTGTGCGCGGCGCCGCACGAACCGGGGCTGCGGCTCGCCGCGCTCGGGCAGATGGCCCTGTGCGCCCCGGACCGGCCGCCCGCCGACCTCGTCGCCACGGTCGTCGAGCTGCTCCACGCCAGGTCGCGGCGGTCCCGGTCGTCGCGCGAGCCCGCCCGGACGTCCACGGACACCCTGATCGGCCGGCTGCGCCGCATCCGCCCGGCGGACGAGGAGGGCGCCCAGCTCCTGCGGACGCTGCACTCGGCGCTGGGTGCCCGCACCACCGACCGGATCGCCCTGCTGAGAGGGCAGTTGAGCAGCACGGACACGGCCGACCGGTGCAACGCGGTGTGGATGTCGGCGGGGCTGTTCCGCGAGTGGCGGGGCGCCTACGCGGAGCCGGTCGCGCTGATCGGTGAGCAACTGGCCTCGGACGAGGAGCGGTTGCGGCAGGCCGCCGTGTCGGTCCTGGAGTTCCTCTTCACCCTGGCGACACCGGCGGCCGACCGGCTCGCCGCCCTCGTCGCCTCGGACCCGGACTCCCGGGGGCGCGGCGCGACCACGCTGGGCGGCCCGCTCAGGGCACTGACCAGGGCGGGGGACGAACGGGCGGTGCCGGCGCTCGCCGAGGTCCTGCGGCAGCCGGTCGTTCCACCCGAGACGGGCTACGCCGTCCGCCACCTCGGGCCCGCCGCCGCGCCGCTGGCGCCGCTGCTGCGGGAGCGGCTCGCCGAGGTTCCGCTCGATGACGCCGACACGTTCGGCCGGGCCGCTCCCATGCTGTCCGCCCTCGCGGGCCTGCGGTACTCCGCCGCCGTCCCGGAGGTGCTGCGGCTGCTGCTCGGCGCGCCGCGCGACCTGCGGCTGCGGGACTCCCTGGTGGAGGCGCTGGCCGGGGCGCTCGGCGCGTTCGGGCCTGCCGCCCGCGAGGCGGTACCCGCGCTGCGGGAGCTGCTGGGCGGCGCGAGTTCGGCGGTGGCGGCTGCCGCGCTGTGGTCCGTCGAGGGCGACACGGAGACCGTCCTACCGCCGCTGCTGCGAGCGCTGGCGACCGGGGAAGGCTCGAGCTGCCGGGTGGCCGCCGACGCCCTCGGCCGTATGGGCCCGGCGGCGGCGCCCGCGCTCTCTGGGCTGCGGGGCCTGACGGACTCCGGCGACGTGTGGATACGGACGGCGGCGGCCGGCGCCCTGTGGGACATCACCGCCGATCCGGAGACCGTCCTGCCGGTGTTCGGCCCGGCCTGGGTCCAGAACCCGTACACCCGGGGCACCATCGGCGCCTGTCTCCTGCGCATGGGTGACGCCGGTGCCCCCGTCCACGACCTGGTCGCCACGGAACTGGCCTGCCCCCGGCGTCACCGGGCCCGCTCCGGCGGCCACGGCAGCCACGACGTCCTGGAGGACGAGAACCTGCTGCGGGACTGCCGTGCGGTGCTGGGGAGTTGAGGCCGCGCGTCAGTCGTCACCGGTGTGGCGTTCTCCGTGCGGGCCTTCGGCCTCGTACGTCCCCTTGCCTGCCCGGCGCATGTGCTGAGCGCGGCGACACCGGGACGCGACTTTGGACCTCGCGCCGCGACTTCCTAAGCGAATGAATAGAAGGCGAGCAGGGCGATCCCGATGGCGTGCAGCAGGGCCACCTTGACGAAGGCGGGTTTGGTCAGATCCGACCGCCGGGTGGTGTAGATCATCGTGGCTGTTATGTAGATGATCAACGCAGCCGCGATCCGGACCGTCAAAATCTTCGCTTCGTGCATTTTGTTCCCTCGGGATGCTGGTCGGCGGGTGATGGCAGAGGTCGAGGATCACCGGCGGGCATTCTCAAGTGCCCGCCGTGTTTCGGGACTTCGTCGCTTTGGTTTGCCAGGCGGCGTTCTGCCAGGCCGCGCCGCCTCGGGTGACTCCCCGTCGGGATTGGCCCGAGGCGGCGCATGTCCATTGCCAGTAACGCGTGGGGCGGCCCCGGCGGGCGCCGCACGGCCGGTTGCCCGAACGTGTGGCGTCAACGGGCACCGCCCGCCGCACAGTCGGCCGACGAGATCACGCCAACCGTGAGCGGTGCTCCACGATCACCGGACAGCGGATCTCCGCAACTCCGCCCTGGCCGGGGAGAGCGCCGAGGGGAAACGCCGGGGAATCCCTACGGGAGGCGCCAGTCCACCGGGGCGGCGCCCTGGCGGGCGAGGAAGTCGTTGGCCCGGCTGAAGGGGCGGGAGCCGAAGAAGCCTCGGTCGGCGGAGCGGGGTGAGGGATGTGCGGACTCGACCACCGGATAGCGGTCGAGATGGGGGCGCAGGTTGCGGGCGTCGCGGCCCCACAGGATGGAGACCAGGGGCGTGCCGCGTCCGGCGAGTGCGCGGATCGCCTGCTCGGTGACCTCTTCCCAGCCCTTGTCCCGGTGCGAGCCGGGGCTGTTCGGCCTCGTCGTCAGCGCCCTGTTCAGCAGCAGTACGCCCTGCCGCGTCCACGGGGTGAGGTCGCCGTTGGACGGAGCGGGCAGACCGAGGTCGCTCCGCAGCTCCTGGAAGATGTTGATCAGGCTGCCGGGCAGTCGGCGCACCTCGGGGGCCACGGCGAAGCTCAGGCCGATCGCCATCCCGGGGGTGGGATAGGGGTCCTGGCCCACGATGAGGACGCGCACATCGTCGAAGGGCTGCTGGAAGGCACGCAGGACGTTCGGCCCGTCGGGCAGGTAGGTTCGGCCGGCCGCGAGTTCGGTCCGCAGGAAGGTGCCCATGGAGGCGACCCGTTCGGCCACCGGTTCCAGGGCCTTCGCCCAGCCCGGCTCGACTAGTTCATGGAGAGGTCGTGGTGCCACGGGCGACCACTCTACTGGCGTAAAGGGAGGGCTCGTACTCCGGTCGAGGCGTCCCACGAACGGCGGCGCTACTCTTCCGCCCCGTCATCTGCCAGAGTGTCGGGCAGATCTCGCGGCCGGTCCCCGGCCGGTCCGCGGCCTGTCCTCCGGAACCAAGAGGAACACTTCGAGCCAGTGATCCATCCACCCCGCCGATCTCGTCGCCGTCACCTGCCTCCGACGCCTCCGGTGCCTCCGCCGCTTCCCCACGCCGAACGGGGCGGCCGGGAGAGGACCACCGCGCGGCCGGTGGACCGGAGGTCGGCGTGACGTCCGGGGGCGCGGGCGGTACGCGGACGGCCGAGGCGGGCCCGTCCGTGGTGCTGGCGGTGGACTCGGGTGGCTCCGGACTGCGCGCGGTCCTCGCCGCGCACGGGCACGGGCACGGGCACGGGCGTCACAGTGAGGCCGCCTCCGACGGGGACACGGCAGCCACACCGCCGACCGCGCTCGGTGACATCGCGGTCTCCCGGGAACCGGTCCGTACCGGGCCCCGGGGAATCTCGGCCGGTCACCTGCTGGAGCAACTACTGCCGATGGCACGCCGGTTGATGGACGCGGCCGGTGCCGTACGACTCGGGGCCGTGGCCGTCGGCGCGGCGGGCCTCGCCACGCTCGGTGACGAACTGCGGGACGAGCTGCCCGCCGCGCTGGAACATGAACTCGGCGTGCGGCGGCTCGCGTTGGTGGCCGACGCGGTGACGGCGTACACCGGAGCGCTCGGCCCGCGGGCCGGTGCGGTGATCGCCGCGGGCACCGGCATGATCGCGATCGGCACCGACCTCGTCTCGTGGCGCAGGGCCGACGGGTGGGGGCATCTGCTCGGTGACTGCGGAGGCGGCGCGTGGATCGGGCGCGCGGGGCTGGAGGCGGCGCTGCGGGCCTTCGACGGACGGCAGGGCGGTTCGGCCGTGCTGCTGGCCGACGCGGAGGACGTGTTCGGGCCGATGCCGGAACTGCCGGGCCGCCTCTACCCGCGTACCGACCGGGCCGCCGTGCTCGCCTCCTTCGCCCCGCGGGTCGCCGGCCGCGCCGGGACCGACCCGGTGGCGGCGGACATCCTGCGGACCGCCGCCCGGCACATGGCCGAGTCGGCGGCAGCCGTCTGCCCGCCCGATGGCGCTCCCCGACTCGCGCTCACCGGAGGGGTGTTCAAGATGGGCGAACCTCTTCTCGCGCCGCTGCGCGAGGAGTTGGCCACGCGGCTGCCGCACGCACGGCTGGTGCCCGCCGGGGGCGACCCGCTCGCCGGCGCCCTGCGGATCGCCGTCGACCTGGCGGACGGCCGGCTCGCACTCCCCCGGAACGAACGGATGTTGTCCGTGGTGGCTGAAAAGCCCTATCCGGAAATCGATGCTCTGAATTCACCCTAGGACCGGCAACCACACAACTACCGATCAGTTCCGACCGGTACGTAACCCATCAGACAAAAGCGGACGGATACCGCTCACCTGCACCCTCCCCGAACAGGGGAGCCCAGGAAGCCAGTAACATGCGGCGCCATGAGCTCCCCCACTGGGCCCGCGTCCGGCCTGCCAGTACGAATGCCGCGACCCCGCCAGCCCGGGCGGCACCGCCGTCCGGAACCCCTGGCGGCTCCCGAGGGCGCGCCCGCGCTCGTCCTCGCGGTGCCGGGCACCCCCAGCGCCGCCACGCGCAGCCTCGCCGAGGAGGTCGTGAGCATCGCGCGCTCCGAGCTGCCCGGCCTCGACGCCCGGATCGGGTACCTGGACGGGGACGACGAGTTCCCCACGCTGCAGTCCGTGCTGAGCCACGCCTCCGAGGAGCGCACCGCGCGCTTCGAGCAGGCCCGTGCCGCCGGGTCCGACGTGGCCGAGCCCGACGGGCCGGTAGCCATCGTGGTTCCGCTGCTCGCCGGTCCGGACAACGCGCTGCTGCGCCGGGTCCGCCAGGCGGTCATGGAGAGCCGTGTCGCGGCCGAGCTGACCGACGTCCTCGGCCCGCACCCGCTGCTCGCCGAGGCGCTGCACGTGCGGCTCTCGGAGGCCGGCCTCGCCCGCGCCGACCGCGCCCGCCTGTTCACCGTGGCGACCGCCGCGGACGGCATCGTGCTCGCCGCGGTGGGCGGCGAGGAGGCCGTGCAGGCCGCCGGGATCACCGGCATGCTGCTCGCCGCGCGTCTCGCGGTGCCCGTGATGGCGGCGGCGCTCGACGAGGAGGGCTCGATCGCGGCCACCGCCGAGGAGCTGCGCAACTCGGGTTCGCAGCAGCTCGCGCTGGCCCCGTATCTGATCGGTCCGGAGCTGGACGCCGGTCTGCTCGAAGCTGCCGCCAAGGAGGCCGGCTGCCACGCCGCCGAGGCCCTGGGCCCGTACCCGGCGATCGGCAAGCTCGCGCTGGCCCAGTACACCGCCGCGCTGGGCATCGCGTCGCCGCAGACGCAGGGCGCGCCGGTCCGCTGACCTCGCCCTCGCCCGTACCTCTCGCACGACCCGTACGACCGGCACCACCCGCACGACCGGCACCACCCGTACGACCGGCACCACCCGCACGGCGAAGGGCCCGCTCCTGTGACAGGAGCGGGCCCTTCCCGCGTACGGGAGGCGCTGCGGCGTCCGTCGTGTTCAGCCGAAGACCACGCAGGACGCGGCGGGCGCCTCGACGGAGCCGCCGCGGCGCGGGACGCCCGTGTCCGGGTCGACGACGAACCAGGTCACGTCGCCGGAGCGCTCGTTCGCGGCGTACAGGAACCGGCCGGAGGGGTCGAGGCTCAGATCGCGGGGCCAGACGCCGCCGCACGGGACCGTGGCGACCAGCCTGAGGCCCTCGCCCGCCGCGTCCGGCGCGAGGACGGAAACGACGTCCTGGCCGCGTGTGGCGGTCCACACGAAGCGACCGTCGGGCGAGACGGCGATGCCCGACGGGAACGCGTCGCCGTCCGGGACGTCGGGGAGCACCGGTGTCTCGCCGAGCGGGCGCAGCACGCCCTCGGCGGAGTCCCAGCGGCAGACGGTGACGGTCGGGGCGAGTTCGTTGAGGACGTAGGCGTGTTCGCCGTCCGGGTGGAAGGCCAGGTGGCGCGGGCCCGAGCCGGGGCGCAGGGCGATCTCGCGGTGCACGGTGAGCGTCCCGCCGTCGAGGGCGCACACCCGGACGGAGTCCGTGCCGAGGTCGACGCTGACGGCCCAGCGGCCGGTGGGGTCGGGCTGCACCTGGTGGGCGTGCGGGCCCTGCTGGCGCGGTGTGTACGGTCCCGAGCCGGTGTGCTGGAGCACGCCGGAGGCGGCCTCGGCGAGAGCGCCGTCGGGACGCAGGGGTACGGCGGAGACGCTGCCGGAGTTGTAGTTGGCGGTCAGCACGTGTCCGTCGAGGAGGCTGAGGTGCGTGGGGCCGCTGCCGCCGACGCGCGTCGGCGGACCGGCCGGTTCCGGCTTGTCGGCGTGCACACGGAAGGCGGCCACCGCGCCCTCGGCCGTCTCGCTGACCGCGTACAGGAAGTCCCCGGTGGGAGACACGGCGAGGTACGAGGGGTCGGGTACGGCGTCGACCGCGCTCAGCACGGTCAGCGCGCCGTCGTCCGGGTCCACCGCCGCGGTCAGGACGCCGAGGCCGCCCGCCGCCGTGAACGAGCCGATGTAGGCCCTCTGTTGCCGCCTGCCGCCGTCTGCCACCGCTGTCCCCTCTCGGTCCCGTCTGCTCGGGGGCGACGGTAGCAGCCGGGGTCCTGCGGTCTAGACCAGGGCGGGCGTACGGGCGCTCGCCGGGGTCCGGCGTACGGGCGGCCTGCGCTTCGTCCCCGGACCCGGCCCCGGACCCGGCCCCGGGCCCGGACCCGGGTGGGCGTCCCGGATCGGGTTTCGGGGCTCGGGATTCGGGGCTCGGGGCTCGGGGCCCAGGCCATGGCCGTGGCCGGCTCAGAAGTCGCCCGCGCCCCGGGCTCGTTCGAGGGCGTCCGGGTGATGGACGTAGGCGGGGTTCCGCTCCACGGTCTCGTACGTGCGGTGGAAGACCGGTGTGGCGCTGCCGGAGATAGGCGGCACGATCCACGACCAGTCGGCGCCCACCCGACGGCCCTTGCGCTCCTCGCGGCCCAGGTGGGTGAGGAAGCGCCGGGATTCCGTGTGGTGGTCGGTGACGGTGACGCCGGCCCGGTCGAAGGAGTGCAGGACGGAACGGTTCAGCTCGACCAGGGCGCGGTCCTTCCACAGCGAGCGGTCGGTGCTGGTGTCCAGGCCGAGGCGTTCGGCGACCGTCGGCAGCAGGTCGTAGCGGTCGGTGTCGGCGAGGTTGCGGGCGCCGATCTCGGTTCCCATGTACCAGCCGTTGAAGGGCGCGGTGGGGTAACAGACGCCGCCTATCTCCAGGCACATGTTGGAGAGGGCGGGCACCGCGTGCCAGCGCAGGCCGAGCGAACGCCACCAGGTGTGCTCGGGGTGGGTCAGTTCGACTTCCAGGACGGCGTCCTCGGGCAGCTCGAACCAGCGCGGGGGCGCGCCCGCTTCCTGGACCAGCAACGGCAGGACGTCGAAAGGCGTCCCGGGGCCGCCGGGCCAGCCGAGCCGGCGGGCGGCGGCGGTGAGGCCGGTGTTGCGCGGGTCGCCGGTCACCCCGCCGTCGGGGCGCGGGTATCCGGCGTACCGGACGAGCTGTTCGTTCCAGATCCTGGGCGCGGGCCGGTTCGGCGCGTCGGGCGCGAAGACGGTGATGAGCGCCCGGATACGGCCGCCTCGGGTGGCTTCCCTCAGGTGCTGCGCGGACTCCTCGGCGACCCCCTGGGCATCCCGTACGTCCCTGCGGTCGCGGACGGTCAGCGAGTTCCAGTAGAGCCGGCCGATGCAGCGGTTGGCGTTGCGCCAGGCGACGCGCGCGCCGAAGACCAGTTCGGCCGTGGTGTGCCGGTAGGTCCCGGTGTCCGCGATCTCCGCGCGGACGTCGGCGAGACGCCGGGCCGGATCGCCGAGGCGTTCCTCGGTGTGGTGCAGGACGAGGAACTCCTCGGCGGCGCGAAGGAGGTCGTCCGAACGAAGGAGGTCGTCCGAGCGGGAGTCCGGGTGGTGTTCGAGGGGAGCGGGGGCTGGGGGCGCGGGTGTCTGTACCGGTGCCGGTGCCGCCGCTTGGACCGGGGACGCTGCGTGCGCCGGTGCCGCTACCGCTGGCGTTGCCGGTGCCTCATCGACGCTGCGGGTGCCGCTGCGGGCGGGCGGGACGGTTCGGCCGCTCTCGGTCACGGGGCAGCCCCGGGCCGCGTTCGGGGGCCCGCCGGCGATCAGGCGGCCCCGGAGACCCGGGAGGCCCGGGAGCGGGGGCGGTGCGGTGCCGAGGCCGGGGCCGGGGCCGGGGCCCGACAGCAGCCGGGCCATGGCGTCGAGCTGCGCGTGCAGACTGCGGGAGGGGCCGGTCCCTGCGGGGCGGCGGGCGCCGAGGGGGACGACGGCCACCGTGGCACCCTCCGGACGCGGCCCGTCGCCGGGTACCGCGGGTGCGGCGGGTGCGGCGGGTGCGGCGGGTGCGGCGGGCCCACCCGGCTCGTCGGCGCGGCGCATCCGGTCCAGCCAGCCGCCGGGGCGTTCTCCGTCCCGTACGAGGAACGGCACGTCGTCCGGGGTATCGCGCGCGTCCCTCGTACCGGTGGCGCCCGTACTGGCGACGCCCGGGCCCTGAGCGTCCGTACCCCGGGCGCCCGGGCTCTTGATGCCCGGGCCTTTGGTGACCGGCCCGCTCGCGCCGCTCTGGCCGTCCGTGCCGCGCTCTTCGTGTCTGGTCCCGCGCGGGAAGTCGCGCATGGTGCCGCCCCCAAGAGGTCCGCCCGCGGGTCCGCTCCCCCGCACGGCCCGCGATGTCCGTGCCGTCCGATAGCCGCGGAGTTACCCGGCGGGTGTGCTGATCCACCCTGTACATGGCCGGTACGCGGCCGGTACGTGGCCGGTAAATCTGCACCATTCGGGCATCGGTGTCCACCGAAACGGGACAGAACGCGAGGAGGCGCCGGGCGCCGTGGTATCAGGCGCCGGCGAGCCGGGAGCCGCGCAACGGGGTCGCCAGTTCGACGAGCGCGCGCTCCAGGCCGTGCAGATGGGCGAGCGCCTGTTCGGCTCCCGGATGGTGTCCCGGCGCGGTGTGCCGCGCGTCCAGCACGCTGCCCGGAACCGCGCCGACCAGGGATTCCATCGCCGTCTCGACCCGTCGGCAGGCCGCGGTGAGACGGGCGTCGTGGGACGCGTCCGGGTCGGCGGCGACGGCGGCGAGACCGCGTACCTCGCGGGCGCAGTCGTCCAGCAGGGCGAGGACCGCCCGGGCCCGCGCCTTGCGCTCCCGCACCGGGTTGAGCGGATGAACAAGGGGCGCGAGGGACAGTCGTACGCGCCCCAGAAGTGCTTCGAGCTCCCCCGCGCGCGGAGCGGGGTCGGCCTGCTCGTCGCCCGCGAGCCGGCGGGCCGCCGCGGCCGTGCAGGCGTGCACGGCGTGCAGCGCCCGCTCCACCCAGCGGTCGGTCACGGCGTGCGTCGTGATGGGCAGGACGAACGCGACGGCGAGAGCCGCGCCGAGCGCGCCGACGGCGGTCTCGGCGAACCGGAGCCCGAGCAGCCCCGGATGCAGCACACCGAGCAGGCCGTACAGCAGCCCCGCCATGACGGTGACGAAGAACATCATCCAGCTGTAGGAGGGCGCCGCCGTGTAGAAGATCCCGAAGACGCAGACGGCGACGAGCGCGGCGGTGGGCGCGGGCGCGCCGTGCAGCGGGACGGCGATCACGAGCCCGGCCAGGATCCCGGCGACCGTGCCGACGACCCGGCGAAAGCCGCGGACCAGCGTCTCGCCGCGCGAGGCCGTGTTCACGAAGATCCACCACGCGGTGCCGACGGCCCAGTACCAGCGGTCGTGCGACAGCACCTGGCCCGCGACCAGCGCGAAGGCGCAGGCGGCGGTCGCCTGGAAGGCCTGGCGGGTGGCGGGGCGGGCCAGGCCGCGGCCGTCGAGCGGTACGGGCGCGGCGGGCGGCGGTGTACGCCGCTCGACGCACCAGACGCCGAAGCGCACCGCCGAGCACGCGGCGAGCGACAGGGCGACGGCGGCGTAGAGCTGCGGGAGCTGGCCGGGCACGGCGTGCAGGAACTGGGTGGCGAAGAACATCATGAACGCGAAGATGCCGAGCGCGTGTCCGCGCGGTCCCCAGCGGCGGGCGTGCACCCCGGCGAAGACGACCGCGAGCCAGCTCGCGTCGCGCAGCGTCGGCGTCCCGTGCAGGGTGGTGGCGAGCGCGAGCACCGGGAAGCCGACGACCGGCAGCAGAGCGGTCGTGCCGGCCTGGCCGCGGACCGTCGGGTCGCCGACCGTGAACAGGGCGAGCAGCGCCGCGAGTCCGCCGGTGATGGACGCGGGTAGGGAGAGCCCGGCCAGTTCGCACAGGGTCACCGCGAGGCCGATCCCGAGCACCGCGCGGAGCGAGACCCGCAGCCGGAACAGTCCCGGATCCGGAGCCATGAACATCTTCTTCACCGTCGGCTGCCCGCCCCCACTTCGCTCTTCGGTCCCGGTCCGGTATGCGCGTCGGCGCATAGGAAAGGCGCCGCGGATCCGGTACGGCGACCTTGCCGTCCGGCGCTGCGCGGCGCCATGGATGGGGACACGGTAAACAGGAGGCGGCTAGTGGCTCAACAGGCGCGCGATCGACTGGACCATTGGTACAGTTGCCGCCGATCATTGTCGGCCACAGGGAGGCCAACGGACCATGGCCGTGGACGAGCTGGACACCCGCATCCTGCGTCTGCTGCTGGAGCAGCCGCGCACCAGCGTGCGGGAGTACGCCCGTATCCTCGGCGTCGCGCGCGGCACGCTCCAGGCCCGCCTGGACCGGCTGGAGCGGGACGGGGTGATCACCGGGACCGGCCCCTCGCTCTCCCCGGCCGCCCTCGGCCATCCGGTGCTGGCGTTCGTGCACATCGAGGTCACACAGGGCCATCTCGACGACGTGGGCGACGCGCTCGCCGCCGTACCCGAGATCATCGAGGCGTTCTCGATCACCGGTGGCGGCGATCTGATCACCCGAGTCGCCGCCCGTGACAACGCCCATCTGGAGGATGTGATCCAGGCACTGATCAGCCTCCCTGGGGTGGTCCGCACCCGTACGGAGGTGGCCCTGCGCGAGCGCGTGCCCCACCGGCTGCTGCCGTTGGTGGAGTCGATCGGGCGGTCCGCGAAGGGCTGAGTCTCACCGGGGCTGGGGGGCTGACCGCGCTCACGGTGGCGGTCCGAGGGTTCCGGCGCGCGCGGCTGGTCGCGGAGGACGGGGGCGGGGTCGCGGAGGACCGGGGCGCCGCCGCGGCCGGCGTGCGCTGCGTCGCCGTCCCCTGCCTCCGCGCACAGGCCGACGACCCCGCCTCCGCGAAAGCCGATCTCCTCTTCCGGGCGGCCAGAGCGAGTTCACGGCCCGCGCGGCGTACGACTGGCTCGCGGGACGGAGCCGGTCGACGCCGGAGAGTCGACGCCGGAGCTGAGCGCCGGACGAGCACCCCGTGCGTGGCCGACGGCTCTGTGCGGAGCGGGCCCCGCCCGTACCTGGCGGACGGGTCAGCCCGGGACGAGCCCCCCGGTACGCGGCGCACGGCTCGGCGCGGGACGCCCCCGGTACGCGGCGCACGGCTCAGCGGCGGGCCGGCACCGGGGGCGTAACGGACCGCTCAGCGGCGGAGGAGCACCGCGTGCGTGACGGCCGGCGAGCTGACGAGTTCGGCGACCCGGTAGCCGTCGATCCCGTCGCCGAGGTCGTCGAGCAGGCGCTCACCCCGGCCCAGCAGCCTCGGCGCCACGGCGAAGTGCATCTCGTCGATCAGCCCGGCCCGCAGGTACTGCCGGACGGTTGCCGCACCGCCGGCGAGCCGGACGTCCTTGCCCGCCGCCGCCTCGACGGCACGGGCGAGCACCGTCTCGACCGGCTCGTCGGTGAAGTTGAAGGTCGTCCCGCCCTCCATCGCGACGGAGGGCCGCAGGTGGTGCGTGTGGACGAACACGTCGTTGTGGTAGGGAGGGTTGGCCCCCCACCAGCCGGTCCAGGACTCGTCCTCCCAGGGTCCGCGCCGCGGTCCGAACATGTTGCGGCCCATGATGGTCGCGCCGATGTTCTCCTCGCTGCGCGCCACGTACTCGACGTCGACACCGCCCTTGCCGTCGGCCAGGTCGCGCATCGCGGCGAACATCCACGCGTGCATCTCCTCGCCGAAGCCCTCACCCAGCGGATGTTCCAGACTCTGGTTGGGCCCGGCCGCGTACCCGTCCAGCGTGATGGTGATGTTGTGTACGCGCAGCTTCGCCATGACCGTGCTCCTCGGGTTCGTCGTTCTCCGCTCTCACCCCTGGCGTCGAACGGGACGCGGCCGGATCGACAGTCCCGCGCGGAAACCTCGCCATCACCGCCACCACGCCACCGCCGCCATCACGCCACCACGCTTCAGCGAGCGGTCGACGGAGGTGGCAGGCGCAGGTGGGCGAGGTCCGGGGGAACGGGCGCGTCGGGGCGGAAGAAGGGCGCGGGTTCCCCGTCTGCCGCGGTGGCCGGTGCGTCGGTGAGCCGGAACCGGTCCCGCAGCCGGCCGTAGAAGTCGGTCGGCCGCAGCCGGATGAGACGGACCCGCTGCGGGGCGCGGAAGACCCCGATCCAGTCGCCGGGGTCGACCACCCCGCGCAGTTGGCCGTCGATGCTGACGGCGGCCTGGCCCGAGTGGGGCAGCACGCGCAGGGCGACCGGTTCGTCCGGCGCGGCCACCACGCTGCGGTTGAAGGTCATGTGCGGGGCGATCGGTGTGAAGACGACCGCGTCCATGTGCGGGGAGAGCACCGGACCGCCGGCGGCGAAGCTGTACGCCGTCGAGCCGGTGGGCGTGGCCACGGCGAAGGCGTCCGCCGAATAGCTGGCGAGGCGCCGTCCGGCCAGGTAGACACCGACGCTGACCTGGCGGTCCCGGGCCAGCTTCTCCAGGACGACGTCGTTCAGGGCCGTGACGTCGAGGGCGACGCCCCAGCCGTTCCCCTCGGTCGTGTCGGGGCGGACCCGCGGCGGTGGCAGTGCCCGGCCCCGGCTGTAGTGGAGCAGCGCCTCCATGTCCTCGGGGACCTCCAGGGCCCGGGACGCGCGCATGGTCAGGGTCATGCGCTCCTCGATCACCGCGTGGCCGCCGTGCACGGAGTCGAGCGCCTTCGTGACGTCGGCCGCGGACACCTCGGTGAGGAAACCGACCTTGCCGAGGTCGACGCCGAGCACCCCGGCATCGCTCCTGACGGCGATCCGGGCGCCGCGCAGGAAGGTGCCGTCGCCGCCGAGCGTGACCACGAGGTCCGGGTTCCCGGCCGCCTCCGCCTCCGCCCGGCCGCCGCGGCGCCGGTGGTCCTCGGCCCACACGTCGATCTCGGTGCACCGGATGCCGTGCGCCGCGCACCAGTCGTGGACGGCGCGGGCGGCGTCGCGGGCCGCCGTCCGCCCCTGGTGGACGACCAGTCCGACACGGTGCACGGCCACGACAACCTCCGGTTACGGGACTGCCCACGATCTTTCCACGAATATCCGTTCCGCTCGCGTCCCGCGACGAGAGGTCCGTTCTCCGGAGGACGTCGGGGACTTCTCCGGGTGACGTGGAGACTTCTCTCGGGGGCACGGGGCCGGAGGGGGCGGAATACGGCACGCGAGGGGATTCCGGTACCCGGGTCACCGTACGCCCGGGGCTCAACTTCATTGACCAGTAGTCAACTTCAGCCACTCTGGCACCTGACCGAACAATGAACGACTATCGTTTCGAATTGACGTCTCCTGAGCGACTGATTCGGCTCGGAGATCTCGTCACGGCCGCTTTCGGCCGGATTGTGGAATCACTCGATCGACCCCTTGGAAGGTACTTTCGTGATCAACAGCAATCACGGGACTGATTACGAGAGCTTGCGGCTGGATCGCACCGGTCAGGCCAACGCGTTCGACGCCATCGGCGACCGTTACGACGAGGCCTTCCCGCACAAGGAGGGCCAGGTCGCGGCCGGCACCTGGCTGGTCGAGTCGCTCGCCCCGGGGTCGCGGGTGCTGGACCTGGGCTGCGGCACGGGCGTGCCGACGGCGCGCCAGCTGGCGGACGCGGGCCTCGACGTGGTGGGCGTCGACCTCTCCCCCGGCATGGTCAGGCTCGCCGGCCAGTACGTTCCCGAGGGCACGTTCCACCAGGCCGACATCGCTGATCTGCGGCCGGGCGGCCCCCGTGACCTCGGCCGCTTCGACGGGGTGGCCGCCTTCTTCTCCCTGCTGATGCTGCCCCGCGCCGAGATCCCGCTCGCGCTGCGCACGATCCGGCATCTGCTCGTCCCCGGCGGGCTGTTCGTCCTGTCGATGGTCGAGGCCGACGTGGACAACTTCGCGATCCCGTTCCTGGGGAACACGATCCGGGTGTCCGGCTATCTGCGGGAGGACCTGCACACCGTCGTCGAGGCGGCGGGTTTCGAGATCGTGGAGGAGACCTCGTACACCTACGCCCCCTCGGTGGCCGACGTCCCGCCGGAGGAGCAGGTGTTCCTCTGCTGTCGGCGGAGCGACTGAGGAGGCACGGTCCGAGCCGCGGACCGCGCCACCCATCGGACGGGACAGAACGCGTGACCGAGCACCACACTCCCCTTGAGGGCACTCCCCCGGCCCCCTTCGAGGGCGCCCCTCTCATCCCTGGCGAGGGCACTCCTCTCGCACCCATCGGGGCCATCCCTCCGGCCCCTCTTGAAGGCACCCCTGCGCCGCACGGCCTTCGTGAGGGCACGCCTCTTGAGGGCGCTCCTTCTGAGGGCACCTCTCTTGAGAGCACGTCCCTTGACGGCACCCCTGCTCCGCAGACCGACCGTCTGCGGTATCTCGACGTGGCGACCCGGCGGATCGCCCGTGGGATGGACCTGGACGCGACGCTCCGGGAGCTGCGCAGCGCGGCGGTCCCGGCGTTCGCCGACGCCGTCTTCATCCACCTCGACGACCCGCTGCCGGTGGGCGCGGACCGGCCCCCGGCCCCCGTCGTACTGCGCCTGCACGGCGGCGAGACCCCGCGGGCGCCGCACACCCGGCCGGCTCCGGCGGCGCTCCCCGCCGACGGACCCCGGCCATCCGGGTTCCCGGAGATCGCCGAGCGGGTGGAGCCGGCCGGTGACGGGCGCCTCGCGGAACTGCTGCTGGACGGGCGTCCCGCCTTCGGCGACAGCCCGGAAAACGCGCCCGCCGTCGCCGAACTCCTCGCCGCCGCCGAGGGCACGCCGAACGTGCTCCCGCCGGGGCACCGGCTGATCATCGCCCCGCTGCACGGCAGCCACCACGTGATGGGGACGGTCGTCCTGCTCCGGGGCGCGGACCGTCAGGCGTTCACCGGGGACGATCTGCTCGTCGCCTCGCAGCTCGCCACCCACACCGCGCTCGGGGTGCAGAAAGCGGTGATGTACGGCCA
Source organism: Streptomyces sp. NPDC007084 (assembly GCF_040703595.1). Classification (NCBI taxonomy): domain Bacteria; kingdom Bacillati; phylum Actinomycetota; class Actinomycetes; order Kitasatosporales; family Streptomycetaceae; genus Streptomyces; species Streptomyces sp. NPDC007084. Next base: position 111,565 of record NZ_JBEYFY010000010.1, read on the forward strand.
CGAGGCCGCCGTGGCGGACACGCTCCAGCACACCATGCTCCCCTCGTCGCTGCCCGAACCCACCGGTGTACGGCTGGCCAGCCGTTATCTGCCCGCCTCGAAGACCGCCCAGGTCGGCGGCGACTGGTACGACGCGATCCCGCTCCCGGGCAACCGGGTCGCGCTCGTCGTCGGGGACGTGATGGGGCACTCCATGACCTCCGCCGCGATCATGGGCCAGCTCCGCACCATCGTGCAGACCCTCGCCGGTCTCGACCTGCCGCCCCACGAGGTGCTGCACCATCTCGACGAGCAGGCCCAGCGGCTCGGCAGCAACCACATGGCGACCTGCCTGTACGCGATCTACGACCCCATATCGCACCGCCTGCTGATGGCCAACGCCGGTCACCCGCCCGCCGTTCTGCTGCACGAGGACGGCCGCGCCGAGGTGCTGGACGTGCCGCCCGGGGCCCCGATCGGCGTCGGCGGCGTCGTCTTCGAGTCGGTCGAGATGGCCGCGCCCACCGGGTCGACGCTGGTGCTGTACACCGACGGGCTGGTGGAGTCGCGTACCACCGACGTCGGCAGCGGCGTCGAGGAGCTGCGGGGCCGCCTCCAGGCGACAGCGCCGGGGCCCGCCTCGCTCGAAGAGCTGTGCGACCACGTCCTCGGCACGCTCGTCCCGGGCGCCCGGGACGACGACATCGCCCTGCTCACCGCGCGGTTCGAAGGCTTCCCGCCGGACAGCGTCGCGTACTGGTATCTGGCCCCCCATCCGATGACGGCGGGCCAGGCACGCCGGCTGGTCCGCAGGGCGCTGCGCCGCTGGGGCCTGGAGGGCCTGCTCGATCCGACGGAGCTGATGGTCAGCGAGGTGGTGACGAACGCCGTGCGCTTCGCCTCGCGGCCCATCTCGCTGCGGCTGCTGCGCACCGAGGTGCTGCGCTGCGAGGTGACCGACGACTCGCCGCTGGTGCCCCGGATGCGGGCGGCGGACCCGGGCGAGGAGTGCGGTCGCGGGCTGTTCCTGGTGGACCATCTCGCCCTGCGCTGGGGCGCGACGCGGCTGAGCAGCGGCAAGGTCGTCTGGTTCGAGCAGAAGATCCCGGAGGAGTAGACCGTCGGGGGGGGGTGGCCCGGAGAGCTGGTGAGGGCGTCCGGTGAGGGGGTTCGGTTAGCCGGTGAGGGGGTTCGGTTAGCCGGTGAGGGGCCCGGAGAATCGGTGAGGGCGTCCGGTGAACCGGTGACGGCGCCCGGAGAATTGGCGCTGGGGCCCGCCGCGTCCTCGTACGAGGACCGTAGGACAATGATCACCTGCGTGCCGGTGGAGCCGGGGGCACGGTCCATGAAGGAGTCGAGGGTGAGCGAGACGACAGCCGGAGCGACGGACCGGCGGGTCTTCGTCGACAAGCAGAGCCCGAAGGCCTATCAGGCGCTGGTGGAGACGGCCGAGGCGGTCCGGACCGTCGCCGCCGACGCGGGCCTGGACCGTGTCCTGGTGGAACTGGTCAACCTGCGTGTCTCCCAGATCAACGGCTGTGCCTACTGCCTCGACGTGCACACCCGGGCGGCGCTGCGGGCGGGTGACACGGCCCGGCGGCTCGGCGTGCTGGCCGCGTGGCGCGAGACCGAACTCTTCACCGGGCGGGAGCGGGCGGCGCTCGCCCTGGCCGAGGCGACCACCGACCCCGCGAACTCCGCCGCGCAGGACACCGCCTACGCCGCCGCGCGGGAGGTGCTGTCGGACGACGAGATCTCGGCGGTGATCTGGGTGGCGATCACCATCAACGCCTTCAACCGGGTGTCCGTCCTGTCCAGGCACCCGGTGCGCGCCGCCCACTGACCAGCACGCCGGGAGGCCCGCAGGTCAGCGGGTCAGCGGGTCAGCGGGTCAGCAAGCCGACAGGTCCGCAGGTCGGCAGGTCCGATCTCAGGTCCCGATCTCTTTTGCTCATCTCCGATCGAGATGACTGACATCCCGAACCATCGCGGCCACTGCGGAAGATCGTGCGCCGGGCGGGCGCTTGTCACCTGTGACGGCTTCGACGGGGATGCCGTCACCGCACAGCGTTCCCACCCGGGCCGGGTCCCCCGGCCCCGCCTTTCGAGAAGGTGCCCATGTCCGCATCGTCCGACGTCCGGACCGCCCGCCGCTCCCCTGCGGCCGAGGCCCCCTCCGGTGTGCCCGGCTGGCTGGTCGCGCTGCTGGCCGTCGCCTCCGGGATGACGGTCGCCAACCTCTACTACGCCCAGCCCCTGCTCTCCGCCCTGAGCGACGTCTTCCACGTCGGCACCTCGACGGCCGGAGCGCTGATCACGCTCACGCAGGTGGGTTACGTCCTCGGCATGCTCTTCCTGGTGCCGCTCGGCGACCGGCTGGAGAAGCGGAACCTGATCACCGTTCTGCTCACGGTCACCACGCTGGCGCTGGTGGCCGCCGGGCTCGCGACCAGCTTCCCCATGCTGCTGATCGCCTCGCTGGTCAGCGGGGCGACCTCGGTCGTCGCGCAGATCCTGGTGCCGTTCGCCGCGAGCCTCGCGCCCGACCATGCCCGCGGGCGGGTCGTCGGCCGGGTGATGAGCGGTCTGCTCACCGGCATCCTGCTCTCGCGCACCCTGAGCAGCCTGGTCTCGGACGTGGCCGGCTGGCGGGTGGTGTTCCTCGGCTCCGCCGTGCTGATGGCCCTGCTCGCCGTGGCGCTGCGGGTCGCCCTGCCCGAGCACGCGCCGACCACGACGATCCCGTACCACCACGTTCTGCGCTCCACGGTCCAACTGGTGCGCACCCACCCGGTTCTGCTGCGCCGGGGGCTCTACCAGGCGGCGATGTTCGGGGCGTTCAGCGCGTTCTGGACGACGGTCTCCTTCGTGCTGACCGGGCCCCGCTTCCACTACTCCGCCGTCGGCGTGGGCGTGTTCGCGCTCGTGGGGGCGGCGGGCGCGGCCGTCGCGCCGTTCGCGGGCCGGTGGGCCGACCGGGGGCTGGTCCGCCCGATGACCGGCGCCGCCTTCGTCGTCGCCGCGCTGGCCTTCGCGGTGGCGGGCTTCGGCGGACACAGTGTCGTCCTGATCGCCCTGGCGGCGATCCTGCTCGACATGGCCGTACAGACCACGCTGATCCTCGGCCAGCACACCATCTACCAACTCGACGCGGACGCCCGGGCGCGCCTCAACAGCGCCTTCATCGCCACGTTCTTCGTCGGCGGCGCCCTCGGCTCCCAACTCGGCTCACTGGTCTACCACTCGGGCGGCTGGACGTCCCTGACGCTGCTGGGCGCGGCACTCCCGTTGCTGGCCCTCGGGTACTGGGCCACGGAGCGCGCGGCCGGCCGGCGGGGCGGACGGCGAGCCGCGCGGGTGTGACGCGGGGCCGGCCACCTCGGCGGGGGCGCCCGCCGGGGTGGCTCGTTCTTTACGGTTCCGGCCGTGGGCGTCAGCCGGGCCCGACCGACTCGCGAATACGCTTCGCCGGGCCAGGTTAGAGTGCTCGCTCTTGCCGCGTCACCCGCCCAGGAGGGACCGCGGCCGGGAGTGACGAGGTCCGGTCTCAGACCTGTGAAGGCGAGGGTTTCCGTTGGAGGGATCGAGCGGTCGGCGGGAGGGATCGAACAGTCGGCAGCCCACTGTGGTCGTGCTCACCGCTCTGCAGGTGGAGTACGAGGCGGTACGCCGGCACCTGGCGGACGTCCGCACGGTCCGCCTGCCGCAGGGCACCCTTTTCGAGGTCGGCCGAATACCGGGGCTCGACTGGCGGGTGGCGGTGGCGGAGACGGGGCCCACCACCACCCGCGCGGCCCTCGTCACCCAGTCGGCGATCGGGCACTTCGGCGCCGAGGCCGTGTTCTTCGTCGGTGTCGCCGGTTCGCTCAAGGACGATGTCCGCCTCGGTGACGTCGTCGTCGCCAGCAAGGTGCACGGCTATCACGGCGGACGCGAGAGCGTCGACGGGTTCGCCGCCCGCCCGGACACCTGGTCGCCGGATCACGGCGTGGACCAGGTGGTGCGCTTCGCGCGCCGCGACAAGCCCTGGGCGTTTCTCCGGCCGGACGTCCCCGCCACACCGCCCCGGGTGCATTTCGCACCGATCGCGTCGGGTGACGTACTGGTCGGCTTCCGCGACTCCGAGACGGCTCGGCGCATCCGCCTGCACTACAACGACGCGGTGGCCGTCGACATGGAGAGCCAGGGCGCGGTCCAGGCGACCCGGATGAGCCCCGCGGTGCGGGCTCTGTGCATCCGCGGCATCAGCGACTTCGCCGACCCGGACAAGTCGGCACGCGACGCCGCCGGGTCCCAGGAGACGGCGGCTCGGCACGCCGCCGCCTTCGCCGTGCGGGTGCTGCGCGACCTGCTTCCGCGACAGCCGTTGGCCCAGGAGCCGTCCCGGCCACCCGCCGTGGTGGTCGTGTCCGCGCCCGGCCGCTCCGTCGAGCCGGCCGCCTGGGACAGCAGGCCCGTCGTCGAGGTCGCGGGACAGGAGTATCTGCTGTACGAGGGCCCGGGTGACCTCGTACACGAGTCGCGTGACGGCGACGTGGTGCGGCGTCAGGCGGTGGCCCGCGTGGTGCCCGGCAGAGGTGGCGGCGGTGACCGTGGCGCCTACGCCTGGCTGCGCCAGGTCGAGCGGACCGGGCCGCCTCCCGGTCCCGGCCGGTTCGACCCGCTGGCAGCCCTCGAACAGGAAGCCGAGCTGTGTCGCAGGCTCCGTGGCCCCGGAGTCGTCCAGCTGACGCGCGCCGGAAGGACGGCCACGCTGGCCCTGGCCTGGCCGGGTGATCCACGGCGCGGCAGCCCGTTGGAGACCGTTCACGAACTGCTGCCGGAGGCGCCGGCGCCGACCGACCCGCAGCGCCTGTGGCGGATCGTGCGGGGGCTCGCCGACGTGGCCCACATCCTCGAACGGCTGAGCGCCGCCGGCTTCTCGCACCGCGCGCTCCGGCCGACGGCGATCGTCATGGACCGGCCCCGCATGGTGCTGCGCGACTTCGGTCTGGCCACCGTGCCGCCCCGCCGGGGCGAGAACGCCGGGCCCTACCAGGCGCCCGAACAGCGGCACGGCTCCCGTGTCCGTCCCGGGCCCGCCACCGACGTCTACCAGCTCGGCGCGCTGCTCCACCGCGCGCTGACCGGCCGCACACCCGACCCCCGGCTGCCCGCCTACCGCGGCTCGGCCTCCGTACCGGACCGTGTCGTCCAGGCGGTCGCCCACGCGCTGCGGGAGGACCCGGGGGACCGCCCCGACGCGCGTACGCTCCGCCGCGCTCTGCGCGCCGCAGCGGACGACCTGGCATCCGTCCCGTCGCCCCAGCGCTGAGGAGCGCCTTCGTTGTCCCTCATCACCGTCGCCCTGCGCGCCCCGCTGGTTCTCGTCCCCGGTCTCGGACTCGACGAGCAGCTTCGCGCCAAGTCCGAGACCAGCGCCGGTCTGCCCGCGGACGTCTCCCGGATCGTTCATGACCTCAACCAGATGGGAGCCGGCGTCGCCACGATCGTCAGCCCGGCCCGCGGCAAGTACAAACCGTCCCTGCTGGTGCACACGCGGACCTACCGGATGCGTCTCGAAGCGACGAACCGAGGGACCGGCTACTTCGTCAGGCACATCGATCCGCTGCGCCTCGCCGACCATGGCCGCCTCGCCACATCCTGCCTCGTGGTGCGTCCGCCGGCCTGGCATATGGTGTTCGAGCTGAAGGCCGTGCCGACGGGCTCGGACGCCCAGTGGCAGGTCCTCGAAGAGGCCTGGCGGCGTCTCGGCGAGGCGGGGCCCGATCAGCCGGACACCGCTGCGGCCGACGGTGCCCACGCGGACTTTCTCGACTCGGTGGACCGGCTCATCGACGCCACGGAGGAGATCACCACCCGGGAGGCACGGCAGGCCGCGCCCTTCCCGTACCAGAGCTTCACGGCCACCGGCGGTCAGCGCGGCAGGGCTCCCCAGTCCGTCTACGAATTCCAGCTCCTCGGGCCGGAGTTGCCGCCGTCCGGCGCGTTTGTGCGCGTCCAGGGCGAGTCGGAGACCCGCGGCAAAGTGGGCCGGGCGGCGGGCCGTTGCGTCACCGTCCGCTTCGATCAGCCCGTGTCGTGGGACCGGCTGCCGCCGCGCGGCGCTCTGGAACTCATCCCGAGCAATGTCATCTTCAGCAAGCAGCGGCAGGCCGTGGCGAGCCTGCGCGCCCACGAGTCGAAGAACCCCGGCCTGCTCCCCGCCATCGTCGAACACCGGGTGCGCCCGATCCCGGCGAGCGACGCGTACCCGCACCAGGAGCTCGACCCCGAACAACTCCAGGCGTTCCGCGCGGCGTTGACCACCCAGGACCTGCTGGTGGTGCTCGGGCCGCCCGGTACCGGCAAGACCCGCACCATCACGGAGATCGCCCACACCGCCGCGACCGCGCCCACGGCGGAGAGCGGCCGGGTGCTGGTCACTTCCCACACCAACCGTGCCGTGGACAACGTCCTGGCGCGGCTCCCACCGGATCTGGTGGTGATCCGGGTCGGGGACGAGAGCAAGGTGCACGCCGACGTCAAACCGCTGCTGCTGGAAGAACAGTCCGAGGGTCTGTCCGAGGAGATCCGGCACGCCATGGCCCAGCGGACGCGGGCCTACCAGGAGGCGTCAGCCGTGAAACCGTGGACGGACGAGCTGGAGACGCGCGTTCAGCGGGCCGGCGGCGACGCCGAGGAGGCGCGGGCGGCGGATCTGCGCCTGCGCGCGGCGATCCGCGCCGCGACCGCGCCCGCCCAGGAGCGGTTGGCGGTCCTCCGGTCCGAGGAACAGGAGCTGCGCTCCCACCTGGCGGAACGGACCGAGCGTGCCGAGCGGCTCCGGGAAAAGGCCGAATCCGCACGGCGGCGCTCCAACGCCCTGTTCACGGGCCGCCTGCACCGTGCCCGGGCACGCCGCCGGGAGAGAGAGCACGCCGCGGAGACGGCCGAGATCGAGAAGCTGAACGCGTCCGTCGAGGGCACCCTGCGGCAGAGCGAAGCGGTGAGCGCCGAGGCGGACCACGCGGCCCGCGAGGACCCCGCCGTCATCGCGGCCCGGGCGGCCTGCCGGTCGGCACAAGACGACCTCGCCAAGAGCGTTCAGTTCGCCTACGAGGCGGCCGACACGGCGGTCCAGGCGCTGCGGGCGGTCGTGCCGGGGGCGGCGTTTCCCGAACGCCTGCTGGATCCGGCCGAAGCGGCGACCGCGCTGCGCGCCCTGCACGGGCAGTTGACCGACTGGGTCCCGGTCCTCGGGCGACGCGAGCAGCTGACCAACCAGTGGCGGGCCGCCATCGGCCAGGATCCGGCACTGCTGGTGCCCGAACTGGTCCGCTACGCCCACGTGGTCGGCGCCACCTGCATCGGCGCCGCCTCCCGCCCCGAACTGACCGGGGTGGAATTCGACCTGGGAATCATCGACGAGGCCGGCCAGATCGGCGTCGCGGACACCCTGGTGCCCCTGACCCGGGTCCGCCGTGGCGTCCTGGTCGGGGACGACCGGCAACTGCCGCCGTTCCGCGATCCCGACGTGGACGAGTGGGCGCGGGAGATCGGTGATCCCGAGCTGGTCCGGCTGATGTCGCAGAGCGCCCTGGAGCGCTTGCGCGCCGGGCTGCCCGCGTCGCATGTCGTGCAGCTGACCCGCCAGCGCCGTATGCCGGCCGAGATCGCCGACTTCATCTCGGCCGCCTTCTACCGGGGAGAACTGCTCACGGAGAAAGACCACACTCACCGCGATCCCCTGTTCACGAGCCCGCTGGCCTTCGTCGACACCGCCGCGCTGCCCGAACGCGTCCGTCGTGAGGCGGGGCGCGGGCGCACCGAGGGCCGCGGCCAGAAGGGCCCCTACAACCCCTGTGAAGCGCGCCTCCTGGCCCGGCTCGCCGCCTTCTACCACGGCCGCGGCGCCGAGTGGATGGTGATCGTCCCCTATCTCGCGCAGCGGCTGGAGGTGGTCCGTCACCTGACCCCGCTGATCGGTGACTCCCGGCTCGCGGACGCCTCCGTCGGCAGTGTCGACTCCTATCAGGGCGGAGAGCGCGACGTCGTCCTGTACGGCTTCACCCGGAGCAACCCGGAAGGGCGGATCGGCTTCCTCAAGGAACTTCGGCGGGCGAACGTCGCCTTCACCCGCGCCAAGAGCCAGCTCGTCCTGACCGGTGACCTGGGCACGCTGATGCGCGCGGACGATCCGGGTTTCCGCGCTCTCCTCGGTGACCTGCACCGGCATCTGCTGGAACGGGGGGACCTGCGGGAGTACCGGGACGTCATGGCCGCCCTCGACGAAACCGTCCCGGACCTGGGGGATCCCACGGGGCCGGGCCGGAAGGGAGGCCGGTCATGACCAGCGCGCCGCGCCTGATGAAATTCCCCGAGGAACGGGTCCTGGAGGACGCCGCCTTCGGACAGGGCATCGTGCCGACCCGGCTGTACGCCCTGCTGCTGCCGGTGTGGAAGGTGGAGATCCGCGCCGACATCACCGAGGGCGAGGCCTTCTCGCTGATCGACCGCTTCCTGGAACGCGGGCTGCGCCACGGCGCCTTGAGCACCGTGGACGAACTCGCGGCGTTCTTCGCGCTGGACCGCGCCCTGGTCGCCCAGGCCGTGCGCTTCCTGACCGCGATCGGCCACGCGCGGGAGGAGCCCGGAGGTCTGGTGTGCCTGACGCCGCTGGGAGAGCGCTCCGTGGACGACGACGTCCGCTATGTGGTCACCCGCCAGGACCGCCGCCATCTGTACTTCGAGGCGCTGAGCTGCGGCCCCCTGACCCGGGCCCACTACGACGACGAGGTCGTGACGCTGCTGTCCGCCGGGGAGATGGACCGGGCGCAGCGCGGCAAGCAGTACCCGCGCTTCACCCCGGTCGCCGTGGCGTCCGGGTTCGACCGCTCGGCTCTCGACCGCCTCAAGAGCCGCAAGGACCGGGCCCGGTTCAACCTTCCCCTGGCCCTGGACGCCGTGGAGTGTCTGAGCGAGACGCTCGTCTTCCTGCCCGTCTATCTCGTACGCGGCCGGGAGGGGCTGCTGGTCTACGGCCAGGCCGAGGCGGGGACGGCACACGACCCGGAACTCAGCGCGCTCTGCGCCGCTACGCCGGAACTGGTCAACGCGCTCGACAACGAGGAGCTGGACGCGGAGGCGGACGAACGCCTGCTGCGGTCCGCCCGGAAATGGCTCGACGGGCAAGGCCTCGACACCATCGCCCCCGAGCAGGACGACGACGGCACCTGGTCCGTCTCGCTGCCCGCGTCCGCCTTCGGTGACAAGGGCATTCCGTTCTCCCGCGTCGGAAGCTATCGCATGGCGGGCAGCCGCTTCTTCCGCGTCTGGTGCCCGCAGGAGACCCCGCGCAAGCGCAGCCTTCTCGACCGGCTGGACCAGCGGATGGGCTTGCGCCGGCAGATCACCCGACGGGAAGCGGAAGAACTCATCACTCGCCTCGCCCTGCAACTACGCTTGGACGTACCCGAGTTGTCCCTGGTCCGCAGCGGTGCGGAGAAGACAGGCCTGAGCGGTCTGGAAGCCCAACTGGCCCGTCTGGAGAAGGAAAACCCGTGATCGACACCGCCCAGCTTCTGCTTGCCGAGTACGAGCAGATCAAGCAGGAGCAGCGAGCGCGGATCGGCTTTCGCGACAACCTCGTCTACGCCACCCTCGGCGTCATGGCGGCGGTCATCGGCTCCACGCTCGCTCGGGGCGGCCACCTCGAAATGCTCTTGCTGCTTCCGCCGCTGTCCGTGGTCCTCGGCTGGACCTACCTGGCCAACGACGAGAAGATCTCCGCCGTCGGCCGGTACATCCGCGAGGAGCTGTCCCCTCGCCTCAGGGAGCTGACATCCGCCCAGGCCGAGGTCTTCGGCTGGGAGTCCGCGCATCGCCGCGACGCCTGGCGCCGCTCCCGGAAGCGATTCCAGCTCGCCGTGGACCTGCTGACCTTCTGCGGGGCGCCTCTCGCGGCCCTGACCGTCTACTGGATCTTCGGCCCGACGCCGTGGCCCCTGCTGGTGATCTCGCTGGCCGAGACGGCCATGGTCATCGGCTTGGCGGTCCAGGTCGTCCGCTACGCCGAACTCGGGAGCTGACCGAGCCCCGGAGCTATCCGAGGAAGCTCAGCCTCACCCGCCGCTCCGGGTTGTCCTTGTTGGTGTCCACCAGGCACACCGACTGCCACGTCCCCAGTTCCAGGCTTCCGTTCACCACCGGCAGGGTGGCGTGCGGGGGGACGATGGCGGGCAGGACGTGGTCGCGGCCGTGGCCGGGGCTGCCGTGGCGGTGCTGCCAGCGGTCGTCCGCGGGGAGCAGAGCGTGCAGCGCGGCGAGGAGGTCGTCGTCGCTGCCCGCGCCGGTCTCGATGATGGCGATCCCGGCGGTGGCGTGCGGGACGAAGACGTTCAGGAGGCCGTCCCGGCCCGCCGCGGCCTCGCGGAGGAAGGCCTCGCAGTCGCGGGTGAGGTCGACGACCGTCTCCGAGGAACCGGAGGACACGTTCAGGACGCGGGTGGTGAAGGCATCGGACATGCTCCGATTCTCCCCCATCGGACGGATTCCGTACGGGACCGGCCGCTCGAAAGGTGATACGGAGGGTCCATTCCGCGAGACAGCGTTGACCGGACACGGACGAGCTGGCTACTTTCTGCCGCATGTTGCGTTCAGTTCTGCTCACCACGCGCGGTCACATCGACCTGCTGCGGGTGGCCTCCGCCGCGTGTCGCCGCGGCCGCTGACGCCCTTTTCTCCCGTTCTCCGCGCGTCGGCGCTCCGCCCGTCCCGCACGTCCGGCTCCCCCGTGTCCACACGCCTGAGCCACTGACGCGTCGGGGCCGAGGCATGCGCACTTCCGGTCGCTCTCCTCCATCCCTGGAGCCCTCATGAGCATCAGCCATGCTCCCCCCGGCTCGTCAGAGCCGGACACCTCCCGCCCGTCGCTGTCCAAGAAGGACGCCTCCACTCGGGAACCGGCCGAGCCGAACCCCGCCGCCCACGCGGCGCCCGATCTCGAACCCATCGTCCCCGCCTCCACCCGCCGGGCCCGTGTCCCGCGCTGGCTGCGCCGCACCTCCGGACCACTCCTGCTGCTCGCCCTGTGGCAACTCCTCAGCGGTACAGGCGTGTTGACCCCGGACGTCCTCGCATCCCCCGGCACCATCGCCCGCGTCGGCCGTGACCTGGTGGCGGACGGTTCCCTGCCCGGGGCGATGGGCGTGTCCCTCCAGCGGGTCGCCGTGGGACTGCTCCTCGGCACCGTCATCGGCACCGGACTCGCCCTGGTCTCCGGGCTGTTCCGCATCGGCGAGGATCTGGTGGACGCCAGTGTCCAGATGCTCCGCACGGTGCCCTTCGTCGGCTTGATCCCGCTGTTCATCATCTGGTTCGGCATCGGCGAGACCCCGAAGGTCGCGATCATCACCCTCGGGGTGTCGTTCCCGCTGTATCTGAACGTCTACGCCGGCATCCGCGGCGTCGACTCGCAGCTCATCGAGGCGGGCGAGTCGCTCGGCCTGTCCCGGTGGGGACTCGTGCGGCACGTGATCCTCCCGGGCGCGCTGCCCGGCGCGATGACCGGCCTGCGCTACTCGCTCGGCATCGCCTGGCTCGCCCTCGTCTTCGCCGAGCAGATCAACGCGGACGCCGGCATCGGCTTCCTGATGGTCCAGGCGCGCGACTTCCTGCGGACCGACGTGATCGTGGTCTGCCTGATCGTCTACGCCTTCCTCGGCCTGCTCGCCGACTTCGCCGTCCGGACCCTCGAAAGGCTGCTGCTGCAATGGCGACCGACATTCACGGGCCGGTGAGCCCCGAGCGCACCTCGGCCGTACGGGTCGAGGGCCTCACCCGCTCCTTCGACGGCCGGGCCGTCATCGACCGGCTCCAACTCGACGTCAAACCGGGCGAGTTCGTGGCCCTCCTCGGACGCAGCGGCTGCGGCAAGTCGACGCTGCTGCGCATCCTCGCCGGGCTCGACCGCGACATCGAGGGCACCGTCCTGGTCCCGCGCCGCAAGGCGGTGGCGTTCCAGTCGCCGCGGCTCATGCCGTGGAAGAAGGTCTGGCGCAACGTGCTGCTCGGACTGCCGGGCAGGCCCGAACGCGCCGTCGCCGAGCGGGCCCTGACCGAGGTCGGGCTCGTCCACCGCTCCGACGCCTGGCCGAAGACACTGTCCGGCGGCGAGGCGCAGCGCGCCTCGCTGGCCCGCGCCCTGGTCCGCGAGCCGGATCTGCTGCTGCTCGACGAGCCGTTCGGCGCGCTCGACGCGCTGACCCGCATCAAGGCACAGCGCCTCGTCGGCGAACTGTGGCAACGCCGGGGCTGCGCGGTCCTGTTGGTCACCCATGACGTCGAGGAGGCGGTGCTGCTCGCCGACCGCGTCCTGGTGATGGACGACGGTGTCATCGCCCACGAGACCCGGGTCGACCTGGAGCGCCCCCGCGACATCACCGACCCCCGGTTCGCCGAGATCCGCGCCGGTCTGCTGGAACGGCTCGGCGTCGACACCGCAGCCGAAGCCGCCTGAACTCCCCCTTCGGGCCCGCCGGTTCCCTCACCGGGCCAGCCTCACCGCCTGCACCACTTCCCTCACCACCGCCGGCCTCACCCGCTCCACCGCCGTCCACCACCTCCCTCCCCGGCCTCCACCACCTCCCTCACCGGTCTCCACCACCTCCCTCACCTCCGCCAGTTCCACCACCTCACCGATCGGAACCGTCATGCGACGACGACTCGTCCCCGCCGCCCTGCTGCTGCCCCTGACCCTGCTGCTCGCCGCCTGCGGCGGGAACTCGGCGGCCGAGACCAGTACCGGCTCCGGCACCGACGGCAAGGGCTCCCTCACGCTCAACGTCGGTGACCAGAAGGGAGGTTCCGAGGCCGTGCTGCGCGCCGCCGGCGAACTCAAGGACCTCGACTACAAGATCAAGTGGTCGACGTTCACCTCCGGCCCACCCCTCCTGGAGGCCGTCAACGCCAAGGCCGTCGACATCGGCGGGGTCGGCAACACCCCGCCCGTCTTCGCGGCCGGCGCCCACTCGAAGATCTCGGTGGTGGCCGCCTGGCACGGCAACTCCCAGGGCGAGGCCGTCCTCGTACCGAAGAACTCGCCGCTGCGAAAGCCCGAGGAGCTGAAGGGCAAGTCCATAGCGGTGGCGCAGGGTTCGTCCGCGCACTACCAGTTGGTCGCCTCGCTGAAGGAGGCCGGGCTCACGCCCTCCGACGTGAAGGTCAAGTACCTCCAGCCGGCCGACGCGCTGGCCGCGTTCACCAGCGGCAAGGTCGACGCGTGGGCGGTCTGGGACCCGTACACCTCGCAGGTGCTCCAGGCGAAGCAGGGGCGGATCCTTACCGACGGTGAAGGGGTCGTCAACGGGCTCAACTTCCAGGTGGCGTCGCCGAGCGCGCTCCAGGACAAGAAGAAGGCCGCGGCGGTGAAGGACTATCTGGAGCGGCTGCGGCGCGCCACGGACTGGGTCTACGACCACCCGGCGGCGTGGGCGAAGGTGTGGGCCAAGGACACCGGTCTGCCGTACGACGTGGCGCTGGCCTCGGTGAAGCGCACCAACGCCAGCCGGATCGCGGTCGCCGTCGACAAGCCGCTGATCGCCTCCGAGCAGGCGATCGCCGACACCTTCACCGGTCTGAAACTGCTGCCGGGCAAGGTCGACTTCAGTCGCTTTGTCGACCCGCGGTTCAACGGCGACCTGCCCGCCTCCACCACCGCTCCCCGCGTCTACAAGGAGTCCTCATGACCGTCCACCCGCACTGGTTCCTGCCGACCGGCGGCGACGGCCGGACCCTGGTGGACCGGCACGCCTACAGCGGCAACATCCTCGACCGGTCGCGCCGGCCGAGCGGAGTGCGGGCGCCCGACATCGAGTATCTGGCCCAGATCGCCAAGGCGGCCGAGCAGTTGGGCTTCGAGGCGGTGCTCACGCCGACGGGCACCTGGTGCGAGGACGCCTGGCTGACGACGGTGGCGCTCGCGCAGCACACCGAGCGGCTGAAGTTCCTGGTGGCGTTCCGGCCGGGCGTCATCTCGCCGACGCTCGCGGCGCAGATGGCGGCCACGTATCAGCGGGTCACCCGGGGGCGGCTGCTCCTGAACGTGGTGACCGGCGGCGACTCGGCCGAGCAGCGGCGCTTCGGGGACCACGTGGGGCACGACGAGCGGTACGCCCGCACGGACGAGTTCCTGTCCGTCGTGCGCGGGGTGTGGAGCGGCCGGCCGTTCGACTTCGAGGGCGCCCACTACCAGGTCGAGGGCGGTCTGACGGCGCTGCCGCCGGACCCGCTTCCGGAGATCTTCTTCGGCGGTTCCTCGGCCGCCGCGGGCCCAGTCGCGGCCCGGCACGCGGACGTCTACCTCACCTGGGGCGAGACGCCCGCCCAGGTGAAGGAGAAGACCGACTGGATTCGCGCTCTCGCCGAGCGCGAGGGACGCACCGTCCGGTTCGGCATCCGGCTGCACACCATCTCGCGGGACTCCTCGGCCGAGGCGTGGTCGACCGCGAACCGGCTGCTGGACGATCTCGACGCCGACACCGTCGCGGCCGCGCAGACGGCGCTCGGGCGGAGCGAGTCGGTGGGCCAGCAGCGGATGCTGGCCCTGCACGGCGGCTCGCGCGAGGACCTGGAGATCTCGCCGAACCTGTGGGCGGGCGTCGGCCTGGTGCGCGGCGGCGCGGGTACGGCCCTGGTGGGCAGCCACGCGGAGGTCGCCGACCGGATCGAGGAGTACCACGCGCTGGGCATCGAGCACTTCGTGCTCTCCGGCTATCCGCACCTGGAGGAGGCGTACTGGTTCGGCGAGGGCGTGATCCCGGTCCTGGCGTCGCGCGGACTGCTGTCGTCCCCGGCACCGGGCGGAACCAGCGCCGGAGCCGCATCCACGGACGGCACGACGGCGGGCGGCGCGGCGGGCGGAGTGCCGCTGTTCGTCGCGGGCGGTCGCTGACCCGAGGTCTGTTCGTCGCGGGCGGTCGCTGAGCCGGGATCGGGTTCCTCGACGAGCGGCCGCTGCCCGGGGTCTGCTCCTGGCGGGCGGTCGTCGGCCCGGGTCCCGTCGGGTGGCTCACACCGGGCCGCCCGACGGGAAGATCCCGGAGGCCGGCCCGGTTGGTACAAGCGTGAACGACACAGGGGTACCCGCGCGTGAGGTCGACGTGGTCGTGGTCGGCGCCGGCCAGGCCGGTCTGTCCAGCGCCTATCACCTGCGGCGCACCGGCTTCGAGCCCGGACGGGACTTCGTCGTCCTCGACCACGCGCCGCGCCCGGGCGGCGCCTGGCAGTTCCGGTGGCCCTCGCTGACGTACGGCAAGGTGCACGGGATGCACGCGCTGCCGGGCATGGAGCTGACAGACGCCGACCCGGTCCGTCCTTCCTCCGAGGTCGTCGCGGAGTACTTCGACGCCTACGAGCGCGCCTTCGGCCTGGAGGTGCGGCGGCCCGTCGACGTCCGGGCGGTCCGGGAAGGGCCCGGCGGGCGGCTGCTCGTGGAGACGGACGACGGTACGTGGTCCGCGCGGGCGCTGATCAACGCGACGGGCACCTGGGACCGGCCGTTCTGGCCGCGCTATCCGGGCCAGGAGACCTTCCGGGGACGGCAGTTGCACACGGCCCAGTACCCAGGGCCGGAGGAGTTCGCAGGCCTGCGGGTGGTCGTCGTGGGCGGCGGCGCCTCCGGCACCCAGCATCTGATGGAGATCGCTCCGTACGCCGCCGCGACCACCTGGGTGACCCGGCGTCCCCCGGTCTTCCGGGAGGGCCCGTTCACCGAGGAGTTCGGGCGGGCGGCGGTCGCGCTGGTGGACGAGCGGGTGCGGCAGGGGCTCCCGCCCCGGAGCGTGGTCTCGGTGACCGGGCTGCCGCTGAACGACGCGATCCGCCAGGCGCTGGCCGACGGGGTGCTGGACCGGCGTCCGATGTTCGACCGCGTCGTCCCGGACGGGGTGGAATGGGCGGACGGGCAGCGGGTGGACGCCGACGTGATCCTCTGGGCGACCGGCTTCCGGGCCGCCATCGACCATCTGGCCCCGCTGCGGCTGCGCGAGCCGGGCGGCGGCATACGCGTCGAGGGAACGCGGGTGACCGCCGATCCGCGCATCCACCTGGTCGGCTACGGCCCCTCCGCGAGCACCATCGGCGCCAACCGGGCCGGACGTGCCGCGGTACGGGACATCAAGCGGCTGCTGGCGGGAGCGCCGGCCGCGGCGTGATGTCCCGTACGCGGCTCAGCGGGTCGGCGCGGTGCTGGGCGAGGTGCTCGCGGAGGCGGTCTTGCGGCTCTGGTTGCGGTTGAACTCGGCGACGTTGCGCTGGTGTTCCTCGTAGCTGGCCGTGAAGCGGGTGTCGCCCGGCTTGACCGTGACGAAGTACAGCCAGTCCCCCGCGGGCGGGTTGATCGCGGCCCGCATCGCCTCTTCGCCGGGGTTGGCGATCGGCGTGGGCGGCAGCCCCATCCGCTGGTAGGAGTTGTACGGGCTGTTGAGCCGGGTGTCGTTCTGCGTGGTGTTCAGGGTGGAGCGGTTCAGCGCGTAGTTGATGGTGGAGTCCATCTGCAACGGCATACCGCGCTCCAGCCGGTTGAAGATGACGCGGGCCACCTTCCCCATGTCCGCCGGCGTCGCGGCCTCGGACTGGACGATGCTCGCGATGGTGACGGCCTGGTAGACGTTCATCGCGTTGCGCTGTGCGCCTGCGGCGACCGGCGCGCCGTTGAACTTCTTGTTGGCCGTGTCGACCATGGACCGCAGCAGCGTCTGCGGGGTCGACTTCCTGTCGAGCGGATACGTCGCCGGGAAGAGATAGCCCTCGGGGTTGCCCTCGGCGTCGTCGGGGAGCTTGAGGCCGGCTTTTCCGAGGGACTTCTTGGTGGCGCCGGCGGGCATGCGCAGGGCCTTGTCGACGGCCGCGTAGACCTGGCCGGAGCGCCAGCCCTCCGGGATGACGAGGGACGTGGGGGCCTCGTCCCCGTCGCCCCCCATGCTGAGCAGCGGCACCGCCACGGCGGTGGCCGCCACGACGGCTCCGGTCGCGATGAGGGCGACCCGGCCCCGGCGCGTCAGTCGAATCGTGCTCCGTGGCGGAGTGTTCATCTGCATAACGGGCACGGTAACCCGCTAATGCAGACAAACCCGGCATATCGTCATCTTGTCGGCTCCAGTTGGGCGTCCCGGTGGACGAGGGCGGCGTAGCGACCGTCCTGCTCCAGCAGTTCCTCGTGCGTTCCGCGCTCGACCGCGCGGCCCGCGTCGAGGACGACGATCTGGTCGGCGCCGCGGATCGTGGACAGCCGGTGGGCGATGGTGATCGTGGTGCGGTTGGCCGACAGGGCGTCGATGGCCTCCTGCACGGCGTGCTCCGTACGGGTGTCCAGCGCGCTGGTCGCCTCGTCGAGGACGAGCACCGGCGGGTCGCGCAGGATGGTGCGGGCGATGGCGAGGCGCTGCTTCTCGCCGCCGGAGAAGCGGTGACCGCGCTCGCCGACGACCGTGTCGTACCCGTCGGGCAGGGCGGCGATGTGGTCGTGGATCTGGGCGGCGCGGGCCGCCGCGTGCAGTTCCTCCTCGGTGGCGTCGGGCTTGGCGAAGCGCAGGTTCTCCGCGACCGAGGCGTGGAAGAGGTACGTCTCCTGCGAGACGACGCCGACCGCGCGGGCCAGGGTGTCGAAGTCGAGGTCGCGGACGTCCACCCCGTCCAGGGTCACCCGGCCGCCGGTGACGTCGTAGAGCCGGGGCACGAGATAGCTGAGCGTGGACTTTCCGGAACCGGTCGGTCCGACGACGGCGAGGCTGCCGCCGGCCGGGACGGTGACGTCGATGGCGTCCAGGATCGGGGCGCCCTTGTCGTCGTAGCGGAACTCGACGTCCTCGAAGCGGATCTCGCCCTTGACCTGGTCGAGGTGGACCGGGTTCTCGGGCTCGGTGATGTCGATGGGCAGGTCGAGGTACTCGAAGATGCGCTGGAAGAGCGCGAGCGAGGTCTGGATCTGCACTCCGGTGGACAGCAGGCTGACCGTCGGCCGGAACAGGCCCTGCTGGAGGGAGACGAAGGCGACGAGGGTGCCGATCGAGATGGTCGGCCCGCCGAGCTGGAGGGCGACACCGGCGGTCCAGTAGATGAAGGCGGGCATGGCGGCCATGACGATGCCGATGACGGACATGCGCCAGCGGCCGGCCATGTTCGACCGCACTTCGAGGTCGACCAGGCCCTCGGACTCGTCCGCGAAGGACTTGGTCAGCGAGTCGGAGCGGCCCATGGTGCGGCCGAGCAGGATGCCGCTGACGGAGAGCGACTCGGTGACGGTGGCGGCCATCGCCGCCATCTGCTTCTGCCGCTGGGTGGTGATCCGCTTGCGTTCGTTGCCGACGCGGCGGCTGATCCAGACGAACACCGGGAGCAGGAGCAGCGAGACGACGGTCAGGCGCCAGTCCAGGGCGACCATGGCGACGATCGTGGCGATCACGCTGGTGAGGTTGGAGACCAGGGAGGTCGCGGTGGAGGTGACGGTGGCCTGCATGCCGCCGATGTCGTTGGCGATACGGGACTGCACCTCGCCGGTGCGGGTCCGGGTGAAGAAGGCCAGCGACATGCGCTGGAGACGGCCGTAGACGGCGGTGCGCAGATCGTGCATGACGCGCTGGCCGACGGTCGTGGAGATCAGGGTCTGCAGCACGCCGAAGACGCCGCTGAGGACGGCGCTGAGGATCATGCCGAGCGCGAGCAGGCTCAGCAGACCCGTGCGGCCCTGCGGGATGGCGGTGTCCAGGATCGCCTTGAGCAGGAAGGGCGTGGCGACCGACACCAGGGAGGCGGCGCCGACCAGCAGGCCGACGATCGCCAGACGGCCCCGGTAGGGGCGGAAGAGGCTCAGGATGCGACGCACCTGCCGGGGCTGTTCCCTGTCGGCGGGTGGCGGGTTCCAGGTGATGGTTTCGGGAGGCAATGGACTCCTAGGGAAACGGGGCCGGGAGGGCCCAGGGGGTCTGGCCGGCTGCGGGGCGAGCTGGGGCCCGGTGGCCGGGTCTGCGGTACGGGGTCTGCGAAGGCCTGGGGGTGAAGCAGGGCTGCGGAGCCCCCGGGGCTATGGGGTCATCTTCAGGAATCGGCGACTGACGGAGCCTAGCTCATTGTTACCTATACTCACAATGAACGGCGTCCTGATATTGTTCCCGTATGACCACCCCCGATGCCGACGGCCTGCTCGCCGAGCAGCTCCTGCGCCTCACGCGCCGCGTGCACCGCATCCAGAAACGCCATCTGGAGCAGCGCGAGCTGGGCATCACCCCCGCCCAGTCGCGTCTGCTGCGTACCCTCGCGCACTACAGCTCACCGCCCCGGATGGCCGATCTCGCCGAACGCCTCGAAGTGGTGCCGCGGGCCGTGACGACGCTGGTCGACGGCCTGGAGGCCAGCGGGAAGGTGCGGCGGGTCCCGGATCCCACCAACCGGCGGGTGATCCGCATCGAGGTCACCGAAGAGGGGCGCGCGGCGCTGCGCGAACTGCGCGCCGCGCGCCGTGGCGCCGCGGAGGAGATCCTGGCTCCATTGACGGACGAGCAGCGCGCCGTGCTCGGCGGCCTGCTGGACACACTGGTGGACGGGGTACCCGTGGATGGAGTGGCCTTCGGCGGGGGTCCCGTCGACGGGGTGTCCGGTGGCGAGGGCCGACGGACCGGGGGTACTTGCTGACGCGGGTCGGTGTGTGAGGTCGGCGTCGGCACCGGGTAGGTGCGTGAGGTTGACGCCGGCTCGCCGGGCTCGCGTGCCTGGGCCGGGACGGGCCTGGCGGGATCGCCGGGGTTGTCCGGGTCGGCTGGGTCGGCTGGGTCATCGGTCGGGACGGTTCGGCGCGTCCGCCGGGACGGCTCCGTGCGTCCGCCGACCGGGTACGTCGGCGGGGTGCTCGGTGAGTTCGTGAGCCGGGTACGTCGATGGGCCTTCCGAGGGGTCCGCCGGCCGAGGCACGTCGCTCAGCCGGCCGGCGAGCCCGTCGGACGGGTACGTCGGCGGACCGCTTGATGAGTCCGCCGGTCGGGCACGTCACCCGGCCGTCCGGTGAGCCTGTGAGGAGTGGTGTGCGATGCCCCTGCTGGAGCCCGACCCCGACGCCCTGCGCCCCGAGGCGCACCCCGAGGCACCCGCCTCCGACCGGGTCCCCGACGACCGCGCCGGAGGCACCCCCGAACCCTTGGGCGGCGACCTGACCGCCCTGCTCGGCGCCGGCAAGGTGCTCACCGGGATCTCCGACCTCGTGCGCTACGCCTCGGACGCCAGCCCCTACCGCTTCCTGCCCCGGGTCGTCGTGGTCGCCGAGGACATCGACGACGTCTCGGCCGTCCTGTCGTACGCGCACGGCAAGGGACGCGAGGTCGTGTTCCGGGCGGCCGGAACCTCGCTCAACGGCCAGGCGCAGGGCGAGGACATCCTCGTCGACGTGCGCCGGCACTGGACGGGCGTCGAGATCCTCGACGGCGGCGCGCGGGCCCGTATCGCGCCGGGTACGACGATCGCCCGCGCCAACGCGGCACTCGCCCGGCACGGCCGCGTCCTCGGCCCGGACCCGGCCAGCGCGATCGCCTGCACGGTCGGCGGGGTCGTCGCGAACAACGCCTCCGGGATGACCGCGGGCACCGACCGCAACTCGTACCGCACCCTCGCCTCGCTCACGTTCGTCCTGCCGTCCGGGACCGTCGTGGACACGGCCGAACCGGACGCCGACGAACGGCTCGCCCGCGCCGAACCGGATCTGTGCGCCGGTCTCCTGCGGATCAAATCGGAGATCGAGTCCGACGCCGAGCTGACGGCCCGGATCCGGGCCAAGTACACGATCAAGAACACCAACGGCTACCGTCTGGACGCCTTCCTCGACGGCTCCACGCCCGTCCAGATCCTGCGTGGTCTGATGGTCGGCTCGCAGGGCACGTTCGGCTTCATCTCGGAGGTCGTCTTCGACACGCTCCCGTTGGACCGGCGGGTCACGGCGGGCCTCTTCTTCTTCGGCTCGCTGCCGGCCGCTGCCGCCGCCGTCCCCTTCTTCACCGCCGCGGGCGCCTCGGCCGTCGAGCTGATGGACGGCAACACGCTGCGCGCCTCGGTGAGCGTCGAGGGCGTGCCCGGCGACTGGGCGGATCTGCCCGGACCGACGACCGCGCTGCTCGTCGAGTTCCGCGCCCCGGACGAGGTCACGCAGGAGGCGTACGAGGAGCGGGCGCGCGCCGTACTGGACGGGCTCACGCTGGTCTCCCCCGTGGCGTCGGTGACGAACACCCTCACCCGCGACCAACGGACCGTCGCCGGGTACTGGAAGGCGCGCAAGGCGTTCGTCACGGCGGTCGGCGGCGCGCGCCCGTCCGGTACGACGCTGATCACGGAGGACTTCGCGGTGCCCCCGGAGCGGCTCGCGGAGGCCTGCGAGGCGCTCCTCGCGCTCCAGACCCGGTACGGTTTCGACGCGGCGGTCGCGGGCCACGCCGCGCACGGCAACCTGCACTTCCTGCTCGCCTTCGACGCGTCCCGGGCGGACGACGTGGAGCGCTACGCCGCCTTCATGGACGCGTTCTGCCGGCTCACCGTCGAACGCTTCGACGGCTCCCTGAAGGCCGAACACGCCACCGGCCGCAACATCGCGCCCTTTCTCGAACTCGAATGGGGGCCGGTGGCCACGGAGTTGATGTGGCGGACGAAGCGCCTCATCGACCCGTACGGGGTCCTCGCACCACGCGTCGTCCTCGACCGTGATCCGCGCGCGCATCTGCGGGGACTGAAGACCATCCCGCGCGTCGAGGCGGTCGCCGACCCCTGCATCGAGTGCGGCTTCTGCGAATCGACCTGCCCCAGCCGCGATCTGACGACCACACCGCGTCAACGGATCGTCCTGCGCCGGGAGATGATGCGCCAGCCGGACGGCTCCCCGGTCGAGGAAGGTCTTCTGGACGCCTACGGGTTCGCCGCCGTGGACACCTGCGCGGGCGACTCGACCTGCAAGCTCGCCTGTCCGGTCGGCATCGACACGGGAGCCCTGATGAAGGACTTCCGTCACATCCGTCACTCGCCGCGCGAGGAGCGGGTGGCGGCGCTGGCCGCACGGAACTTCAGGGCGCTGGAAGCCTCGGCGCGGCTGGCCGTCGCCGCCGCGGACCGGATCGGCGACCGCTTCGGTGACCGGTGGGTGAACGCGGTGACGCGGGTGGCGCGCAAGGCGGTGCGCCCGGACCTCGTGCCCGAGTGGCTGCCCGGGATGCCGGGGGCGGCGCCCGCCGCTCTTCCCTCCACCGCGCGGGTGGGCGCCGTCGCCGTGTACTACCCGGCGTGTGTCAACCGCATCTTCGGCAGCCCCGGAGACGTGTCCCTCGCGCGGGCGGTCGTGGCCGTGTCGGAGCGGGCGGGGCGGCCGGTGTGGATCCCGGACGACGTGAAGGGGACGTGCTGCGCGACGATCTGGCACTCCAAGGGATACGACGCGGGCAACGCCGTCATGGCCAACCGTGTCGTCGAGGCCGCCTGGGGCTGGACCGCGGGCGGCCGGCTCCCGCTCGTCGTGGACGCCTCCTCCTGCACCCTCGGCATCGCCCGCGAGGTCGTCCCCTATCTCACCCCGGACAACCGGGAGTTGCACGAGAGTCTGACAGTGGTCGACTCACTCGTCTGGGCGGCGGAGGAACTGCTCCCGCGTCTCACCGTGCACCGCACGGTCGGCTCCGCGGTGCTGCATCCGACGTGCTCCATGCGCCACCTGGGCGACGAGGCGCAGTTGCGCGCGGTGGCCGAGGCCTGCGCCGATGAGGTGGTGGTCCCGGACGACGCCGGGTGCTGCGCCTTCGCGGGCGACCGCGGCATGCTCCACCGGGAACTCACCGAGTCGGCCACCCGCGAGGAGGCGGCGTTCGTGGCCTCCCGCACCTTCGACGCGCACCTGTCGGCGAACCGCATGTGCGAGGTGGGCATGGACCACACGACGGGCCGCGCCTACTACTCCGCCCTGCTGGAGCTGGAGCGCGCGACCCGTGCCCCCGCCGCGTACAAGACGGGCAAGGCGGGCAAGGCAGGCGGGAGTGGGGATTAGGCCTTGAGGTCCGCCTTGTCGCCCATCACCACGACCGGGTGCTGGTCGGGGTCCAGCGTGCGCAGCAGGTACTCCATGCCTGACTTGGGCAGGCTCACACAGGCCGAGGTGCCGCTGCCGTGGTCCAGGTGCAGCCAGATGCCGCCGCCCTTGTCCTGGCCCCACGGGCGGGTGCCGTCGTCCGGCGGGTTGCCCTTGACGCGGTTGTAGTCGATGGCGATGACGTAGTCGAAGTCGTGCCAGTGCGACTTGTCCCAGTAGTGCGGTGCCTGGAAGTCCTCGGACTGCGTGTACGGCAGCCGGGCGCCCGGGTCGTCGAGCACACCGCCCGCGTCGCTGAGCGTGAACATCCCGACGGGGCTGCGCTTGTCGTCCTCGTGGTGGTCGGTCGTCCAGCCCTTCTTGCCGTTGTGCGCGGCCCAGCTGATGGTCTTCTTCCAGTTGGCGCCGGACTTGGTGTACAGCACGGCGGTGGACGTGGCCGAGTCCTTGCCCTCGCCGTAGACCGCCAGGACCTGCCGGGAGTCGGCCGGGATCTTCTTCTGGAGCCGGTCACCGACGTCCGGGATGCGTGTCGGGTCCGCGGGAGGAGCGCTGGTGCGGGCCGCCTTGCCGGCCGATCCCGCGTTCCCCCGCACGTCCTTCGCCCCGCCGTCCGTCGACCCGCCGCAGGCCGCGAGCCCGACGGCGAGAGTCCCGCAGGTCACCGCGGCGAGCCCCGTACGCATCGCACCGTTCATTCGCATGCCGTCCATCCTCGCACCACGTAGCCGACGAATCGTCCTCTCCCACTCCCCGGCCAGTCGCGGCCGATCAGGCCGGATACCCGCTTCCGGCCGGAAAATCGTTTGCCTTTCACCACCGTACGAGGCGAACCTTTCACGGTTTGTTGCCGGTCCCCGCGACCGGCCGGCCTCCGCCCACCGGCGGCCCTCCCCTCACCCGCTTCCCTCACTTCGCCCTCTTTCACCTGACACGAGCCACTGGGACGTCATGCAGATCCAAGACCTTCCGTATCCCGACCCGGGTGTGCCGGACGCCCGCTCGGGTCCCCGATTCCTGTGGTGGCTCGGCCGGAATCAGCTCGGCGGACAGTTCAAGGCCCTGGCCTGGGGTCTGCTGCACTTCGTGGCGGTCTCGGCGCTGCCGTTCTGCGTGGGCCTGGCGGTCCAGTCCGTCATCGACCGCTCCGGCACCCGGCTCGCCCTGACCGGCGGGCTCATGGCGGTGTGCGGCGCGGGCATCGCCCTCGGCGACACCATGCTGCACCGCGCCGCCGTGACCAACTGGATCACCGCCGCCGCGCGCGTCCAGCAACTGCTGGCCCGCCGGACCGCTCTCCTCGGCTCCGCGCTGACCCGGCGCGTCGCGGCGGGCGAGGTGGTCGCGGTCTCGACCGGCGACGTCGAGAAGATCGGCTGGTTCGTCGAGGCCGTGTCCCGGTTCACGGCGGCCGCCCTGACGGTGGTCCTGGTCTGCGTCGGCCTGGTCCTCTACCAGCCCGCGCTCGGCGTCATCGTCGCGGTGGGCGTGCCCGTCCTTGCCCTCGCCGTGCTGCCGCTGCTGCCCCGCGCCACCCGGCGTGCCGACTTCCAGCGGGAGAAGGCGGGCCGGGCCACCGAGCTGGCCTCCGACACCGTCGCGGGTCTGCGCGTGCTGCGCGGCATCGGCGGCGAGGAACTCTTCCTCGACCGCTACCGCCGCGCCTCCCAGCAGGTCCGCCACGCCGCCGTGCGCAGCGCCCGCATGTGGTCCCTGATCGCCGCGATCCAGGTGCTGCTGCCGGGTCTGCTGATGATCGCCGTCGTCTGGCGCGGTGTGCTGCTGGCCCGCGACGGGCGGATCGACGTCGGTGAACTCGTCACCGTGTACAGCGCCGTCATGCTGCTCACCTATCCTCTGCGCCACTTCGAAGAGATCGCGATGGCCTACTCCTTCTCCCGGCCGTCGGCCAAGCGGGCCGCCCGGGTGCTGTCTTTGGAACGCGCCATGGACAGCGAGGGTTCCCTCCCGATGGAGGCCCCGACCGGTGATCTGTACGACCCGGCGACCGGCCTCCTCGCGCCGGCCGGCCGGCTCACCGCCGTGGTGTGCGGCGACCCGGACGCGGCGGGGCTGCTCGCCGAACGGCTCGGCGGCCACCCGTCCGAGCACAGCGCCGAGCGGACAGCCGAGCGCACCGCCGAGCGGACAGTCGAGGGAGGCGTCGAGGACGTGGCCGTCGGCGGCTCGGTGCTGCTCGGGAAGGTGCCGCTGGACGAACTCCCCCTGGAGTCCGCGCGCACGGCCGTCCTCGTCCAGGACAAGGACCCGGTACTGCTGTCCGGTTCCCTGCGCGAACTGCTCGACGTGCCCGCCTCCGGTCTCGTCAGCGCCCGAGCGGCGCTGGAGGCCGCGCAATGCGGTGACGTGCTGGACGCGCTCACCCAGGGCTCGCTGGACGCCGAGGACCCGATGGACGCCCGGATCACCGAGCGCGGACGCTCCCTTTCGGGCGGCCAGCGCCAGCGGCTCGCCCTGGCGCGGTCCCTGATCACGGACCCGGAGGTGCTCGTCCTGGACGAGCCGACGTCCGCGGTCGACTCACACACCGAGGCCAGGATCGCCGAGGGACTGCGCTCGCTGCGGGCCGGCCGCACGACGGTCGTGTTCACCTCCTCGCCGCTGCTTCTCGACCACGCTGACCGGGTGGTCCTCGTCCACGAGGGCCGGGTCGCCGCGGTGGGAGCGCACCGCGAACTGGTACGCGACGAGCCCCTGTACCGGGCCGTGGTGACCCGGGAGACCGATGAGGAAGCCGCCGCCGAGGCAGCCGCCCGGGCCCCTCTCGGCGACGTGACCCCCGACGACGAAGCCGTGCTTACCGGCGTACTGGAAGAAATCGAGGAGACCGCATGATCGGCGTGGCGCCCCCGGCCTACGACCCGGCCGCCCCGACGACGGCGACCACCCTGCCCGTCGGCGCGCCCGCGACCGTACGCGCCTACGTGACCGAACTGTTCCGACGCCATCGCACGGCCTTCCTCCTGCTGATCGGCGTCAACACCGTGGCCGTCGTGGCCTCGATGGCCGGGCCCTACCTGCTGGGCGCGGTCGTCGAGCGGGTCACCGACCACACCCGCGACCTCCATCTGGAGCGCACCGCCGCGCTGTTCGTCCTCGCGCTCGTCGTCCAGGCGGTGTTCGTACGCCAGGTGCGGCTGCGCGGCGCCGTGCTCGGCGAGCGGATGCTGGCCGATCTGCGGGAGGACTTCCTCGTGCGGTCGGTCGGACTGCCGCCCGGCGTGCTGGAACGCGCCGGGACGGGTGATCTGCTGTCCCGCATCACCACCGATATCGACCGGCTCGCCAACGCCATGCGCGAGGCCGTGCCCCAGCTCGCCATCGGTGTGGTGTGGGCGGCGCTGCTGCTCGGCGGACTCGCCGTGACGGCTCCGGCCCTCGCGCCCGCTGTCCTCCTCGCCGTCCCGCTGCTGGTCGTCGGCTGCCGCTGGTACTTCAAACGGGCGCCCGCCGCCTACCGGTCGGAGGCCGCCGGCTACGCCGCCGTCGCCGCCGTCCTCGCCGAGACCGTCGACGCCGGACGCACCGTCGAGTCGCACCGGCTGGGCGAGCGCCGCATCGATCTGTCGGACCGCCGCGTCAAGGAGTGGACTGCGTGGGAGCGGTACACCCTCTGGCTCCGGTCGGTCCTCTTCCCGGTCGTCAGCATCACGCATGTGACCGTCCTCTGCTCGGTGCTGATGATCGGCGGGGTCTTGGCCCTCCAGGGCTGGATCGGCGTGGGCCAGCTGACGACCGGTGCGCTGATCGCGCAGATGCTCGTCGACCCGGTGGGCCTGATCCTGCGCTGGTACGACGAACTGCAGGTCGCCCAGGTCTCCCTGGCACGCCTCGTCGGTGTCCGCGACATCGAGCCGGCCGCGGGCGACCCAGCGGTGGCGCCGGAGGGGCGGGACGTGCACGCCGACGGGGTGCACTTCGGCTACCGCGCGGGCGTCGACGTGCTCCGTGACGTCACGCTGGCCGTCCCGCCCGGCACCCGGGTCGCCCTGGTCGGCCCGTCCGGGGCGGGCAAGTCCACGCTGGGCAGGCTGCTCGCCGGTATCTACGCGCCCCGGGACGGCCGGATCACGCTCGGCGGCGCCGAACTCTCCAGGATGCCCGCCGAGGACGTCCGCTCCCACGTGGCCCTCGTCAACCAGGAACACCACGTCTTCGTGGGTTCCCTGCGCGACAATCTGCTCCTCGCCGTCCCCCGCTCCCGGCATCGCCCGGCCGAGGCGACGCCCACGGCCGCTCCCGTGGGCACGGGCGACGCCGCCGACACCGACGGGACCGTGGACGCCGTCGACGCCCGGCTGTGGGCGGCTCTCGGCGCGGTGGACGCCGATGGCTGGGCCAGAGCGCTGGACGACGGGCTGGACACCGAGGTCGGGTCCGGCGGGTTCACGCTCACACCTGCCCAGGCGCAGCAGATCGCGCTGGCCCGGCTCGTCCTCGCGGACCCGCACACGCTGGTCCTGGACGAGGCGACCTCCCTGCTCGACCCCCGTGCGGCGCGCCATCTGGAACGCTCCCTCGCCCGTGTCCTGGACGGCCGCACCGTGATCGCGATCGCCCACCGGCTGCACACCGCCCACGACGCGGACGTCATCGCCGTGGTCGAGAACGGCCGGATCAGCGAGCTGGGCAGCCACGACGAGCTGGTGGCGGCGGACGGCGCCTACGCGGCCCTGTGGCGGTCCTGGCACGGGTGAGCCGAGGGCGGCTGAAGTGGGGGCGGGTGCGCCGGGGTGGGCTGTGCCGGGGCGGCCTGTGGCGGGGTGACCCCGTCGCCGGCCCGTGCGGCGCCGCTGGTCCGGTGCTGTGGCGTTGCGCGGTGCCGACGGGGGGTGGAAGTCTGGATGTGGACACCCGCTCGGGGGACCTCCGGGAACCACCCGGTTCGCGTGGGGCGACAGCCGTGTCCCGTGGTCCGCGCGTCCGTCGTCGCATCCGGCGGAGCCGGTCCCCGTCCGCACCCCCTGGAGGTACTCGTGGACAGCGCCGACGGATGGGGAGACGACGTCTACCAGCCCGACGGGTCCGAGGTACAGGACGACGCCGGACTGCTCGACGCGGAGGACACCCTCGTCAGCGACGGCGTCGGCGACCCGCTGGACCGCGGCTGGTCCCCTCCGGAACGCCCCTGGGCGGTCGAGCACCAGGGGGTGACCGCGGCGGAGGCCGTCGCGGGCGAGACCCTGGAGCAGCGCCTGTCGGAGGAACTGCCCGACATCGCCGCCTCCGACGGTGACGGCATCGGCGACTGCGAGGACACCGACGGCGAGCCCCTCGACAACGAGGTGGGCGACCTCCGCTCCGGACGTCTGGTGGCACCGGACGAAGGAGCGCACGAGGATGAGGAGAGCGGGCTCGTCGCGACGGACATCGGCATCGACGGCGCCGCGGCCTCGGCCGAGGAGGCCGCCATGCACATCGTCGACGAGGACTCCGTGTCCGGCTGACCGGCCCCCGGAGCAGGTCACTCCCCAAAAGGAGCATCCATGCAGCAGGACAAGCAGCCCGACTACCACCCGGTGGTCTTCCGCGACCGCAGCGCCGGTTACGCCTTCCTCACCCGGTCCACGGCCACGAGCGAGCGGACCATCGAGTGGGACGACGGGGAGACCTACCCGGTCGTCGACGTCGAGATCTCCTCGGAAAGCCACCCCTTCTACACCGGCAAGGCCCGCACCGTGGACTCCGAGGGCCGCGTCGCCCAGTTCGAGCGCCGGTACGGAGGCGGCGCCCAGGGCTCCGACGGGGCCGGGTCCGCCTGACCCGCGAGAAGCGAGCCATCCCCCGAATCGGCCGCCCGTGGGGCCATGCCTCAGATGAAGTTCAGGGCGGCCGCGCACCCAACGCCGCCGAGCAGCATGAAGACGGGCATCAGCACCTTCAGCTCGACCCAGCTTCCGGCGCGGAAGCGCATCACCTTCGGCGGCCCGATCGGGTACCAGCGCTTGCGGCCGATCGGGATGGGCCACAGGATCGGGCAGCCGGAGACCGTGAGCGCGTCCCCGATGTCGTGCACCAGCGCGCCGAGGACGATGGGCAGGCCGAGCCAGAGGTACTCCTGGCCCGGGTCGGTGAACAGCCAGTGCGCGCCGTTGCCCGGCTTGTCCAGTATTCCGGCCAGGATCCAGGCGCTCGTCGCGGCAAGGAGCCAGACGAGGACGTCGCTGCTGGAGCCGCGGGCAGCCCGCCACAGCAGTCCCTCGATGGCGAGCACCATGTGTACGAAGAGGATGGCGAGGACCGCCCAGCGGCCGCCGGTGATCGCCAGCACCGAGCTGCCCGCGCCTATCAGCACCGCCCACAGCCAGGTGTGCGTCAGCGTGCGGTGGCCGCCGGAGCGCCGGGGGTCGCCCTGCTTCTTGGTCCCCTTGTAGACCGCGTACGACAGCTTGTCGACGATCTCGCACAGCCACCGTGACACCGGTCCGAAGGCCCGCGAGATGGTGGCGGCCTTGTGGTCGAGGTCCGGGGCGAGCGCGGCACCCGCGCAGATCAGCGCGCCGACCAGGAGGACCGGCCAGGGCATCGTGTGGCCGGCCGCGGCGGCGGCCGCTCCGACGCCGAGCCAGGCCGCGGCCCCCGACAGTGAGTGTGCTGGTCCCATCATGGCCGTACCCCGCCCCATTCCTCTTGTGCCGCTGTCCAGTTGCCCGTGCGCGCTGACGCGTCGTCGGCGCCACAGCGTAGCGTTCGTGATCTTCGGAACGGCAGCCGATTCCCCCATAGCGTGCGTCGCCAGGCAAGATGGGGACGTGACCCTCATCGATCAGCTCCCGCAGACCGCAGACCCCGACGCCCTTTACGAAGCCTTCGAGTCGTGGGCCGGGGAACGCGGTCTCACGCTCTACCCCCACCAGGAGGAGGCGCTGATCGAGGTGGTCTCGGGGGCGAACGTGATCGTCTCGACGCCCACCGGGTCGGGCAAGAGCATGATCGCGGCGGGCGCCCACTTCGCCGCGCTCGCCCGCGACGAGGTCACCTTCTACACGGCACCGATCAAGGCGCTGGTCTCGGAGAAGTTCTTCGAGCTGTGCAAGATCTTCGGGACCGAGAACGTCGGCATGCTCACCGGTGACGCGTCCGTGAACGCCGATGCCCCGGTGATCTGCTGCACGGCCGAGGTCCTCGCGTCGATCGCGCTGCGGGACGGGCGGCAGGCCGATGTGGGCCAGGTCGTGATGGACGAGTTCCACTTCTACGCCGAGGGCGACCGCGGCTGGGCGTGGCAGATCCCGATCCTGGAGCTTCCCCAGGCGCAGTTCATTTTGATGTCGGCGACGCTCGGTGACGTCTCGATGTTCGAGAAGGACCTCACGCGCCGCACCGGACGCCCCACCGCGGTGGTCCGCTCCGCGACCCGGCCCGTCCCGCTGTCCTACGAGTATGTGCTCACTCCGCTGACGGAGACGCTCACCGAACTCCTCGCCACGAAGCAGGCGCCGGTGTACATCGTGCACTTCACGCAGGCGCAGGCCGTGGAGCGGGCGCAGGCGCTGATGAGCATCAACATGTGCACGCGGGAGGAGAAGGACCAGATCGCCGAGCTGATCGGCAACTTCCGCTTCACCACCAAGTTCGGCCAGAACCTCTCCCGCTACGTGCGGCACGGCATCGGGGTGCACCACGCCGGCATGCTGCCCAAGTACCGGCGGCTGGTGGAGAAGCTGGCCCAGGCCGGTCTGCTGAAGGTCATCTGCGGCACGGACACGCTCGGTGTGGGCGTCAACGTCCCGATCCGCACGGTGCTGTTCACGGCGCTGACGAAGTACGACGGCACCCGGGTGCGGACGCTGCGGGCCCGCGAGTTCCACCAGATCGCCGGGCGCGCCGGGCGGGCGGGTTTCGACACGGCGGGCTTCGTCGTCGCGCAGGCGCCGGAGCACGTCATCGAGAACGAGAAGTCCCTCGCGAAGGCGGGTGACGATCCCAAGAAGCGCCGCAAGGTGGTGCGCAAGAAGGCTCCCGAGGGCTTCGTCGGCTGGACGGAGAACACCTTCGAGAAGCTCATCGCCTCCGATCCCGAGCCGCTGACCTCGCGTTTCCGCGTCACGCACACGATGCTGCTGTCGGTGATCGCCCGGCCGGGCAACGCCTTCGACGCGATGCGCCATCTGCTCGAGGACAACCACGAGCCGCGCAAGCAGCAGCTTCGGCACATCCGGCGGGCGATCGCGATCTACCGCTCGCTCCTCGACGGCGGCATCGTCGAGAAGCTGGAGGAGCCCGACGCGACCGGCCGCATCGTGCGGCTCACCGTCGATCTCCAGCAGGACTTCGCGCTCAACCAGCCCCTGTCGACGTTCGCGCTCGCCGCCTTCGACCTGCTGGAACCCGAGTCCCCCTCGTACGCGCTGGACATGGTGTCGGTCGTGGAGTCCACGCTGGACGATCCGCGGCAGATCCTGGCCGCGCAGCAGAACAAGGCCCGCGGCGAGGCGGTGGCCGCGATGAAGGCCGACGGCGTGGAGTACGAGGAGCGCATGGAGCGGCTCCAGGACGTGTCGTACCCCAAGCCGCTGGAGGAGCTGCTCTTCCACGCGTACAACGTGTACCGCAAGAGCCACCCGTGGGTCGGTGACCACCCGCTGTCGCCGAAGTCCATCATCCGCGACATGTACGAACGGGCCATGACCTTCACGGAGTTCGTGTCCTTCTACGAACTCGCGCGCACCGAGGGCATCGTGCTGCGCTACCTGGCCAGCGCCTACAAGGCGCTGGAGCACACGGTCCCGGACGACCTCAAGTCGGACGATCTGGAGGACCTGATCGCGTGGCTCGGCGAGATGGTGCGCCAGGTCGACTCCAGCCTTCTCGACGAGTGGGAGCAGCTCGCCAACCCCGAGGTGATGACGGCGGAGGAGGCCCAGGAGAAGGCCGATCAGGTCAAGCCGGTCACCGCGAACGCGCGCGCCTTCCGGGTCCTCGTCCGCAACGCGATGTTCCGCAGGGTCGAGCTGGCCGCTCTGGACAACGTGGACGAACTCGGCGAGATGGACGCCGAGGCCGGCTGGGACGCCGACGCGTGGGGCGAGGCCATGGACAAGTACTGGGACGAGTACGAGGACCTCGGTACCGGTCCCGACGCCCGTGGTCCGAAGCTGCTGTCGATCGTGGAGGAGCCGCAGAACGGTCTGTGGCGTGTCCGGCAGACCTTCGCGGACCCGAACGGCGATCACGACTGGGGCATCAGCGCGGAGGTGGACCTGGTGGCCTCCGACGCGGAGGGCCGTGCCATCGTCAAGGTCACCGACGTCGGCCAGCTGTGACCACAGGAGAGACCCACCGATGACGAACCCTGCCGAGAGACTTGTCGACCTGCTCGACCTGGAGCAGATCGAGGTCAACATCTTCCGGGGCCGCAGCCCGCAGGAGTCCCTCCAGCGGGTCTTCGGCGGACAGGTGGCGGGCCAGGCACTGGTGGCCGCCGGCCGCACCACCGAGGGCGACCGGCCGGTGCACTCGCTGCACGCGTACTTCCTGCGTCCCGGCCGGCCGGGCGTGCCCATCGTGTACCAGGTCGAACGGGTGCGGGACGGGCGGTCGTTCACCACGCGCCGGGTCACCGCGGTGCAGCAGGGTCGCACGATCTTCAATCTCACCGCCTCCTTTCACAAGCCTGAGGAAGGGAGCTTCGAGCACCAGTTGCCGCCGGCCCGTGAGGTGCCGGACCCCGAGTCCCTGCCGACGGTGACGCAGGAGATCAAGGAGCATCTGGGGGCTCTGCCCGAAGCGTTGGAGCGCATGGCGCGGCGTCAGCCGTTCGACATCCGCTATGTGGACCGGCTGCGCTGGACGCCCGAGGAGACCAAGGGCGCCGAGCCGCGCAGCGCGGTGTGGATGCGTGCCGTCGGACCGCTGGGCGACGACCCGCTGGTGCACACCTGTGCTCTCACGTACGCGAGCGACATGACGCTCCTGGACGCCGTCCGCATCCCGGTGGAGCCGCTGTGGGGTCCGCGCGGCTTCGACATGGCGTCGCTGGACCACGCCATGTGGTTCCACCGGCCGTTCCGCGCCGACGAGTGGTTCCTGTACGACCAGGAGTCCCCCATCGCCACGGGCGGCCGCGGACTGGCCCGCGGCCGCATCTACGACCGGGAGGGGCGCCTTCTCGTCTCCGTCGTACAGGAAGGCCTGTTCAGGGCGCTGTAGGCAGACGGGCGTCCGCGTTGCGGCGGCGCAGCCAGCCGAGCAGCCCGCGCCGACGGGTGGAGACCGGTGTGCCCGGTGTGCCCGGCGTAATGGCCGAACCGGCGGGTGCCTTGGTCGGATCGGCGGGTGCGTCGGCCGGACCGGCGGGTGCCGGTGACGAGCCGGGGAGAGCGGCGGGTGTCGATGGGGTGGCACGCACCGCGGGGCGGGGCGCCGGCCTGTCCTCCCGTGCTTCGGCGAGCGTCTGCCGCAGGTCCGCCCCGAGCCAGGCGATCTCGTCGGGGTCGTCCGCGGTCGCGATGCGCTCGGCGATCCGCGCGGAGGGCGAGCCGGGGGCGGCGGTCGAAACCCGTTCGGGCCGCAGCCGGTTGAGATACGCGCGCTCGTAAGGGTCCTTCACGACCTCGGCGACCTGGACGGGGTCGAGCAACGACGCGACGGCGGCGGCGCGGGCCCAGGGGTCCTCCGACTGGCGGAGCAGGAAACCGAGCCGGCGTCCGCGCCAGTTGCGGGGCCGGAGGTCGACACCCTCGTCGAGCTGGCCGCGGAGGCTTTCGGGTGTCCGGCCCTTCATCAACGGCGCGTTCTTCTCGTCGGCGGCGAACTGTTTCAGCTCTTCGGCGAGATACAGCCAGACGACGACGCGATAGCGGTTCACGTACCACTTGACGGGCACGACGAGTCCGAGGCGGGCGAGGCGCGTGAACCGGGTGGTCGTCACGCCCATGAGTGCGGCGCCCTCCGAGGTGCCGACCGTCTTCACCCGCTCGTGCAGCGTCTCGGGGAAGCCTGGCTCGGAGCGCAGTCGGTCGATCTCCGGGCGGGCGACCCGGCGTCCTCCGCCTCCCTCGTCGGGGACGGTGCGCACGCACCCGAGGTGGACGGCGAGGTCGAACTCGCCTCGCCTCAGGTCCAGTTCGTGTGCGGCGCGGCTGAGCGACGTGGTGGCGGACTGCGTGATGGTGCTGCCGGACATGACGGTTCTCCCCCGTGGAGTCGGATGCTCGCGCCGTGTGCGCTCGCTTCGAGAAAAACCGTATCCGGCCCGGCGGACATCGCGGCGAGCCTGTGGATAACTCGGACGGCCACGGCGTATCCCCAGCTCACAGCTCCGTGGCAGGCCTGCTCTCCGGCTGTCGCGCGTCCACGCCGAGGTGTTCGCCCACCCGGTTCACCAGCAGCGTCATCTCGTAGGCCACCTGGCCTATGTCCGCCTCGGCTCCGCTGAGAACGCACAGGCAGCTTCCCGAGCCGGCCGCGGTGACGAAAAGTACGGCGTCGTCGAACTCGACCATCGTCTGGCGGACTTGTCCGGCGCCGAAGTGGCGTCCTGAGCCTTTGGCGAGGCTGTGCAGTCCGGACGACACGGCGGCGAGGTGCTCGGCGTCCTCGCGCCGCAGTCCGGTGCTCGCGCCCGTCACCAGCCCGTCGTTCGAGAGCACCAGCGCGTGCCGCACGTGCTCGACGCGCTGGGTGAGGTCGTCCAGCAGCCAGCCAAGTCCCGTGTTCTGTGCCATGATCCGGTCTCCCCGTGTGTCGTTTCCCCCCGACCGGAGGATTCGCCCAGCAAGCCTTCCCCACAGCCGCCCTCCGGGCAAGGAGGATGGGCGGCATGGCAGAGAAGATGACCGAGGAGCAGTGGCGAGCGTTCGTCTCGCAGGGCACCCGCACGGGGAAGCTGTCCACCGTCCGGGCCGACGGCAGTCCTCACGTGGCGCCGATCTGGTTCGTGCTGGACGGTGACGACCTGGTGTTCAACACCGGGAAGGACTCGGTGAAGGGAAGGAACCTGGCACGGGACGGCCGGGTCGCCCTGTGCGTGGACGACGACCGGCCGCCCTTCGCCTTCGTGGTGCTTGAGGGCCGGGCGGCGTTGTCGGAGGACGTGGACGACCTGCGGCTCTGGGCGGCCCGGATCGGCGGCCGCTACATGGGTGAGGACCGCGCCGAGGAGTTCGGGCGGCGCAACGGCGTACCCGGTGAACTGCTCGTCCGTGTGCGGATCGAGAAGGTCCTGGCCTTCGCCGCCGTGGCCGACTGAACGGCCGGCGTCGACTGAACCGTCGGCGCCGACGGAGTGGCCGCCGCGACTGAGCGGTCACGTCCGCCGGCTCAGCCGACGGAATCGAGCAGCCGGGCGGTGTGGACCCGCCCGGCGTACTCGACGAGCCGGATGAGCACCTCCTTGCCCGAGTCCCGGTCGCGTGCGTCGCACAGCAGGACCGGAGTGCCCCGGTCGAGGTCGAGGGCGCGGGACACGTCATGGGCGCCGTAGGCACGGGCGTCGGCGAAGCAGTTCACGGCCACCACGAACGGAATGCGCCGGTGCTCGAAGTAGTCGACCGCCGGGAAGCAGTCCTCCAGCCTTCGGGTGTCCGCGAGGACGACGGCGCCAAGAGCACCCGTCGACAAGTCGTCCCACAGGAACCAGAAGCGGTCCTGGCCCGGTGCACCGAACAGGTAGAGCGACAGGCCGGACCGGATGGTGATGCGTCCGAAGTCCATGGCGACGGTCGTGGTGTCCTTCCCCTCCACTCCGCCG
This sequence comes from Streptomyces sp. NPDC007084, assembly GCF_040703595.1. Lineage (NCBI taxonomy): Bacteria > Bacillati > Actinomycetota > Actinomycetes > Kitasatosporales > Streptomycetaceae > Streptomyces > Streptomyces sp. NPDC007084. The sequence goes on from NZ_JBEYFY010000010.1 coordinate 147,342, forward strand.
GTGTAGTCCACCGCCTGACCCGCCTCGCTGAGCAGTTCCTCGGTGCGCAGCGGACGGATCTCGCTGACCGCGCCCACCAGGGTGGTCTTGCCCGCGCCGAAACCACCGGCGACCAGTATCTTCAGCGCCAGGGCGGACGGGTCGCCGCCTGAGGTGTCGGAGTTCTCGGAGACCATCGATCACTTCTCTCGGCAATGCCGACCGCCGTCGGCATCGGTTCGGCTGGGTCGTCCAGAGGGCCCGCCGTCCGCCGATCACCTCGCGGAGAACGCGCTCGTCCGGAAGTTGGGCGGGTGGTACCCGGCAGCTGATCGCGATGCGGTCGCGTTCCAGCAGGTCTCCCAGGAGCACCCGGACCACACCCGCGGGAAGGTCGGCGTCGGCGGCCGGTTCGGCGACCGACCGGCTTTCGTCACGGCACAGTGGCGAGCCCCTCGGTCTGGGGGCGCTCGTCGGCTGGCCCAGATGTCCCATGGCCCCGGGACGCTAGTGGGCGCACAGAGTCACGAAGGGGACGCGTTTCGAAAGCTTTTGCAATCTGACGAAGACGTGTACTCCCACGATCGTGTCGGGCTCGAACGTGTGCACCGCGTCATCCTTCGTGTAGGTGAGAGATCATGCGGCACATGACCGACGACCACACGCACGTCCAGGAGTTCTTCGGCGCCCGCGCGGCGGACTGGGACAGCCGGTTCCCCGACGACGGGCCCGCGTACGAGGCCGCCGTGGCGGGCATGGGGTTGCGCGCGGGTGACCGGGTGCTTGACGCGGGTTGTGGCACCGGGCGCGCCCTGCCGCCGCTGCGGGCCGCCGTGGGACCGGCCGGGGTGGTCGTCGGGGCCGATCTGACGCGAGGCATGCTGGAGGCCGCTGTGCGCGCCGGGCGCGACAGCGACGGCCGGCTGCTGTTGGCCGACGTCGCCGCGCTGCCCCTGCGTTCGGAGTCGTTGGACGCCGTGTTCGCCGCCGGGCTCATCGCCCATCTGCCGAATCCCGTCGACAATCTGCGCGAGTTGGCACGGGTGGTGCGGCCCGGCGGCACGCTCGCCCTGTTCCATCCGATCGGCCGGGCCGCCCTCGCGGCGCGCCAGGGGCGGCAGCTCACACCGGAGGACCTGCGCGCGGAGCCAAACCTCGGTCCGCTCCTCGGTGGTTCGGGCTGGGACATGACGTCGTACGCGGACGAGGACGCCCGTTTCCTCGCGCTCGCGGTACGCAAGGGTTGATGGCCGCCCCGGACCACGCTTCCCGCAGTCTGAACGGCTGACCGGGTCGTTCACAGCGCGGGAGGCCGATGCGGGGCGGGGCCGGGCAGGTCAGCCCGTGCCGGCGACGACCGCGACGAGGACGTCGGGGTTGTCGAACATGATGTTGTGCCCCGCGCCGGGCACGGTCACGACCCGCACTCCCGCGGCCTCCAGGTCCTGCGCGCCGGGGAGTTCGCCGCTGAGTTCGCCCTGAAGGTAGACGCGGTCGATCGTCAACCCGGTGAGCATCCGGCGCATCGTCGGGCTGGTGCCGTCCTTGAGCGCCACCGCGCTTCGGTGCAGGGCGCGCGGATCCGTGAGGCGCATGGTCGCGGCCCAGGAGGCTCCGACCTTTTCGAGCACGCGCGCGTGGCCGCCGTTCTCGACGTAGTCGTCCTCCTCGTACGAGGCGATGCCGCTCTGCCCCGTCGTACCCGGCGGGTACGGGTCGAGGTTGGCCTCGACCAGGACGAGGCGGGAGACCAGGTCGGGCCGCCGCTCGGCGAGCACGATGGCGACGGCTCCTCCCATGCTGTGGGCGACGAGTTCCGCCTCGGTGACACCGGCGCCGTCCAGAGCGGCTGCGAGCGCATCGGCGTGATCCTCCAGCCGGTAGCCGAAGTCCCCGGGCCGGTCGCTGATGCCATGGCCGGGCAGATCGACGAACAGGGTCCGGCGGCCGGCCAGTTCGGGCCGGGCCGCGATGTGCGCGTTGTAGACGGCCGAGGTCGCCCCGAGACCGTGCACGTACACGCGCGCGGGCCCCGCGCCCGGCACCTCGGTCCAGCGGATCCGGCTCCCCCTGTTGTCGAACTCGGCTTCCCTCATCAGGCCCTCCCCGGTCATGGCGTTGCGCTCTTTCACCGCGAGAATACATCGGTCTCGATGTATTCGTAAACCAATGTATTCATGAACCGATGTACAGCGTTAGTGCGAGACACTGGACCCCATGCTGGAACTGGCCATCCTCGGATTCCTCTACGACACCCCCCTCCACGGCTACGAGCTGCGCAAACGCATCACCGCGCTCACCGGGCACGTGAAGCCGGTCGCGGAGAGCACGCTCTATCCCGCCATCAAGCGACTGGAGAACGCCGGACTGCTGGAACGCGCCACGCAGCCCGGCTCCGTGGCCGCCCCGCGCCATGTCCTGACGCTCACCGCGGAGGGCCGGCTCGACCTGCGGCGCAGGCTGGCGGAACCGGCCACGCAGGACATCAGCGACGAGAACCGCTGGTTCACTGTGCTCGCCTTCCTCCGGCATCTGGAGGAACCCGTGGCGCAGGCCGCGGTGCTGCGCCGCCGGCTCACCTTCCTTGAGGAGCCGGCGAGCTTCTTCTACGAGGGCGACCGCCCCCTGCGCGCGGAGGAGTTGGACGATCCCTTCCGGCGGGGCATCCTGACCATCGCGCGCGCGACGAGCAAGGCCGAACTGGCGTGGCTGCGGGCCACCCTGGAGTCACTCGACGGGGCGCGCCGCTGAGAGACGGGGCACCTGCGCGCCCCCGTTACCGGACGAGTGCCGAGGGAGACCCCCCTCCACCCGTCCCTCGGCACGAACGCGCACTCCGTCCCTCTTCTGCCACCGGGCCTCCAACTCTACGGTGAGTAGCAGCAGATGAACGTTCGGCGACGGCGATCAAGTACGGGGAAGGCGGCCCGATGTCCGGCTTGTTCGAAAGGCTCCGCGCCATGGGACGCGGATGGACGGCGGAGCGGCCCGGCGGGACCGCTCGTCCGGCGGCGGCCGGCGAGGGCGCCAGGCGCGGCCACAACCTCTTCGAGGCGGCTTCGGCGTATGTCTCCGCGTGCGCCGAGGACGATCAGGAGCGGATCGACGAGGCGGCCTCGCGGGTGTCTCCCGAGGCGCTGTCGTTCGGGGTGACCGAACTGGCCTGCCGGGCGGTGATCGCCCTCGCCCGGGAGCGCGACGAGTCGCCCCGGACGGTCACCCGGGCACTCCTCGGCCTGCCCGCCGCCTGAGGCAGTGGCCCGGAGGGGCGTTTCGCCCCTGTCCAGCCGGATAACTGCAGCTCCGCAAGTGTGTCGGGCCCGTGACAAGCGCCTTCCGATCGCATTAGGGTGCGCCGACAGACGGACTGATCGGGAGGCTGGGATGGCCGGGACGGACGAACAAGCCGTCGCCACCGTGGACGAGGTAGCCGTCGCCACCGTGGACGACGACGCGCTGTATGTGCTGACGGCGGTGCTGCTCACGCCGGCGAAGTTCCCCAGCGTGCTCGGGGACGACTATCCCGAGGCCTGTGCGGCGCTCGGCCTCGCACCCCTCGCCGACGGATACGGGCTGGTGCTCGGCCAGGACGGCGAAGGCGCGCGATGGACCGTCGTCATCGACGACGTGTCCCTGGTGGCTGTCGCCATCGCCTCCTGGGACTGCGGGATGGAACACGAACTCTCCCCGGACGAGCGGACGGTCGTCGCCGCGCTGCCCGGCTGGCCCCTTGAAGTGGCCGTCTCCGCGCCTGGGGTGCCCGCCCCGCACGATCCGGCGACCGAGCCCACGGAGCGGCCTCCGCTGACCCCGCCGGACACCACCACCTGGGGACCGGCGCAACGTCGTCTGGGCGCCGACGAGATAGCGCTCCAGTGGGCGATGTGGCGCGACCAGATCGACGACAGCGAGTTCTCGCCCACGGACGGTACGGAGCGGCCCGAGACAGATACCCAGGCCACCGGAGGCTCCCAGGGCGAGCGGGAGAAGAGCGGCGACGGCGGGGAGCCCACGGGCGTTCGACGGGTCCTGGCCGAGGCACGCTCCTATGTGGATACCCCTCCCCCACTGGGCCGGGTCCGCTCCTCCTTCGCCACCGGAGACGCTCGCACTCTGCGCGCCGACGGTCCGGGCTGGTCCCTCGTCGCCAGGACCGACGACATCGCCTTCGTCCTCCTCGACGAGGAGCCCGGCGAGGTGCTGCCCGTCGGCCGCGGACAGGAGCTGCCCGGGCTTCTGGAGGCTCTCGACAAGATGGCGGTCCGGCCGAGCTGAGCGGCGGCGCCGCCGGGTGGCCCCGGTGACGCCGTCCTCGTCAGTGCGCCACTGGCCCTGCGCGTCCACCGCCAGGCGTCACCCGTCCTGCCGCACAGTCGCCATCCTTTTGGTGGGTAGTCGATCGGCATCTGCCTCGACGGGCAGTCGGCGTGCGCCCCTCAGCGGCCTATCTCCTTGCGGGTGACACGCCGCAGCCTGCGCCGCTGCGAGGGGTCCAGGGCCAGGTACGCGGCCGCCGGGACGCCCAGCACGATCAGGAGGGCGGCCCACCATGGCAGCCAGATCCACAGGATCAGGCCGACCGCCACGCCCCCTACGGCGATCTTCGCGTTCTTCGACATGTGCGCCTCCTCCGCGGCTGCTGCCGCTCTCTGTCATGAGAACGGGTCCCCGCGTCCCACGGTTCCGGACCGCGACCCTGATACGTCCCTGAGGCCTGCCCCCTACTCGACCCTGAGAGGCTCCCCGACCTCGTACATGTGCCGCAGGGCCTGTCGGTAGGAGTCGACGAGACCGGTCTCAGCGTAGGGAATACCCATCTCACGGCAATACGCGCGGACCAGGGGCTGGGCACGGCGCAGATGGGGGCGGGGCATGCTGGGGAACAGGTGGTGCTCGATCTGGTAGTTGAGGCCGCCGAGGAACCAGTCCGTGAGGACGCCGCCGCGGACGTTGCGTGAGGTGAGGACCTGGCGGCGCAGATGTCCCCAGCGCTCGCCGTCCGGGTCGGGCATCTCCATGCCCTTGTGGTTGGGGGCGAAGGACATCCCGAGGTGCAGACCGAACAGCACCTGGTGAAGAACCGCGAAGGCCAGCGCCCGGAGCGGCGACAGCACGGTGAGCAGCAGGGCCGTGTAGGCGACGACGTGGGTGACCAGCAGCAGTGCTTCCACGGCGCGCTCGCGCGGCGGCTGCCTGCGCAGATCCCGGAATCCGTGGACCTTGAGGGCGATGCCTTCGAGGAGGGTCAGCGGGAAGAAGAGCCAGGCCTGGTTTCGGGTGAGCCAGCGCCGGAACCCGGTTCGTTTCCCGGCCTGCCCGCTGGTGAAGACCAGGACGTCGGCCAGGACGTCGGGGTCCTTGTCGATGTGGTTGGGGTTGGCGTGGTGGCGGTTGTGCTTGTCGTTCCACCATGCGTAGCTCATGCCGAGGAGCAGGTTGCCGTGGACCAGGCCGATGACGCGGCCGGCCTTCTTGTCGCCGGTGATCTGGGAGTGGCCGGCGTCGTGGCCTATGAAGGCCGTGCGGGCGCCGAGGACGGCGAGCACCGGTGCGAGGAGCAGGGTCCACCAGGAGTCACCGATCGCGACGAGGCCGGTGACCACGCCGGTCAGGCTCAGCAGGTTCACGGCGATCTCACGTGCGTACCAGCCGTGCCGCCGTTCCAGGAGCCCGCGTTCCTTGACGCTGCGCAGGAGGGGTGCGAAGTCGCTGCCGGATGCTGCCCTTGAGCCCTCGCTCGGGGTGCTTTCAACGACGACGGCGGCGGTCTGGGCCATGGCGGGTCTCCGGTCTGTCGGGGAGCGTGCCGAGCTGATCTCTCAGGAAGTGGGCCGGCCTGAGTTCTCCGGACGCGGTCTGACCTGATGAAACGTACGAATCAGGGGCCTTCCGCGGCCATGGCGCCACCACCCCGTTCCGTGCGGGGGTTTCCCCCGGCTCTCCGAGGGGGCTGCCCCCCCCTGGACGGGAACTGGCCCCCTGGACGGGAATGCGTCACGGACAGGAACGCGTAACGGCTGGGCGGCGTCGAGGCCGTGCATGTCCCCGCCGTGCTAGCGCCGGTGCGACCCCGCGCTGTTGGTCCACACGCGCGCGTGTCTCGGCACAGGCGCACCGGACCGCACCGCACCTCACCTCACCGACGGCACCAGACTGGGGAAGAGCCGACGACACCGCCCGCAACGGCGGAGGACGACCCAGGGACCGTACTCGCGGCGGCCGAGGCAGAGCCGATGACTGGTTGACGGACGCCGTTCATCTCACGGTCGGCGTTCGTTCGGTGTCGGGGCCAACCCTGGCCGCTGTCAGAGAACTTGTGCCTCAGGAGGCCCGATGTCCCCGCACCCGCTCGGCAGGCGCCACGTCCACCGGTCCGTCGCCGTGGGCGTGCCGCTCGCCCTCCTGGCCACCTTCACCGTGGCCGGCGCGCCGAGTGCGACAGCCGGGCCGGCGCAGCCGCGGGTGACGCACAGCGCGACACTCGGGGACATCCCCCTGGGGGCGTTCGGCAACGCGCTCCTTCCGGGGACTGTGGGCGACGACCGGGGAGTCGACCTCGGCGGAATCGGCAGCGACATCTTCCCGGCCGGCCGCAAGGGCGAGTTCTGGACGGTCACCGACCGCGGGCCCAACGGCCAGATCAAGGTGGACGGGACGAAGCGCCGGACGTTCCCTGTGCCCGGTTTCGATCCGGCGATCGTGAAGATCCGGGTGAGCGGTGACAAGGTCGAGGTGATCGACGCGATCCCGATCACCACGTCCAAGGGCAAGCCCGTAACCGGCCTCTCCAACCAGGCGGGGCGCGACGAGACGCCGTATTCCTTCGACGCGCGAACCCCGCTCGCGTACAACCCGAACGGCCTCGACACCGAGGGCATCGTGCGGGCGGCGGACGGTTCGTTCTGGCTCGTCGACGAGTACGGGCCGTCGCTGATCCATGTGTCCGCGCGCGGGAAGGTGCTCACGCGCTATGTGCCCAAGGGCCTGCGTCTGACCGGCACGGACTATCCGGTGGTGGAGGCGCTGCCCGCGATCCTGCTGCACCGGAAGATCAACCGCGGCCTCGAAGGGCTCGCCCAACTGCCGGGCGGAGATCTGGTGCTGGCGCTGCAGAGCCCGCTCTCGCTGCCGGACGGCGACGCGGGTGACGCGTCCCGCACGACACGGCTGCTGCGCTTCTCGCCCACGAAGCGGGCTGTCACCGCCGAGTACGCGTACCGCTTCGACCCGGTGAACGTGGTCGACCCCAGTGAGGACGACACGTCCGAGTTGAAGATCTCCTCGGTGGTGGCGGTGGGCCGTGACCGGCTGCTCGTGGAGGAGCGCACGGACAAGGCGGCCCGTCTTCAGGAGGTGCGACTCACGCGGCGCGAAGACATCCTGGGCGGCCCGTACGACCGGGACACCACGTCGCCCTCCCTGGAGCAGCTCGACGACCCCGCGGCGGCCGGTGTTCCGGTGCTGCGCAAGCGTCTGGTCGTCGACCTGGGCACGGTCGCGGGGGTCCCCGGGAAGATCGAGGGCGTCGCGCGCGTGGATCACGGCACGCTCGCCCTCATCAACGACAACGACTTCGGCATGACCGACGGGCCGGGCGCCTTCGACGCGCGGGGCCGGCTCGTCGACAGCGGCATCGAGACGAAGGTCGTCTACGTGAGGCTGCCTCACGGCATCTGATGCCGGGGTGTCTCGGTCTCGGTACGCGCGCGTGGACGATGGACAGCGGCCACGCGCGCGTACCGTTCTGTTGGCGTCAGCGGCCGGGCGACAGGCCACGTCCGTGTCGCCGCAGGGGCCCTTCAGCAGCGTCCGGTCAGGGCACTTGGCCGGTCGGGAGGAGCGACTCCAGGCCGCTGGGGAAGAGGTCCGTCGGCAGGTCGGTGGGAAGTGACGGCATGCCGCTCGGCAGGTCGGTGGGGAGACTCGGGACCGCGCTGGGCAGAGCTGTGGGCACCGAGGGCAGCCCGGAGGGAAGGCTGAGAGAGGGGCTCGGCTCGTTCGTCGTGCTGTCGGCCGGAGGCTTGTCGTCCTTGTCGCCCCCCTTCGTGGCGGCCACCGCCACGGCGACGATCACGCCGACCACGACGATCACCGCGATGACGATGAGCATGGTGGGGCGCCGCCGCCCTCCCCCACGGCCTCCGGGGCCACGGGGGCTACCGGGTGGCTCGGAAGGCGGTGGCGGCCACCCTCCGCCTCCCTGACCGGGAGGCCCGCCGCCCCCAGGGGAAGATCCGTAGCCACCGGGAGGCGCACCGTAGCCGCCGGCGGGCGGGGGCCCGTAACCACCGGAGGACGGCGGCCCGTACCCCCCTGGAGTCTGGGGACGGTAGTCCTCGGGCGGCTGGCCCGGAACCTCGCCCCCATGAGGTGAGTCTCCGGGCGGCCGTGGGGGCTGAGGAGGTACGGGTGGCGTGGTCATACCGACAAGGCTCGCCGCGATGCGGTCACCGCGCGAGCCCCGCGCGGAAGTTGATACGGACTCATGCCAAGGACCGCGTCATTCCGGCGTAGGGAAACATCCGAGCATCCCAGGGGAAGGCCGATGCCCGGGAGGCCGCTGCCGGGACCGGCCGGAGCCTGACGCCGGACTTCCGGCACGGGTCCACCGGACGGAACCCGTGCCCTGCTCGAGCCGATCAGCCCCGCGCTCCCAGCAGATGGTCCATCGCGAGCTGGTCCAGCCGTTCGAACGCCATGCCGCGCTCGGCCGCCGCCTCGACGTCGAAGTCCTCGAAGGCCCCGCGGTCGGCGAGCAGCCCGGTCAGGCCGTCCGCGGCGGTGGGCTGCGCCAGCTCGTCCAGCCGTGAGGCACGCAGCGCCTCCCTGACCTCGGGGTCGGCGCGGAAGGCCGCCGAACGCTCCCGCAGGATCAGGTAGTTGCGCATGCAGCCGGCCGCCGACTCCCACACTCCGTCGAGGTCCTCGGTCCGCGGCGGCTTGAAGTCGAAGTGCTTCGGGCCGGCGTAACCGGCGCTCTCCAGGAGGTCGACCAGCCAGAAGGCGGCCCTCAGGTCACCCGCTCCGAAACGCAGGTCCTGGTCGTACTTGATGCCGGACTGGCCGTTCAGGTCGATGTGGAAGAGCTTGCCCGCCCACAAGGCCTGCGCGATGCCGTGCGGGAAGTTCAGCCCGGCCATCTGCTCGTGACCCACCTCCGGGTTGACGCCGTACAGCTCCGGGCGCTCAAGCCGCTCGATGAACGCCAGGGCGTGACCGACGGTGGGCAGCAGGATGTCTCCGCGCGGCTCGTTCGGCTTGGGCTCGATCGCGAACTTCAGGTCGTACCCCTGGGAGATCACGTACTCGCCGAGGAGGTCGAAAGCCTCCTTCATGCGGTCGAGCGCCACGCGTACGTCCTTGGCGGCACCCGACTCGGCACCCTCACGGCCGCCCCACGCGACATAGGTCTCGGCTCCCAGCTCGGCGGCCAGGTCGACGTTGCGGATGGTCTTGCGCAGGGCGTAGCGGCGCACGTCACGGTCGTTCGCGGTGAACGCGCCGTCCTTGAAGACGGGGTGCGTGAACAGGTTGGTCGTGGCCATCGGGACCTTGAGGCCGGTGGCGTCCAGGGTCTGCCTGAAGCGCTTGATGTGCGCCTCACGCTCGCTGTCCGAGGATCCGAAGGGAATCAGGTCGTCGTCGTGGAAGGTCACTCCGTAGGCACCCAGCTCGGCCAGACGCTGCACCGACTCGACCGGGTCGAGGGCGCGCCGGGTGGCGTCGCCGAACGGGTCCCTTCCCTGCCAGCCGACGGTCCACAGGCCGAAGGTGAACCTGTCCTCGGGGGTGGGCTGGTAGTTCATGTCGCGGCTCCTTGCTAGCTCGGACTATTTCGTCATGGCACTTAACAAATTAGTATGCGAACGCGTCTCTGGGAAGAGACGAGATACGAAACCCTGGTCGTGGTGGGCCGGGGCGACGTGCGAAACCCGGGGCGAACCGGTCCGGCCAGCCCCGTGACCAGGACAGATACCGCAGAGCCGCGGAAGAGGGAGAGCCCGATGTCAGCAGCCGAGGGTCCGCTCGTCGTCGGGGTGGACACGTCCACCCAGTCCACGAAGGCGCTGGTCGTCGACGCGTCGACCGGACAGGTGGTGGCGAGTGGCCAGGCCCCGCACACCGTCTCCACCGGGGCGGGCCGCGAGAGCGACCCGCGCCAGTGGTGGGACGCTCTCCGCGCGGCCCTGCATCAGTGCGGGGCCGCGGCGCACGAGGCCGCCGCGGTGTCGATCGGCGGCCAGCAGCACGGCCTGGTGACCCTCGACGCCCAGGGCGAGCCCGTACGCCCCGCGCTGCTGTGGAACGACGTGCGTTCGGCCCCGCAGGCGCGCCGGCTGGTCGAGGAACTGGGCGGCCCGAAGTCCTGGGCCGAGCGCGCGGGCAGCGTGCCCACCGCGTCCTTCACGGCTACGAAGTGGGCCTGGCTGGCCGAGCACGAGCCGGAGTCCGTCCGGACGACGGCGGCGGTGCGTCTGCCGCACGACTACCTCACCGAACGGCTCACGGGCGAGGGCACGACGGACCGCGGTGATGCCTCCGGGACGGGCTGGTGGTCGTCGGGGAGCGAGGCGTACGACCAGGAGGTCCTTGCCCACATCGGCCTCGACCCTGCCCTCCTCCCCCGCGTCGTCCGGCCGGGCGAGATCGCGGGCACCGTGCACGCGGGCGGCGATCTTCCGTTCTCCAAGGGCACCCTGGTGGCCGCCGGAACGGGCGACAACGCGGCCGCCGCGCTCGGCCTGGGGCTGCTGCCCGGCACGCCGGTGGTGAGCCTCGGCACCTCGGGCACGGTGTACGCCGTCTCGACGCGGCGCCCCGCCGATCCGACGGGCACGGTGGCGGGGTTCGCGGACGCCCGCGGGGACTGGTTGCCGCTGGCCTGCACGCTGAACTGCACGCTGGCCGTGGACCGGGTCGCCGCCCTGCTCGGCCTGGACCGCGAGGCCGTCGAACCGGGCGCCGCGGTCACGCTGCTGCCCTACCTGGACGGCGAGCGCACGCCGAACCTGCCGAACGCGTCGGGCCTGCTGCACGGGCTGCGGCACGACACCACCGGGGGCCAACTTCTTCAAGCCGCCTACGACGGAGCGGTGCACTCCCTGCTGGGCGCCCTCGACCTCGTCCTGGACACCGACGCCGACCGCTCGGCGCCGCTCCTGCTGATCGGTGGCGGCGCCCGGGGAACGGCCTGGCAGCAGACGGTCCGGCGGCTCTCCGGGCGGCCCGTACAGGTCCCCGAGGCGAAGGAACTGGTCGCGCTCGGCGCCGCCGCACAGGCGGCGGGCCTGCTGACGGGCGAGGACCCGGCCGCGGTCGCCCGCCGCTGGGGCACCGACCGCGGTCCCGTCCTCGACGCCGTGGAGCGGGACGAGGAGACGCTGGCGAGGATCACCGGGGTACTCTCCGACGCGGCTCCCCTGCTCGAACGGGGGCCGAACGGAAACTGACGAGCACGCCACGCCCCGGCCGGACGAAGGATTGACGGAGGCATGACCGCACCGCTGCACGACGCCCATCCGAACGGTTCCGGCCGGCGGCTGCCCGACACCCAGCAGGGTATGCGGCGCCGCAACCTCTCCCGGGTCATGCACGCGGTCAACGCCGAAGGGCCCCTGTCACGGGCGGCTGTGGCCTCGCACATCGGGCTGACCCGGGCGGCCGTCTCGACCCTGGTGGACGAACTGATCCGGGCCGGGCTTCTCGAAGAGCTGGGCCCCGAGCGGCCAGGACGAGTGGGCCGTCCCGGCTCCGCCCTCGCGGTCAGCGGGCACGGTCCGGCGGGAATCGGCGCGGAGGTGGGTGTCGACCATCTCGCCGTGTGCGCGGTCGACCTGCGGGGCGCCGTTCGGGCACGAGCGGTGGGCCACGGGACGAACCGGGGCCGGGCCGCCGGTCTGGTGACCCGCGAACTGACGAGGCTGGTCCGCCAGGTCGTCGCCGAGGCGGAGCGGGAGGGTCTGTGGGCGGCGGGCCTCGCCGTCGCCGTCCCCGGACTCGTGGCGCGGGACGCGAGAACCGTGGTCCGCGCCCCGAACCTGGACTGGCACGACACGGACCTCGGCGAGCTGCTCCCCTCCGAACTTCCCCTGACCGTGGACAACGAGGCCAACTTCGGCGCCCTCGCGGAACTCTGGCTCGGGGACGCGACTCCCCGCGACTTCCTGCACGTGTCGGCGGAGATCGGTATCGGCGCGGCCGTGCTCGTGGACGGCGGGCTGTTGCGCGGGACCCGCGGATTCGCGGGCGAACTGGGGCATGTCCCGGTGTGGCCGGAGGGACCCGCGTGCCCGTGCGGGGGGCGCGGGTGCCTGGAACAGTACGCGGGGGAGGAGGCCGTTCTGCGTGCCGCCGGCCTGGAACCGGGCGAGGACCGGGTCGGGCTGCTGGCCGCACGTGCCACCGAGGGGGATCCGGATGTACGGCGCGCCCTGAGCGACGCCGGGGCCGCTCTCGGAATCGCCCTGACCGGGGCGGTGAACCTCCTCGACCCGGAGGCGGTCGTGCTGGGCGGCGCGCTCGCCGGCCTCGCCCCGTGGCTGCTGCCCTCGCTGGAAGGCGAGTTGGCCGGACGCACCGCGGGCCCCGTCTGCCCGGTGTCCGTGTCCCGGCTGGGATCGGAAGGACCCCTGCTGGGTGCCGCGCACTCGGTGGTGCGGGGCGTGCTGGACGATCCGGCGGGAGTGGCCGGGCGGTCGTAGGGGGTGCGCCGGGCGGTCGGGTGGCCTCGCCGGGCGGTCGTAGCGGACCCGCCCGGCGATCGGAGTGGTCTCGCCAGGCGGTCGTAGCGCTCACGCCTGGCGGTTGGTAGGCGTCGCGCCTGGCGGTTGGTTCTCCGTGCGACAGCCCCGATCCACGATGTGCCGCCTCCGTGCGGCACGCCCCGCTCGGCCGTGCGGCGGACCGCGGCAGGGGCGTCGTTCCCTCGTGCGAGTGATCGCCGTGTCCACAATTCTCGGGTTCTCCACCGATCCCGGCTCGATCCTCCTGCCCAACCGGCAAGCGCCGTACGGTGATTCACGCGAGGCGCAGCCGTCCGGCTGTGTCCGGGGTCCAGGGCGAATCGGGGGATTCACATGGTGCTGAAGGCAGTTGCCGGGCTGCGGAGCGAAGCGATCGGCCTGGTCGGGCCGCCTCCCGCTGCACACACGCGCACGGTCTGGACCCGCTATGTCGCGCATGCCCGGATGGCCGCGCGTGTCGTGATACTGATCTTCTTGCCGCGCCGTCACACCGGGCGAACGGGCGAATCCGCCCTGGTCCGCCCCGATTCGGCGGCCCCTCCTGCGATCCCGAGCCACGGACTTCCTCGACATCCCACCGACGAAAGGCCAGAACTCCATGGAGCGAGCACGGTCGTTCCCGAGCCGGCGGCGGCTGCTCAAGGGCGCAGCCCTCGCCGCCCTCCCTTACGCGTTGCTCCCCGACGCCAGGGCGGCGGCCCAGGCCGCGGCCGTCGACTATCCGGGCGCCGAATGGACTCCGGCGACCTCCTCCAACTACACGGCGTCCAACCGGCCGGAGAGTTACCGGCTGGACTACGTGATCATTCACGTCACGCAGGCGACGTACGCCGACACCCTGTCCATCTTCCGGAACCCTGCGAAGAAGGTGTCCGCGCACTACGTCGTGCGTTCCGCCGATGGCCATGTCGCCCAGTGCGTGCGGGAACGCGACGTCGCCTGGCACGCGGGGAACTGGGACTACAACACCAGAAGCATCGGCATCGAGCACGAGGGCTGGGTCGACAAGCCCGCCTACTTCACGAACGCGCTGTACGAGGAGTCGGCCAGACTGACCGCCGGGATCTGCGACCAGTACGGCATCCCCAAGGACCGCTCGCACATCCTCGGCCACTACCAGGTGCCGGGCACCGACCACACCGACCCGGGGCCCAACTGGGACTGGACGCGGTACATCAGGCTCGTCAACTTCGCCTGACCGGAGCCGCGCGGCGATCCGCCACGGGAACACCGTACGACTCCGGCCGGACGCGGAACGTCACACGGGTTGTCCATACCCGCACGGGGAGTGACGATGGTCCCAGCCGCATCGCCCTCCGGGAGGCCGAGTTGATCGATCCTTGGGTGGCCCTGGAACCGGGAGCCGACCCTGTCGAGCGGGTCCGGTCGCTGCGCCGCGCCTACGAGTCCTTCACCCAGGCGGGGACGGTGCCGCGTCCCGTGCGGTCGGTGGTGGCGGACTCGTGGCGCCGGTCGGCGCGGGCCGGTGTCGCCCCGGACGGCACGGCGGACGTCGAGATGATGGACGGCGATCTCGGTTCCTACCGGGCCGAGCACCCTCTCGCCCGGGTGATGCCGCTGTTCCGCGAACTCATGGGCACGTTCGCGTCGGACGGTGAGCACCTGCTCGCGGTGTGCGACGCGCAGGGCCGGCTGCTGTGGGTCGAGGGGCACCCGGGGACACGGAGGCAGGCCGGCCGGATGAACTTCGTGCCGGGAGCCCGCTGGTCCGAGGCGGCGGTGGGGACGAACGCGCCGGGGACGGCGGTCGCCGTCGACCACCCCGTCCAGGTGTTCGCGGCCGAGCACTTCATACGGCGGGTCCAGCCCTGGACGTGTGCGGCGGCCCCGGTCCACGACCCGCGGACCGGGCGGGTCCTCGGCGCCATCGACATCACGGGCGGGGACGGGCTCGCGCATCCGCACAGTCTCGCTTTCGTGCAGGCGGTGGCACGGGCCGCCGAGTCCCACCTCGCGTTGCTGGCGCCACCGCCGGCCCTGGCGGACGGCCCGCTCGAACTGACCGCGCTGGGACGCGACGAGGCTCAACTCGTCGTGGACGGACGCAAGACCAGGCTGAGCCGCAGACACAGCGAGATCGTGGTGCTGCTGGCCCGGCACCCGGAGGGCCTCACGGGCGACGAGCTGCTCTGCGCCTTGTACGAGGACGAGTCGGTTGAGCCGGTGACGCTGCGCGCGGAACTGGCCCGGCTGCGCCGCATCCTCGGTCCGGACCTGCTGCGTTCACGCCCCTACCGGCTGACCCGCCCTGTCGAGTCCGACGTGACGGTGGTGGAGCGGCGGCTTGGGACGGGCGCGATCACCGCGGCAGCGGCGGCCTACGGCGGTCCGCTGCTGCCGGGGTCGACGGCACCGGCGGTCGTACGCCTGCGGCGCAGACTGGCCGACGGGCTGCGGACGGCGCTCATCGCCCGGCGGGACCCCGATCTACTGGCCGACTGGGCCCGCTCGCCGTGGGGCGAGGACGATCTCGACGTGTGGCGGGCCCTGTCCATGGTACGGCCGGCGCCGACCGTACGGTCACGGCTGGAGGAACTGGAGTCGGAGCAGGCCGCGCCGGCCGGCTGGGCGCCTGGGGGCCGGAACCGTCGTATGCGACGGGAGCCACACTGACGAACGGGGCCGGGTCGCGCGGGGTGGGGCGGGGACGCGGGTGGGGCGGGGGCGGGGAGGAGCTGAGGGACCGGCGGCCGGGGAGCCGAGGGACCGAGGCCGGGACCGCAACGTCGTTGCAACGTCCGGGTTTCTAGCCTCGCGGCGAGAGCTGTCCAACGGCGGGCAGCGCTTCCCCGGGAGGCAACCAGCATGACCCGTTACGCGGCGCCCGGAAGCGAAGGCGCGATCGTCTCCTATCAGGCGCGATACGACCACTTCATCGGCGGGGAGTACGTCCCGCCGGCTCGCGGGCAGTACTTCGAGAACCCGAGTCCGTTGAACGGGCAACCGTTTACCGAGGTCGCGCGAGGGACGGCGGAGGACGTGGAACGCGCGCTGGACGCGGCGCACGCTGCCGCCCCCGCCTGGGGCCGCACCTCGGTGACGGCACGCGCGGACATTCTGCTCAAGATCGCCGACCGCATGGAGGCGAACCTGGAGAAGCTGGCGGTCGCCGAGAGCTGGGAGAACGGCAAGCCGGTCCGCGAGACGCTGGCGGCGGACATCCCGCTCGCGATCGACCACTTCCGCTACTTCGCGGGGGCGGCCCGGGCCCAGGAGGGGTCGATCGGCGAGGTCGACGACGACACCGTCGCGTACCACTTCCACGAGCCGCTCGGCGTGGTCGCACAGATCATTCCGTGGAACTTCCCCATCCTCATGGCGGTGTGGAAGCTCGCGCCGGCGTTGGCGGCGGGCAACGCGGTCGTCATCAAGCCTGCCGAGCAGACGCCGGCGTCCATCCACTACTGGATGAGCCTGATCTCGGACCTCATCCCGCCGGGCGTGGTCAACATCGTGAACGGCTTCGGCGTGGAGGCGGGCAAGCCGCTCGCGTCCAGCCCGCGCGTGGCGAAGGTCGCGTTCACGGGCGAGACGACGACGGGGCGGCTGATCATGCAGTATGCCTCGGAGAACATCAAGCCGGTCACGCTGGAACTCGGCGGCAAGTCCCCGAACATCTTCTTCGACGATGTCTGGGCCGAGAACGACGACTTCCGCGACAAGGCCCTTGAGGGCTTCACCATGTTCGCGCTCAACCAGGGCGAGGTCTGCACCTGTCCGTCCCGCGCCCTCGTCCAGCGTGGCCACTACCGGGAGTTCATGGAGGCGGCGGTCGCCCGCACCGAACTCATCAAGCCGGGCAACCCGCTCGACACGGACACGATGATCGGCGCGCAGGCGTCCAACGACCAGTTGGAGAAGATCCTCTCCTACCTGGACATCGGCCGTCAGGAGGGCGCCAAGGTGCTCACCGGCGGGGAGCGCATCGAGCATGACGGTGAACTGAAGGGCGGCTACTACGTCCAGCCCACGATCTTCGAGGGCGACAACCGGATGCGGATCTTCCAGGAGGAGATCTTCGGTCCGGTCGTCTCGGTGACGTCGTTCGACGACTTCGACGACGCCATCAAGATCGCGAACGACACGCTCTACGGGCTCGGGGCGGGCGTGTGGACCCGGGACATCAACACCGCCTACCGGGCGGGCCGTTCCATCCAGGCCGGCCGCGTCTGGACGAACTGCTACCACGCCTACCCGGCGCACGCCGCGTTCGGCGGCTACAAGCAGTCGGGCATCGGCCGCGAGAACCACAAGATGATGCTGGAGCACTACCAGCAGACGAAGAACCTCCTGGTGTCGTACTCCCCGAAGAAGCTGGGCTTCTTCTAGACAACGCGAGAGGGCGCCCGGCCGGGGCAGCTACCTGGCGGGCGCCGTTCTCGGCATGCTCCCTAAGGTGCAGCGCCGAAAGCCCGTATATGTTCGCGCAGCCTGCGGACGAGCGCTGGAGGAATCGGCACTGGGTCTTGTGTGGATGGATCACCTCGGTGGGGCGCATAGCTGCGTAGTACGAGTAGCCGCGTAGTACGAGCGGCCGAAGAAGCCGTACGGATAACGGTCGCATGGGCTATCGGGTCCAGCTACAGGAGAACTCGACCAACCGCATCACCCCGACCCGCCGTACCAGGGCGCCCGCGCTCCCCTTGGCGGAGCGCGTCAACCACCTGACCGGGCTGACCGTCGCGCCCGCAGGTGCGGGCCACCACGATCTGGTGGCCCGCACCTGCGCGGCCCTCAACTACGCCGCGCTGATCGCCTCCGACGTCGGCCGGCCGGAGCTGGCCGAGGAGCTGCGCCAGGGGCAGCACCCGATCTTCGCCGACGCCGGACGCCTCAGCCGGCGGATCGCCATCATGCCGCTTATGCCGGCACGGACCAGGACCACCGCACCGTGTCCCAGGAGTTGTGGGTCACCCTGCTCGTGGACGGCGCACGCGCCCTCGTCCAGATCGGGTGGCGGACCGAGGCATTGACGGGCGCGCGGTTGGGCGCGCCGAGAGCGAGGGAAGCTGCCGCAGGCGGAACCGGATCCTGGCCAGGAGGGGACGACCTGGGATCCCCGCCGCTGTACTGCCCTCGCTGCTTGGCGGTGTCGGCGTTTCGGCCATTTCCTGCCCGCAGCCGCTCCAAGGCAGACCAGGCATTCGGCGCCGTCCGGGTTGCCCGACGCAGGACACGGCGGGCTCCTCAGCACGACCGAATGACGTGTGTTCGATAGCGCAGCCGCGTCGTTAGACGTCACGACTCTGCCGCAGCGACCGTCATAGGGGGAACGATGTCCTCGGCCCTGACGCAGGACCAGTCTGGTCACTTCGGGCAGGAGAGCAGCCCCACCTGCCCGAACGGGGAGGCACGGGAGGAAGGCGGCCTGCACATCGAGCGCCGGGACGTCGAACTTGTCCAGGTCGTCCACCACGTCGACCGCAGCGGGGACCAACCCCACATGGGCCTCTTCTTCCGCGCCCACGTCTGGAGCGGCGAGCCGGGACTTCGCGAACCTAAGAAGTGCGTCTCGTGGACGTGCCGGAGCCGGTCCGCGTTTTCCGACGATCTCGTCTCCTGTACGCGCGTGGCCATCGAGGGCATTCGCGCCGGCCGCCTCTACTTCGAGGCGGGCTGGGTATGAGCATGGCCACGCCGGCGCACCCGGACATCCCGCCCGTGGAAGTGCGGCGGTTCGCCGAGCAGGCGGCTGGGCGTATCGCCACCTGGACCGACGCATCCTGGGATCGCGGCAGCAGCCGCGTATGGCGGGCCGACGGAGCAAGTGGCCGGGCCTGGTACGTCAAGATCCACCAGAACGCGCGGTTCCATCAGCGTGAGGTGGCCGCGTACCGCAGTTGGGTCCCCAGCCTCGGACCAGCCGTTCCCACCCTTGTGAGCGCCGACACCGCATTGCTGGCCGTCGTCATCACTGCGGTGCCCGGACGGTCCCTGCACGGCATCGCTCCCCCGCCCGAGCAGCAACAGCTCCTTTTCCACCGGATCGGCGCCCTGGCCGCGGCCATTCACCGCAGTGCGGCACCGCTCCCCGCGGAGGAAGGAGTGCCCGCGCTCGCGAAGGTCGAGCGTCACTTGGAAGCAGCCCGCCCCTATTTGCGCCCGGGGGACGAGGAGTTCATCCGCCGGATCGTGGCGCGCGCCGAAGATGTTCCGTTGCTGGACCGCGTGCCGACCCACGGGGACTTCCAGCTGCGGAATCTGCTGCTGGACGACGACGGCAGTCTCGCTGTGATCGACTTCGAACGCAGCGAGCCCGGCCCGGCCATCCGCGACCTGGTCCGCCTCTCGGACGCCTGGGCCACACAGCCGGCTCTCCGCGATGCGTTCATGTCCGGCTACGGGCGCCGACTCGGCCCAGCCGAAGAAGAACGCTTCGTCGTCGACTCCACGCTCGACGCCCTCTCCGGAATCCAGTACGGCGCCACCCACTGCGACGCGGAAACACAGGAGCGTGGCCACCGCACCCTGGCCCGCCTGCGCTCCCAACACCGCAACGGGCGGGCCTCATCGAACGGAGACACGCGTGCCTGACGACACTCAGCAGACGGTCCCCGCCGTCCCGGGGCCGGCAAACGGAGGCGCACCACCGGAGCACCACATGCGCCTGCTCGGGCAGCACTACCGCCAAGTGGAAGCAGGCCGCAAGACGATCGAAGTGAGGGCGGCCACCGCGCAGAAGCGAGCCGTCGCAGCCGGCGACACGATTGTCTTCCACGACCGGGACACCGGGCGGGAACTCGACGTCGTCGTGCAGCGGATCACCCTCTACCCCTCTTTCGAGGACCTGCTCAGCTCGGAGGATCCCGCCCGCATCGACCCGGACAGGCCACCCGCCGAGCTGCTCGCCGACCTCCGCAGCATCTACCCGCCGGACAGGGAGACGCTCGGCGTTCTCGCCCTCACATTCGACCACCGCCCTGCCCGACCGGGCCGCCCCACGCCGATGACGCCCATGCGGTACGCGCAGACCGTCCCCCACCACACGGTGTACGGCTGCCTCTACATCCGCGACGAGTACGACCGGCCGATCCAGCTCCGCTCGGTCTACGGCTCGAGACCTTGGCAGTTCCCGGGCGGCAACCTCGACGCTCTGGGCGAGGACCCGCTGCAGACCGCCCAGCGCGAGGCTGTCGAGGAAACCGGCCTCGGACTCGGCCTGAACACGCCGAAGCTGCTCCTGACACATTTCCTGCACGCGGGGCCCCGCATGCCGCTGAACAAGGTGGGGCTCATCTTCGACGGAGGCCGGCTGACCGTCGACCAGCTCGGCAGAATCCGCCTCGACCCCGCCGAACACGATATGTGGGCCGTCCATGACCTCGCGACCTGGCAGGAACTGATGGCGCCACGCGGCTTCGCCCGCCTCGATGCCGTCGAACGAGCCCGGCGCGGCGAAGGCCCCGCCCACCTGATCACGCACACCTGACCCTCAGGGCGTGTCGTTTGGATCAGGTGGCACCGGAGTGCGGCGCCTTGTCGGCTGCCCCGCGACCCGCCGCATGATCCAAACGACATGCCCTAACAGCGCCCTCCAGGAGGCAACCGTGCGCGCCGAGGACACCAACACCCGGGCCTGGCAGATCTACGGCCAGAGACAACTGGCACGCGCCTGCACGCCGCCCGTCCCCGACCGACTCGGCTGGACACCGTGGGAAGGGGTCGGGCCGGGAGCGGAAGTCCTTGGCGACGTCACCGGCCGCCGCGTCCTGGACATCGGATCGGGTGCCGGCCACCATGCCGTCCACCTCGCCCAGGCTCACGGTGCCCGCGTCACAGGCGTCGAACTGTCGCCAGCGCAGCACGAACGCGCCGTCGGGGCCCACGCGGATGTTGGCGGTGTGGAGTTCGTCCAGGCGGATGTGACCGAGTACCTGGCCGAAGTCGAACCGTTCGACGCCGCGTATGCGATCGGGACGCTCGCCTTCATCGACCCTCACCGCTCGCTGCCGGCGCTGCGCGACGGACTTCGCCCCGGGGCGCCACTGATCCTCTCGCTCCTGCACACCGACCTCCACGGCCGCGGGCCGTCCACGGAAGTGGCCCCGCGCGAACAGATGATCCTGCTGCGCGACGACCCGGCACTGCCGACCCAGATGTGGATCCTTGAACCGCAACTGTGGGAGGACCTGCTCACGGAGTACGGCTTCCGCGTCGAAGCCGTCGATCTGCTGCGCCACCCCGACGAGAACGCCCCGGTTGTCCAGCAGCTCATCCGTGCCCGCCGCCTGCCCGACCGGCCGGCAAGGGTGTCCAGCCGACCCCGCAGCGCCAGACCACCAGTGGCGCACGCGGCCGTGGGGGTCGGCGCCGTCCTCGTCAGCGAGCACGGAATCCTGCTCGGCCGCCATCAGCGCGGCACCCTCGAACTACCTGGCGGAACCGTCGAGGCCGGCGAGTCCTTCGAGGTGGCAGTGGTTCGCGAACTCGTGGAGGAGACCGGTCTGATCGCCCGCCCTGGCGACGTCAGACTGCTGGGCACGCTCGTCGACCACGTCGAAGGCGTGCTGCGGGTTACCGTCGGCGCGCTCGTCCACGCCTGGCAGGGGCAGCCGGCCACGCAGCCGGACGAGAGCGTGGGTGACTGGACCTGGTACTCCCTCGGTCACCTTCCCGACGGCCTGTTCGTCTGCAGCGCTCAGATCCTCAGCGCCTGGCGTCCCGACCTGCCCATCGACCACACCCCAGCGCACTTCACCCCCTTCGCCCACAACAGCACACCCGCCGCCGGGACGGTCGACGGGCCGGCCTGACAACAAGTTCGGGCCCGAGTCTGTGGTGCCACGGCTCACCCCACTCCCAATTCGGCACCGGCAACCGGCAACCGGCGCTCCAGCGCGCCTACTTCGAGGAGTACGCCGGTGAGCTGCCGAGCTGTACGCCCCCCCCTGCGACCAGCCCATCTTCCCGGCCAACCATCGAGGCCGACCGCGCGCCCTACGGCCACGCCGAGTACCGCGAGCGCGTCACCGAACCCAGATCGAGCTGATGCGCGCCCGCGGCATTTGACGCTCGTCCCTTCCCGACCCGGGCTCCCGCCCAGGTCACCCCACAAGAAGGCGGATCGTAGGCGTCACTCCCCCGTCTATACCGCCCCCATCTGGCGGCGAAGGCTGAGCGGCCTCATGTCCGTCCAGACCTCCTTGATGTACTGCGTGCACTCGTCCTTGGTGCCGCGTTTTCCCACGGACTTCCAGCCCGGCGGGATCTCCTTGTCGTCCGGCCAGAGCGAGTACTGCTCCTCCTCGTTGACGACAACCTGGTACATCGTGGTGTCCTCGTCGGCCATGTGACCGGCTCCTCTCTCGCGTCGTCGACACCAGTGCGCATACCGCACGGCACTCGCGATCTTGACGTGTCACCGCCCGGCCTCACGTCCGTTCAGCGCGCAGTCACCGCTTCGAAGGACCCATCGCTCCGTCGTTCTACTGTTGATCACGGCTGTGAAGGCCCTGAAGACCGCCTGGACCTTCCCTCCCTCCGACTCGCCGCAGAAGCGGGCTTCTTCTTGGCTCACGCGAAGGGCGACTGAAGTGGGTTCTCACCCGTCAGGCGCCCTTCGATGGCGTGTCGGCGGCTGGGAGTTCCAGGTTGACGGCAGGTCAGGCCTTGCGCTCCGCGGACTTCAGGCGCAGGGCGGAGACGAGGAAGAAGACGCCGCCGAGAAGTGCGTAGCCGGCGAGGTTGTTGAGGGTGGTGGAGCCCCCGCCGCTCCCCTGGGCGACGAAGGACGCTCCCGCGAGGGTGGAGATGGCGCCGCTCGCGATCATCGCCCACTGGCCGGCCGCCTGCCTGCGGCGGACCGCGCCGACGACGAGTTGCGTGACGCCCGCGGCGACGGCCCAGACTCCCCAGACCTGTAGGACGGCCGGGATTCCGGAGGCGGCGGCGACGGCCAGGGCGACCGCGGTGGCGGCGCTCAGGACGACGTTCGCGTACAGCGCCCGTACCGGCCTGTCGGCTGCCCGTGCGGACCTCAGGTCGATGACCGCGCAGGCCACGTCGAACAAGGGGTAGAGCACCAGCAGTGTCACGCTCAGCGGGCTCAGCGTGTCGGCTGTCGTGAACAGCAGAGCGGCCCATACCGCGGCGAACACGAAACGCAGCAGGTACAGCTTGCGCAGGCCGGTAAGGCCCGCCCTGGCATTGATCGGGGTGGCGACGAGCGTGTCCATGGCGATCCCTGACGTCGAGTGGTGATTGCGGACTGTGCTGACTGTGCGATGACCGACGGCCGGACACTCCTCGCGGCGGCACCTGGTCCGGTTCACGCGCGCCAGGCGGGCAGGCCGGCCTCCGCCAACACCGGAGGGAGAACGTTCGGTCTACCTCCACGTTCCCAGGGGTAGCGCCCACTGTCAAGAACGAACGTTCTCCCTCCGCTTGGGTACAGTGGCTGCCATGACGCCGAAGGCAAAGGGTGGCAGTACGTCGGAAGCCCGATCGCGACTGCTGAGCACAGCGATCCGGATCTTCTACGCGGAGGGAATCCACTCCGTCGGTGTCGACCGGATCATCGAGGAAGCCCAGGTGACCCGGGCGACGATGTACCGGCACTTCTCGGGCAAGGAAGACCTCGTCCTCGCCTACCTCGAACAGGCCGACCAGGGCATCAGGACACAGATCTCGTCCGCCCAGGACGGCAGCCGCTCCGCGGAGGACCGGGTGCGCGCCGTCGCCCAGTCCATCGTCCAGGGCATTCAGTCCAGCGGCTTCCGCGGCTGTGCCTTCCTCAACGCCGTCGCCGAGTACCCCGACCCGGCGCATCCCGTCCACCGGGCCGTTCTGGCTCATCGGCATTGGTTCCTGGAGACCGTCACCGAACTACTGGCACAGGTCGGGGACGAACCGGCCGAGCCGGCGGGCCGGCACTTCGTCATGCTCAGGGACGGCGCCATGGCCGCCGGCTGCCTCTTCGACCCCGCGCTTATCGCCCAGACCTTCCTGGAGGGAGTCGAGGGGATTGTGCGGACGCGGTCCGTGGTTCCGGCATCGCGCTGAGTCCGTCCGTGCGGCTGTACCGCCCGCCGACGGCTGCGCGACAGCGGCTGTCCGGTGGCGGCGGTTCGCCCGACCAGTGCTGTGACCGCCAACGCCTACCGGTGGGGAGTCGGCTCGGCCGTTTCGACGGAGCCGCTTCGCGTCACGCGGCGGAGTCAGGCGGCCGCGTCAGCCGTGGGGATGGCCGTGTGCATGCGGGCGTGCACGACCAGGCCGCCGCCCTGCGCGGCGGCCCGGGCCTGAAGGGTGCGGCGAGTGGGCGCGCTGGGGGTCGCCACCGACATCAGCACACCCAACTGTCTGCATCTGCGGTGCGCTTCGACGACCGCTTCTATCACCGCGTCTGACGCGGCGTCACCGAGGACGACGACCGCGGGCGTGGGAGCGTGCACGGAGACCAGGTCACCGATCAGGGCCGCCAGGTTCTGCTCCTGCGGGCCTTGGTCGTCTTCCACCGTGAGGACCAGCACACCGTTGTCGAGCGTGTGGGACAGCATGGACTTTCCCCCTGTCACTGCTTCGGATCATGTCACTGCTTCGGATCATCTGTGGGCCCGGCGTCTCGCGGCGTTCTGCGCGGACGCCGGCTCTTGCTCTGGTCCTGGCTCTTGCTCTGGCCCTGGCTCTTGCCCCGACTCCTGCTCTGGCCCTGGCTCTTGCTCTGGTGCTGGTCCCGGATGGCCTCCTCCAGGGCGATACGAAGGCCGAGATTGAGTTCGCCGGTGGGGGCCCAGACCGTGAGGAGTTCGGCGATACGGTCCAGCGCGATGCCCGTACGCCGGGCCACCTCGGACAGCGCACGCCGTGCCTGGCCCGCGTCCAGTCGGCCCAGGGCCATGACGACGCCCGTCGCCTGTTCGACCAGGACCGCCCGCTCAGCCTCCTCCCACGGCGGCCGGTCCGAGTACGCCCTCTGCTCAGATCCGGTACCGCCCGTGGAACGTTCGTCGTGGCCGGGGCTCAGAAGCCGGCTCATCCGCTCTCGCCCCCTTGAACCATCGCTCGCCGGGTCACTGCGCCAGGGCCCCTTTGCGTACACGGGCGCAGCTACGGGAGATGAGACGGGAGACGTGCATCTGCGAGATGCCCAGCTTCGCGGCGATGCGGCTCTGCGTCATGTCCTCGAAGAAGCGCATGTACAGGACGGCTCGTTCGCGTTCGGGCAGGCGGCGCAGTTCCTTCTTGGCGGCCTCGCGGTCGACGATGGTGTCGAAGGAGGAGTCGGTGTCACCGAGGGTGTCACCGAGGCTGTATCCGTCGTCGCCCGCGCTCGTCTCCGCGTCCAGGGAGAGGGCACTGAAGCTCTCCATGGCCTCCAGCCCGGCGTTCACCTCTTCTTCCGTGAGGCGGGTGTGGGCGGCGATCTCGGCGGGGGTCGGCTCGGCGGCACCGGGCCGCTGGCTCAGTTCGCGGCGGGCGACGCGTACACGGTTGCGGAGTTCCTGCACGCGGCGCGGGACGCGCACGGCCCACAGGCGGTCCCGGAAGTGACGTTTCACCTCGCCGGTGATGGTCGGAATCGCGTAGCTCTCGAAGGCGCCCCGGGCGGGGTCGAACCGGTCGACGGCCTTCACGAGGCCGAGGGCCGCGACCTGGCGCAGGTCCTCGATGGCCTCGCCGCGGTCGCGGAACCGTCCGGCGATCCGGTGGGCCATGGGCAGCCAGGTGCTGACCAATTCGTCGCGTATCGCGTCCCGCTCGGGCCCGTCCTCCAGCTCCACCATCCGGACGAAGAGCGGGAGGGTGTCGGGCGAGTCGTCGTAGCCGCGGTCGGCGGAGACGGAACGGGCGTTCTGGGCAGCCGCGGAGGCGGCGTCGGTCTGCGGGCGGTCTAGGGAGTTCTCGGTGTGCACGCGGGATCCCTCCTGAACGGCACGTCCGGGCGTTCCGCGAAAGCGGTGAACGAGCTGCCCGGACGGGGGTGATGGGACATGCCGCACAGAGAGGAGCCACGCAGGCCGCCGGAGGAATCCGCGGCCACGCGGGTCGTCTCCGCTTGGCGCGCGCCTCCGGTCCGAAGCACACAACCCCGCCTGCCCCGCGCCCTCACCCCCAAACAACCCCGCCCGGCCGCCTTTCCGACTCCTCGTCAGACAGCCTTCCCGCAGCGGAGTGCGGTTCGCGGAACCGACCTGGGCGCCGGGAGACATGAGCGGCGGGGAACGAGGAACCAGACAATCTGCACCTGACCTTCTGTACCTGACCTTCTGTACCAGGCTTTCCGCACCAGACCTTCCGCATCACCAGACCCCCTACAGACGGCGGTCCCGTCCGGGTTCAGGGTGCGGGCGGGGGCATCGACAGACCGAGGAGCCCATAGATGGTGGTTACGCGGCAGACGCGCGGGCCGTTGGCTCGCTACCTCGCGGTCGCCGTGCCCATCCGGCTGGCGGCGGAGGGTGCCCGGGTCGCCCTGATTCTGCTGGCGGCCGAGCGCACCGGCGCCGTCACCTTCGGCGGGCTGCTCACCGCGGTCCTGCTGGTCCCGTCAGTCGTGGCCGCACCGGTGATGGGCGCGCTGGCGGACCGGGTCCGGCGGAAGAAGCCGTTCTTCAGCGGTGTCCTGGCCTGCTACGCGGTCTGCCTGGCCGCGGTCGCCGTGCTCACCGGCCGCGCACCGGACGCGGTCACGCTGGCCGTGGCTCTGCCGGCCGGCTGCTGCGGCCCGCTGGTGACAGGGGGCCTGACCAGTCTGCTGCCGGTGATGCTGCCCGCCGAGGCACTGCCGCGGGCCTTCAGTTTCGATTCCACCAGCTACAACGTGGCCGGCATCGTGGGGCCCTCGGTAGCCGCCGTGCTGACCGAGGTGGCGGGGGCGGGCTGGGCGACGGTCTGCCTGGCCGGCTGCGCGCTGGCGGCGGCCGTCACGCTGTCCGCCGGCCTTCCGCTGCCGTCCCGCTCCCCCGTCCGGCCGCCCGCCGGGGAGGCGTCCGTACTGGGCGGAGTGCTGGAGATCGTACGCAACCCCCCGTTGTCCGGGGTCACTTGGGCCAGCTGCATCGGGCAGGCCGGTGTCGGCGCCCTGCCGATCATCACCGCGCTCGTCGCCGCCGAGCGGGGCTCCACGTGGGCGGCGGGTGGTCTGATGACGGTCTACGCCTGCGGTTCCCTTGTCGGCTCGGCGAGTTACGCGCTACGCCCCTGGTCGGTCGAGCGGCCCGAGCGGGTGGTGGTCGGCTGCGTCGTCCTCGCGGCGCTGCCCCTGGCTTTGAGCACGCTCCTCGACGGGTTGTGGCCGGTCGCGGCCCTCTTCGCCTGCGGCGGTTGGTGCACCGGCCCCCTGTTCAGCGCGCTTCTCGCGGCGCGGGAGAAGTACACGCCGGCCGGTCTGCGTACCCAAGTGTTCACCGTGGGGGCGGGCTTGAAGAGCGCCTTCGCCGCGGGCGGCGCCGCGCTGGCCGGTGTCTTCCACACCCTGGGCTCGGCTCGGCTGCTCTGGGCCGTGGCGGCAACGCTCGTCCTCGCCTCCGTGACCGGGACCCTGCGGATGCGCCGCGCCGGCCCGCGCGGGTGCGGGTGCGAGGGGGTGCCGGACCGCTCCGGTAGGTCGTCATCGTCCGCTCGGGCTGCTGGGTAGGGCGGGGCGGGGTCCCGTCCGGCCAGCAGGGCTTGGCGGGCCTGAGGTCGGGTGGGTCCAAGCGGACCAGCTGGGACCAGGGCCTCGGCCTCGTCGGCATCGATCGCGCCACGCGCGCACGCGCCTGGCCGGCCGTCGTCACGGCCGGCCAGGCGCACCTGGTCGTCAGTCCCCTCAGGGGTCCCCCGTCAGTCCCTCAGGGCCCCGTTACGGAGTGCCGGCGGTCAGAGTCGGCCGCTCTCGTCGCTGCCGTCGTCGATGTCGGTCTCGATGCGCTCCTTGCGCACCGTGCCGGTGACGGTCTCCTCTTCCGTGACCTCTTCCGTGCTCAGGCGTACGCGCTCGACCGGTTCGACGCGGGTCTCCACGACCGGCTGCTCGGCGTGGAGCGTGACCTCGCGTTCCCCTTCCGAGATGTCCACGCCGGACCGCGCGTCCTCGTCCGTGATGGGCTCGCGCACCACGCGGACCTCTTCGTGCCGGACGGGGATGGTCTGCTGCTGCTCCTCGGTGACCACGTACTTGCGCAGCCGTGCCCGGCCTGTCGCGCGCCGTTCGGTCCCGACGTGCATCTCCTCTTCGGAGCGCGTCATCGCGACGTCGCCGGGCCTGCCGGCGGCGTCGGCCTCGCCGGTGGCGTCGAGGCCCGTGCCCGCGTACGCCGAGTCCATCGCGGGGTCCATGCCGCGGGCGGAGTCTCCCCGGGTGCGGCCTCCCTCGCTGGCCCATCCGGCCTGGGCCGGGTCGTTGGCCTGCTGCCAGGCCGCGTCCCAGTCGATGCCGTAGTGCTCGTAGAGACGGTGTTCCTCGTCCTCGGAGAGATGGCCGCCGCCGTCGACGTCGACGTTGGGTGCGTCCTTGATCCTGTCCTTGGAGACGGCTACCTCCAGGTGGTCCTCGACCAGGTGCGCGTCGTGCATGGGGACGAACGATTCGTTGGTGCCGAACAGGCCCGTCTTCACGGTGACCCACTCCGGCTGCCCGGTGGCGTCGTCGTAGAAGACGTTCTTGGCGTCACCGACCTTGCTGCCATCGGCGTCGTAGACCGGGTGGTCCAGCACAGTGGGGATCTGCTCGCGAGTGATCATCTCTCCTCCTTCTCTGCCAGACCCAACGAGTAACCACCCATATCCCCCCATAACGCAGAAATCCCACATAAATTACCCATTCCGCACGAAGTGCGGGAATGAGGCTTTCAGTGCATAATCCGCATTACGAGCTGGGCGGGCGCGGCCCAGGCGTCTGGACGGCGGAAGCCGGAACGGCCGCTTACGAGCTGTCGCTCTTGAGGGTCTGCTCGATGGCGTGCGCGACCGCGGTGAACGCCTCGACCTGATCCTCCGTCAAGTTCCTTACGGAGACGCGCTCCAGGGTCCGCCACATGTTGGCGATGGGCTCTTCCAACGCGCGGCCCTTGTCCGTGAGGTGGACGACCATGACGCGACGGTCGTGCTCGGCCGGTTCCCGGGTGAGCAGCCCGGCCTCCTGCATGCGGCGCAGCGACTTGGACACCGTCGAGTGGTCGAGGCCGACGGCTTCCAGCAGTTCGGACTGGGTCTGGCCATCGCGGTCGAAGAGCTGCATCAGGAGCAGTTCCTGCCCGGGGTGCAGCTTCATGTCGCGGAGCATGTCCGCGGCGTAGCCACGGTGGGCGCGGGCCAGCAGGAAAACGGCGTAACTGAGGCGCCCCTCGCGCGCCGTGCCGGGAACCCTCCGCGCGGGTTCGGTCATCACTGCTCCTCAGACGGCGTGAGTCCGCGCTTGTCGCTACGGAGGGGGTGGTCGGTATATCCGGTGGAGCCACCTCCGTAGAAGGTGGCCGGGTCGGGCGTGTTCAGCGGCGCTTGGGAGCGTACCCGCTCGACCGGGTCCGGCCGGTTCAGCCGGTTCAGCCGGTTCAGTCGACGGTGAGGACGATCTTTCCGCGGTTGTGTCCGGCGTCACTGGCCTGCTGGGCCTTGGCCGCCTCCGCCAGCGGAAAGGTCCTGCCGACCGTGGTGATCAGGGTGCCGTCGGCCGCCTGCCGCGCGAGTTCGGCGAGGCGGGTGCCCGAGCGGCGCTGGGGGCCCTCGGAGAAGACGACGCCCAGTTCGCGGGCGCGGAAGTCGGCGGTGGTGACGATCCGGTCCGTGCCGCCGCGCAGAGTGATCGAGTTTTCCAGCGCGCCCTTGCCGGCGGCGTCGAGCACGGCGTCGATTCCGTTCGGGGCGAGCACCCGCACCCGTTCGACCAGGTTGTCGCCGTACACCAGCGCCGTGGCGCCGAGGGAGGTGACGTACTCCTGGTTCGCGGGTCCCGCGGTGCCGATGACGCGGGCGCCACGAGCGACGGCGAGCTGCACCGCGATGGTGCCGAGGGCGCCGGACGCGCCGTGGATCAGCAGGGTTTCGCCGGCCTTGACGTCGAGCAGGTCCAGGGCCCGGTCGGCCCCGTCGCCGGCCACGGGCAGCGCGGCGGCGTGGGTCCAGTCCAGGCCGGAGGGCTTACGGGCCAGGACTGCCACGGGGGCGAGGGCGTACTGCGCATAGGAGCCGGTGTCGGACCAGCCCAGCACCTCGTCGCCGACCGTGAACTCCTCGACACCTTCGCCCAGTTCGTCGACGACGCCCGCGATCTCACCGCCGGGGACGGCGGGCAGCGTGGTGGGGAAGATCTTCTCCATGGCGCCGGAACGGATCTTGCCGTCCACCGGGTTCACGCCGACCGCCCGGACGCGCACACGGACCTGTCCAGGAGCAGGGCGGGGGATCTCGATCTCCGCCTCGTGAAGTACCTCGGTGCCGCCGAACGTGTCGAACGTGATGGCCTTCATGACTGCAGTCTCCTTTGAGGGGCGCATCGGCCGCATCGAGGGCACCGACCCCTACGGGGGCGTCGGTGTGTTCGAGGGGCCGCCCACCCTTGTTATGTGGCTGGACACATAAAACGTAGCACCAATTATGTGGCTAGCCAAGTATTAGGGGTGGACGCCAGGAAATCGCAGACAGCGCCGGGCCGTGCCCGGTTCACGGCAACAAAGCCCGCACTCACCACACCCCCGCCGTGGCAGGCCGGAGAGACGGCTCGGCCTGCCACGGCGGAGGGACGGGCGTCAGGCGAACGTTCGGCGCAGGTGGGCCGTCAGGTGGTCCGGCTCGGCGAGGGGGAAGCGTCCGGAGAGGTAGCCGTCGGGGCGGATCAGGATGGCCTCGCCCGCACGCGGCGCGTAGGCGTTCTGGAACTCGCCCGCCGCGTCCCGCACCCGCGGCGGACGCAGGCCGACCGGTCGGGCGTCCTGCGGGACGTCCGCGGCGGTGATCAGGTAGGTGTCGAGCAGGCCGTGGGCGGCGCGCCGCGCCTCTGCGGCACAGGCTTCGAGACGGGCGGCGCCCTCGCCCGACGCGTGCTCCTGGCCCGCGAAGAGCAGCAGTACGTGCCGCGGGGTCCGCAGCAGGTCGAACAGCCGTCGCGGGTAGCCGGCGAGGTCGCTCAGCAGGCCGCGGCAGTCCGGGGCGCGGTCGCCGGGTACCGGACCCGCTTCGGGTGCGTGATCCCCGGGTACGGGACCCGCTTCGGGGGCGCCGAGCGCCGGCCGCGGCTGGGTGAGCGGGCTGTCCGGGTAGGCGACCAGCAGTTGGGCCTGGCGCAGCATCGCCGTCTCGGTGTCGGCGCCGTTGTTGAGGGGACCGGCACCGGCGCGGCGGACGGTTCGGGCATGCTTTACGGTGCGGTCGACCACTTCCCGCGCCACCGGGTGCCGTTCGGCGTGGTAGCTCTCCAGCAGGTCGTCGGTGGCCACTCCGCGCACGGTCAGGGCCAGTTTCCAGGCGAGGTTGTGGGCGTCCTGGACGCCGGTGTTCAGTCCCTGGCCGCCGATCGGCGGCTGGATGTGCGCCGCGTCGCCGGCGACGAAGACACGGCCGCTCCGGTAGCGGTCGACGAGGCGGTGGCTGGTCCGGAAGGTGGACGACCAGCGCAGCGTGGAGGCGGTCGTCACCTCCGGGGACAGCCGGTCGAGTACGGCCTGGATCTGGCCGAGGTCCAGGCCCTCGCCGTCGGCCGTGCCGAGGCCGGCCTCGTCCGGCGTGGCCGAGCCGTCTTCGCCGCCCCCGGCCCGGGCGTTGGGGCGCAGCATCGACAGCCAGTAGCGCCGGACGCCCGGCATCGGGATGCAGACGAGCATGTCGTCCATCTCGCCGTTCTCGTCCAGGTTCACCGAGCGCATGCTGTAGCCGGCGGGCAGTTCCCAGTCGACCTCGACGTCTCCGATCATGTACTGCTCGGGAAGGGCGTCACCTTCGAAGGTGAGTCCGGCCTCCTTGCGGACCAGGCTGTGCGCGCCGTCGCAGCCGACGACGTAGCGGGCGCGCAGGGACTCGGTCCGGCCATCGGCGTGCGCGAGGACGGCTTCGACGTGGTCGGGGTGCGTCTCCAGTGAGCGCAGTTCGACCGACCGCTCGACTTCAGTCCCGAAGCTCGCCAGGTGCTCGGTGAGCAGCCGCTCGGTCGTGTACTGGGGCAGCGTGGCGAAGGGGTAGGAAATTTCGGGCGGCAGCGTGAGTTCGACCTGCGGGCGGGCCTTGCCGTCGATGTAGACGAGCTGGCCCAGGTGGGGCACCGCCTCGTCCAGGACCTTGTGGGCCAGGCCCATGGTCTCCCACACCTCCAGGGTGCGGGGGACGATGCCGATGGCCTTCGCGTAGGGGTCCGGGGCGGCCAGCCGGTCGACGATGCGGCAGTTCACACCGTGGCGCCGCAGCTCGGCCGCCGCCGTCAGACCCACCGGGCCCGCGCCCACCACGAGTACGTCGACATCAGCCACGATCAGGCTCCCTCATCGTCCGGAATGGGTACCGGGAAAGTCTGCTTGACCAGGCCGCTCGGGACCGGCCGAGCCGGGACTCCCCGCGAGGGACCCATGCCGGAAACCCGGTCAGGGAGGGGGCGGGATACGGTGCCGGCGGTCCAGGTTCACCGGTTCGGCGGCTACCGGGTTGGCGTACTCATCGCCCGCCGGCGGCGTCGGCGCGGCTGGCCTGACGGGTGCGCCACGGGGCCGGATACGGGCCGCGGGGCCGGATACGGAAAGGCGGGCGGCGGCGGGCGGCGGCCGATACCTCGGCGGAGCCGCGTGGCCGTCGACGGTGGCCCGTCGCCCATGGCCCTGTCTCCGCGCTGGGCGTTCCTGCCGGAACGGCGGAGGGGCCCGGCTGCGGCCGGGCCCCTCTTCACGCGGTGTGCTTCACCTGCGGCTGCTCGGGTCAGCCGCGGACGATGTTCTCGGCCTGGGGGCCCTTCTGGCCCTGGGTGACGTCGAACGTGACGTGCTCGCCCTCGACCAGCTCGCGGTAGCCGTTGCCGGAGATGTTGGAGTAGTGGGCGAAGACGTCCGGGCCGCCGCCCTCCTGCTCGATGAAGCCGAAGCCCTTTTCGGAGTTGAACCACTTCACGGTGCCGCTGGCCATACTGCTGTCCTTCGAAATAGCGCCGGGGCTGCCCCGGCTGATCTGTGGCGGGCGCCTCTCCGTCACCGGAGTGCACCCGACACCTGTTCTACCCCAACATCACCAGAGATCAACCCACGGCGGCGTCTTTCCTTTGAGGGGTCCGAGGCGGAGTACCCCGCGCGCACGGGGTCGCCCCAAGCGCACACCGGTACACCGGTACGGCCGACTCCGGTCCAGGATGCGCGCCTACCCCTCTGAGTCAGCCGCCTTTTCCCCTCTTACAGCCCCATAGCGCCGCTTGTGATTGCCCTCCCGCGCCTGGAGAGCGTTGGCCGCCTGCTCGCGCTGTGCGTCCGTGAGTTCATAGATGCGGCGCGCCGGGCGACCCGGGTGCGGCCCGGACTCCTCCCGGCTGGTTACCCAGTCGTGGCGGGCGAGGCGGTCGAGGATGGGGTAGACGGTCCCGGGGCCGAGTTCTGCCACCCGGCAGATCTCCAGGCCCCAGGCCAGCTCCCCTCTCTTCTTCGCGTCCAGCAGGGCCTTCAGGACGGCGACAGTCGAGCACCTGGGAGTGGCGAGTGGGGGCGGCCGGGCAGCCGGCCGCTGAACCGGGCGGGCGGTGACGGGGTGGAGCTGATCGGCACTCCGCGGGAGTGGTCGGACGCGGTGGCCCGCCGCGACGGGGAGGCGACGCTGCTCGTCGAGGAGTTCGTTGCGGGCCCCGAGTACTCCTGGGAGGGCCTGGCGCACGACGGGCGGGTCCGCTTCGGGAGCGTCACCCGCAAGCAGGCGCGCTCCTCGGCGGACCGCCTCGCCTGGGCCCTGCTCGACTGCGGGTCACCGGAGGAACTGGAGTCTTTGGTGGCCCGGTTGAGGGCGGTGACCCCGCTTCTGCGGCCGTGAGGACGGAGACGGTGCCGGGCGGTCGGTTGGGGGTCGGGGGTGGGGATGGGGTTTGATCGTGCTGGGATGTACGGAGCAAGCTCGCGGCAGGTAGATGGGAACGGCTCGTGGAACTGACGTTGGTCGCCGTGCTGGGCGTCATCAGTGTCGTCGCGGTGGCGGCCGCGTCACGCAAGGTGGGAGTGGCCGCGCCCCTTGCCCTGGTCGTGGTGGGGACCGGACTCAGTTTCCTGCCCGAGGTCCCGCACATCGAGGTCGAGCCCGAACTCGTCCTGACCGTCGTGCTGCCGCCGCTGCTGTACGCGTCCGCGGTGCACATGCCGGTCATCGACTTCCGGCGTGACATCAAGACGATTCTGCGGCTCGCCGTCCTGCTCGTGGCCGTCACCACCCTGTGCGAGGGCTATCTGTTCGCCTGGCTGCTGCCCGGCCTCGGGCTGGCCGCCGCCTTCGCGCTCGGGGCGATCATCAGTCCGACGGACGCGGTCGCGGCCACCTCCATCGGCAAGCGGCTCGGCCTGCCGTCCCGGCTGATGACCATCCTCGAGGGCGAGGGCCTGGTCAACGACGCGTCCTCGCTGGTCCTGCTGGCCTCGGCGATCACCGCCATGACCTCCTCCGTGCACCTGTGGCGGGTGGGCGCCGACTTCGTGTTCTCGGTGGTCGTCGCCACGCTCGTGGGCGTGCTGGTGGGGGTGCTGACCGTGCTGGTGCGGGGCCGGCTCAAGGACACGGTCCCCAACACGGCCCTGTCGTTCGTGGTGCCGTTCCTGGCGTTCCTGCCGGCCGAGGCGCTGGGTGCCTCGGGGGTGCTGGCCGTGGTGGTGGCCGGGCTGGTCGGCGGCCACCTCAGCCCCCGCTTCCTGCGCGCCCGCGACCGGCTCGCCGAGGACATCAACTGGCAGACCATCGCGTTCCTGCTGGAGAGCGGCATCTTCCTGCTGATGGGACTACAGCTCAGGACGCTGGTGGACCAGGCGCGCGACGCGGGGCAGAGCGTCGGGCACGCCGTCGGGATCGGACTGCTGGCCTCGCTGCTCGCGATCGCGGCACGGATGCTGTTCCTCGTCCCGCTGGTCGCCTCACTGCGGCACGACGCCGACCGGGCCGAGACCTTCCGCACCGCGCTGGACGACCTCGCGGACCGCCTCGACAACGGCCAGGAACTGCCGCAGCGGTTCCGGAAACAAGACCCGGAGCGCCTTCAGGGACGGCTGGTGCGGGGCCGGAGCGACGCCGACTTCAGGATCAACGAGAAGTTCGGCTGGCGCGGCGGAACGGTGCTCGCCTGGTCGGGGATGCGCGGCGCCGTCACGGTGGCCGCCGCCCAGACGCTGCCGTCCGACACCCCCTACCGGCCGCAACTGCTGCTGATCGCCTTCACCGTGGCCG
Organism: Streptomyces sp. NPDC007084; assembly: GCF_040703595.1. NCBI lineage: Bacteria > Bacillati > Actinomycetota > Actinomycetes > Kitasatosporales > Streptomycetaceae > Streptomyces > Streptomyces sp. NPDC007084. Next base: position 182,384 of record NZ_JBEYFY010000010.1, read on the forward strand.
CCACGACGCTGCTCCTGCAAGGGCTCACACTCCCCTGGGTCATCCGCAGGCTGAAGGTCGAAGGCGACGACGAGGCCGCCGACCGGGCCGCGTTCACGGAGCTGTACGCCGCCATGACCGACGAGGTGTCGGACGCTCTGGCGGACCCGGAGCTGACCATGGCCGACGGCACCCCCTTCGATCCGGTGATCCGGGAGCAGGTACGCACCTGGATGGCCGCCCGCCGTCAGCGCCCCGCGCCCAAGGGCGTCGTCCCGGAGGACGTCAACCCCCGTGAGCAGTACCAGGAACTGATGCTCGCCGCGGCCGTCGCCCAGCAGAACGCGCTGCTCTCCCTGCGCTCCAGCGGCGCCTACAACTCCCGTGTGCTGTCCCGGGCCCAGTCCATGATCGACAACGAACTGGCCCGCTTCCAGGACCCCGAAAGCTGACCGGGCCGGTGCCGGGCCGGCCCGGCACCGGCCCGCCGGGCGGAACTAGGGCGTGTCGTTTGGATCATGTGGCGGGTCGCGGGGCAGGGCACGCACATCTGCGGCGTTGTCGTCGGTTGCCGACGCTCCGCGTCGTCGCC
>NZ_JBEYFY010000011.1:0-169050 GCF_040703595.1 Streptomyces sp. NPDC007084
TCTCGTTGTAGCTGCCCCAGGTCTTGCCCTTGGCGATCAGCTCGGAGGCGAGGTTGCCGGCGAGGCGTGCCGGGCTCCGCGGCGCCGGCCTGCCGCGTACGGAAGACCTGCTCGGGTGACGCCGCGACGGCGACGACGACGGCGACGGCGACGGCGACGGCGACGGCGACGGCGACGGCGACGGCGACGGCGACGACGGCACAGGGTGCGTGCCGGGCGGTGCGAGGTGCACGCGGTGCGGGCCGGGCGGCGCGGGGTGCGGGCCAGGCGCGACGGTGCGTGCGGGCGGTGCGGGTGCGGGCGGTGCGGGGTGCGGGGCCGGTCGGCGCTGGGCGGGTGCCCTGTGCCGCGTACCGCCGCCTGATCCGGACGGCTGGGCCTGGACGGCGGGTCCCGGGCTGCTGGGCCTGGGCTGCTGGGCCTGGACGGCAGGTCCCGGGCTGCTGGACCTGGACAGCAGGTCCTGGGCTGCTGGACCTGGACAGCAGGTCCCGGGCTGCTGGGCCTGGACGGCGGTACCTAGGCGCGGCCGGCCAGGGCGGGCGGGGCGACGGGCAGGGTGGGCGCGCAGTCGGCGAGGGCGACCGGTTCGCCCATCCCGACGACGATCTTCCGGTCGCCGCGGAAGGGGTCACGACCGTGCGCGGTCAGGACGTTGTCGACCAGGAGCAGGTCGCCGGGCCGCCAGGCACGCCGTACGGTGGCGCGTTCGTAGACCGCGTCCAGTACGGCCACCTCCTCGGGGGTCAGCGGGGTGCCGTCGCCGAGGGCGGTGCCGAACGGCAGTCCGTCGCGCCCGAATTCGCCGACCAGGACGTCCCTGATATCGGGGTCGAGCGCCCACTCGCTCCAGAACGCGACGTGGTTGAACCAGACCTCCTCACCGGTCTCCGGGTGGTGGACGGTCGCCGAGCGGACCTGCCGGGTGCGCAGGGTGTCGTCGTCGCCCCAGGTGACGTCGATGGCGTTGGCGGCGCAGTAACGCTCCACGTCGGCGCGGGAGTCGGTGGCGAACGCGGTCCTCCAGTCGAGCGAGATGTGCTCGGCGTAGTTGCGCACCAGGGACCAGCCGTGCCGGCGGAAGCGGTCGACGAGGTCGGCGGGCAGCTCGGCGAGGACCCGGCGGACGTCGGCGACCGGGGTCGCGCCGCCTTCGGCGGGGGCGGTCAGGCAGCCGAACAGCAGCAGGCCCGGGAAGGTGAGCGTGTAGCTGTTCTCGTTGTGCATCCGGATGGCCTGCGCGGGCGGCAGGTCGGTGGAGGAGAACACGTCGTCGCCGAAGTCGCTGCGCGGGGTGGCCTTCTCCTGGTACTTGGCGCGCTCGGCGAACAGGGCGTCCCGCACCAGCGCGAAGTCGGCGGCGGTGCGCACCGGGAGGCCGCGCAGGTACAGCGAGCCGTGCCGGGTCAGGACACGGCGCAGCGCGTCCCGGTAGGTGTCGATCCAGTCGGCGGCGGCGGTCGCGTCCGGCAGGCCGTCCACGACGGCAGTGACCGGGGCTCCGGGTTCCTCTAGCCAGTGGGGTGTCATCGCGGGCTCTCCTCCGGGTCGGCGGCGGACGGGTCGGCGGCGGCGGACAGGCCGGCGTCGGCGAAGTGTCCGGGGAGGGCTTCCCACACCGACGGGGTGTAGAAGTGGCCGCCGGGCAGGGCGTCCACGCGCAGTCCGCCGATGGCGCAGCGCGCCCACTGCTCGGCGACGGCCGGTTCGATGACCGCGTCGTCCTCGCCGTAGAGCACCTGCACGGGGACGGCGGTGGTGACGCCGGGCCGGGGCCGGTAGGAGTCGCGGACCGTGATGTCGGCGCGCATCAGCTCGATCGCCATCTCCCGCAGGTCGGGGTCGTCGAGCGCGTACTCGGGCAGCAGCCCGATGGTGCGCATCCACTCCACGAGCCGGCCCTGGGTGTCCTCGAGGCGCGGGAAGCGGTCGCGTTCGGTGACGCCCCGGTCGGGCGCGTTGCAGGCCGAGACGATCAGCAGCTCGGGCAGCCTGGCGCCGCGCTCGGCGAGCCGGACGGTGACGTCGAAGGCCATCCAGCCGCCCATGCTGTGGCCGAACAGGCGGTAGGGGCGGTCCGGCGCGGCGGCGGCGGCGCGGATCACGGCGTCGGTGGCGTCCTCGGCGAGGGTGTCCCAGTCCGGGGCGAACTCCTCGGCGAAGCGGCCCTCGCGGCCCGGGTAGCAGACGAGGGCCAGGTCGGTGTCCTCGCCGAGCGAGGGCAGCCACGGCCGGTAGGAGCCGGTGCCGCCGCCGCAGAAGCCGAGGCAGACGAGGGAGCGGGTGGCGTCCGGCCGGGGTACGGGCCGGACCACCGTGGTGTCCTGGAGCAACTGGCCGGTCATCGTCAGCCGGCCGTCCGGTCCATGGCCCGGGCGAGGCTCGCCGGGCGGATGTCGGTCCAGTTGGTCTCGATGTACTCCAGGCACGCGGCCCGGCTGTCGACACCGTGGACGGTGCGCCAGCCGGCCGGTACGGCGATCTGGGCGGGCCACAGCGAGTGCTGCTCCTCGTCGTTGGCGAGGACCAGGTACTGTCCGTTCTCGTTCTCGAAGGGGTTCGGCATCGTGCTGTCCCGTCTGTCGTGGGTCGGACGGCTGGTCGGTGCGGGGTACCGGGCGCGGCGGCCCGGACTTGCGTCGATCGTAGGAACGTCCCGGCCGCCGAAGAGGCAGTTGACCAGGCAGGTGGCGGGAAGTTTCCGCCTCCGGCGCGCGGCCGGTCAGGACACCGGGGCGGTGGCGGGCAGCGGCCGGGGCGCCGGGTAGGGGGTGTCCGGGTGCCACAGGTCGTCCTGGTCCAGGTCGCGGGGGCGGTACTTGCCCAACGCGCTGACGATCAGCCGCAGTTCGAGGGCGAGGGCGGCCACCAGGTGTTCGAGTCCCGCCTCGGGGTCCTCGTCCACGGCGAGCAGCGCGGCCCGGCCGAGGCCCACCGCGCGCGCCCCGGCGGCCAGCGCCTTGGCGGCGCGGGCGCCTTCCCACATCCGGCCGCTGACGAGCAGGCACTCCTCGGGTCCCGGCCGCACCCGGCGCAGGCACTCCGCGAGCGGCAGGCCCACGTCCGCGAGGAAGGCGAGCGGGGCCCAGCCGGTGCCGCCCTCGGCGCCGTCGACGGTGACCGAGTCGGCGCCGGCCGCCCAGGCGGTGGCCGCCGCCTCCCGTACGTCGCGGGCGGGGGGCAGCTTCACCCAGATCCTCGCCCGGGGGAAGTTGTTGCGCATCAGCCGGACCTGGTGGGCGAGGATCTCCTCGGTGAAGGTGCCGGGGCTGCCGCTGCGCAGCACGCGGGAGGTGCCGTCGCCGAGCACGGGCTCGACGGCGTACTGCTCCTGGAGCCGCTCGGCGTCGGCGGCGTCCACGACGGTCATCCCGCCGAGTCCCGGTTTGGCGCCCTGGCCCACCTTCAGCTCGAAGGCGAGCCGACCGGCCTCCAGCAGCGGCCGTACGGAGGTGTCGCTGTAGACGAGGTTCCAGATCTCGGCGTCGGCGTCCTCGGTCGACTGCTGGACGGCCACCCCGCCGGCGCCGCCGTCCAGGGCGTCCTGGTAGGCGGCGATCCGGCCGAGCAGGGTGCGGCCCTCGCGTTCGCCGAGCCGCCCGGTGCCGTTGACGGGGCCGATGTTCTCGCCGACGACGAGCGGGATGCCGAGCCGGGCCGCCTGCCGGGCGGCGGCCACGCCCAGGTCGCGGCTCGCGACCTGGGTGGAGCCGAACGCGGAGACGTACAGCGGCAGTCGGGCCGGGAAGCCGCCGATGTCGGTGGCGGTGTCCACGTCCCGGTAGAGGGGTTCGCGGGCCAGCTCGATCAGTTTCTCCAGCCGGCGCGGCACGAAGGCGGGCGGCACCAGCCGGGTCCGGTCCAAGGCGTCGTGCCCGCTCGGCCCGTCGGCGCCGAACAGTTCGTGGCCATAGGCGGAGGCGGGCGGGAAGACGCGGGCCGCGCCCTGCCGGGCCCTGGCCCGTATCTCGTCCTCCGGGAAGCCGGAGGCGTGCAGTGCGCTCATGTCGTATCGCTCCCTCGTGGGGGTGGGCTGCTGGGGTGCGCCGGCCGTACGGGCGGGCCGGCGTGGTGCGCGGGTGCGCGGGCCGGCGTCATGAGCGGGCCGGCGTCATGAGCGGGCCGGGGCGGGCTCGCGGTCCGGGCCGGTGACGGCCAGTTCGCCGAGGTCCAGGCGGGTCTCGACGTAGTGCAGCGCGTCGAGGAGGCCGCTGCTGGTGAGGGCGGCGGCCGGGCGGGCGTCGACCACATGCCCGATCGGCATGGCGCCGACGGAACTCCAGCCCAGCCGGCCCCGCTCGTCGATGAAGGCGGCGCTGCGGCCCGCGTTGTCGGGGTGCAGGCAGTACGGCACGTCGAGCCAGCCCCGGCCGAACGCGGTGAGCAGGCCGCGGCCGAGGTCGGGGCCGAGACAGAGCACCGCCTCGACCAGGGCGCGGGCCTCGGCGTACACCTGGCTGCCGCGGCCGTCGTCGTCGGGCGCGCCCGGTCCCCCGGGGCGGAGGGCGCGGGCGGTGTCCGCCGAGGTCTCCAGGGCGGCGATGTTCTCGGCGACGGTGGGGATGCGGCGCGCCTCGACCGTGGTCTTCACGATGAGCCGCTGCGCGCCGGCCCGCACCGCGAGCCGTACCGCCCGGTCCTGGAGGGCGCGGGCGCCGGACGGGGTGCGCGGATAGACGCCCATGTAGGTGTAGACGACGACGTGCCAGTCCACGGCGGGCAGCAGGTCGGCGGCGAGCGCCCGCAGCGCGCGTACCGCCTCCTCGTCCTGGTGCGGGTCGGTCTGCTGGGCGTAGCTCAGGGAGATGCTGCGCAGTCCGTGCCGGACGAAGAACATGCCTTCCAGCAGGGACAGCGCGACGAGCAGTCCGGGCGGGCACAACTGGCCCATCATGCAGCCGCCGAAGGTCTCCAAATGCGGTTCGAGACCGGGCCCGCGGGCCTCGGCGAGCAGTTCGCACGCCCGGGTCCAGTTGTCCACGGCCTCGGCGAGCGGGGTGCGGCTGTAGGGCAGGCAGTAGGAGACGGGTCCGCCCTCGGTGGCGTGCAGTCCGGCCGCGAGCAGGCCGCGGACGATGTTCTGCGGGGCGGCGGACCCGTGCCGTACCTGGACGGGGAAGGCGGGGCCGTCGATCCCGTCGAGCATGCGGCGGGTGGCGGCCGGGCCGTGGGTGAGCAGCGGGTAGCCGTTGAGGTCGGTGCCCTCGGCGACGGCGCGGCGGGCGGCGGTGAGGTCACCGACCCGGGTGTAGCTGTCGAGGGTGAGGGTGCCGACCGCGGTGGCGTCCGCGTCGCGGGTGGCGAGCAGGCCCCGGCGCATCCGCTCCGGTGAGCCGAAGCCCATGCGGGGCTGGACGACGAGTTCGCGCGCGCCGCGGACGAACGCGCCGAACCCTGGGGTGTTCGGGGCGTCCATCAGCGGCACACCCCGGCGGTGAGGGTGTCGAGGTAGCGGCGGAAGGGCGCGGTCCCGGCGCTCTCCTCGAACACCTCGGTGAACCCGGCGGCGCGCAGCCGGGGCAGCCCGGCGCGGGTGGTCTCCTCCCCGGTGCCGAGTTTCCCGCCGATCACCACGGGGAGCCGGGCGAGCCGGGGTTCGGCGCGCAGGCGGGTGATCAGCCGCTGTCCGTCGGCGGCGCCGTGGCCGTTGACGCTGCTGACCACGACGAGGTCGGGGCACTGGGCCAGCGCCTCGGTGACGACGAGGTCGTCGGGGACGCAGGCCCCGAGGTTGGTGACCCGGTGTCCCCATTCGGTGAGCAGGAGTTCGAGGTAGATCAGGTTCCAGGTGTGCGCGTCGGACGAGGTGCCGGTCACCACGATGTCGAGCCCGGTGGCCGGGGCGCCCCGGACGGGGCCCTCGGCGGGGGCGGTGGTCTGCATGCGGAGCGCTCCCCCGTCCGGTCAGTGTCCGGCCCGTACGGCGGTGCCGTACGCGGACGTGGTGGCGCCGGCGGTCTCCCCGCCGTCGATCACGAGTTCCTGGCCGGTGAGGAAGCCGGCCTCCGCCGAGGCCAGGTAGAAGAAGGCGGCGGCGATCTCGGCGGGGTCGGCGTGCCGGCCGGCGGGGATGCGCGCGTTGGTGTCGGCGAGCATCTCCTCGGTGTACTCGGCGAGTTGCATGGGGGTGAGGACTCCGCCGGGGCTGACGCAGGCGGTGCGCACCACCGGGCTCAGCTCCAGCGCGAAGGTCTGGGTGAGGGCGATGATGCCGGCCTTGGTGGCGTTGTAGTCGGCGTAGTGGGGGTATCCCCTGCGGCCGTTGACGGAGGCCGTGGCGAGCAGTACGCCGTGTCCCTGGCCGGTCATGACGCGGGCGGCCGCCTGCCAGACGCCGAGGACGCCGAGGAGGTTGACGTCGGTGATGCGGCGGGCGTCCTTCTCCTGGATGTCGAGGACGCCGTGCCGGACGCTGATGCCGGCGTTGGCGATGACCACGTCGAGGCGTCCGGTGTCGCGGTGGACGTCGGCGAGGGCCTCGCGGACGGCGTCCCAGTCGGCGGTGTCGGCGCGTATCCAGCGGCCGGCCGGGTGGCCGTCCGTCTCGGGCGCCTTGATGTCCAGGTTGACCACGTGGTCACCCGCCTCGGTGAAGCGCAGGGCGGTGGCGCGGCCGATGCCGCTGGACGCGCCGGTGATGACGACGGTGCGCATGTCTGACTCCTTGATGGCACGTGCGGGTCGGAAAGAGGCGGGGGGCGGCGGGGGCGCCGGGGGCGGGCGCGGTCAGAACAGCACCCGGCCGCGCGTCGTCTGGGTCACCGGGGCCGCCTTGCGCAGATCGCGGCTGACGATCATCCGCTTCAGCCAGCGGTCGCGGCCGTCGTAGCGCACCGGGTAGGGCTTGCGGCCGTGCACCGCCAGGTAGTTGTCGACGATCAGCAGGCTGCCCTGTTCCACGACGACCGTGTGCTGCACCCGCTCCAGCTCGGCCATCAGGGTGTGCACGGCCCGTTCGGCGGCCGGCTCGTCGGAGGCGCAGCGCATGAAGGGCAGGTCGATCCGCAGATAGGGCCGGTCGGGGTTGCCGAACAGGACGGGCACCGCGTCCGGGGAGTGCAGCATCTGCTCCATGCGGGCGAGCGCGGGATGGTCGGGGTGGCGCAGCCGCAACTGCCGGATGTGCTCGTCGTCCGGGAAGATGTGGAACAGCGGGCGCATCAGCAGGGCCAGGTCCTCGCGGCTGAGCTTCACGTCGCGGACGGAGGCGAGGATGGTCGGCACCCGGTCGTGGTTGCGGATCCCGAACAGCAACAGATAGTCGCAGCGGCCGGGGTGGAAGCCGTCCTCGGTGTGGAACTCCAGCAGGGTGGCGCTGCCGTGGCCGCTCTGGCGCTCCTCGTCGCCGCGGATCGGCAGGATGTTCTGGATCATGCGGCCGAGTTGCAGGGTGGACCAGGTGAAGGGGTCGCCGAGCGCGGTGGCGCACATGGCGAGGAACAGCTCCTGTTCCAGGGTGGCCGCGGGGTCCGTGAGCTGGTCCCAGTGGCCGGGGGTCGGTCCGACGGCCCGGTCGTCGACGGGGAAGCCGTGGATGAGCAGCCCGGCGGCCGGTTCGGTGCGCCGGAAGTTCTCCAGGAACGTCTTCAGCCGCGGCGGCAGTCCGGCGTCGGCGAACCGGTTGTCGTCGTAGCGGGCGGGGTCGGCCGGGTCGGACAGGGAGGCGGCCAGCCGGCCCGCCTCCTCGCGTATCCGGTCCACCTCGGCGTCGGACAACTCGTATTGCAGAACGGTCTCTTCGATCATGGATCGGCTCTTTCCTCGGTGTCAGTCCCGGTGCGGGGTGCGGACCAGGAGGGCGGCGATCTCGGCGAGGTGCCGCGGACGGGTCATGTCCAGGTGGGCACAGGCGATGTCGTGGCCGTGGATGCGGCCGGTGACGTGGGGCCGCCAGTCGGCCGCGACGGGGGCGGCGGCATCGCGCTGCTCGGTGGCCGTGAAGTGGAGCAGATCGCCGTCGAACACGCCCGGCTCGGCCTCCTCGGCCAGGGCGACGGTGTGGGCGGCGGCGGCCGCCAGCGAGGCCACGAACGGCTCGTCGAACGCCGTGTCGAGACCGGCGTCGGCGGTGCCCTCCCGGCGGAGGAACCCGGCGATGTCGTCGGGGTCGAACCGGGTGTCCAGGGCGGCGGCGCGCAGCGGATAGGAGTCCATCAGGGCGAGCAGGGCGACCTCCTCGCCCTCGGCGCGCAGCCGGCAGGCCAGGGCGTGCGCGATGTTCCCGCCGAGGGACCAGCCGAGCAGGTGGTACGGACCCTTCGGCCGCACCTCGCGGATGCGGGCCAGGTAGTCGTCGACCAGGTCCTCCCAGCGGGCGGGCAGGGCCCGTTCGTCGGCGCCGGGCCGGCGGGTCTGGAGGCCGTAGACCGGCCGGTCGTCCAGGGCGGCGGCCAGTCCCGCGTAGCACCAGGCGAGCCCGGTGACGGGGTGGACGCAGAACAGGGGTGCCTCGCTGCCGGAGGTGCTCAGCGGCAGCAGCAGGTCGGAACCGGTGGTGTCCCGGCCGTCGGCGCGGGCGGCGAGGGCGGCCACGGTGGGGGTGCGGAAGAACCCGGGCAGGGTCAGGTCGCCGAGGACGTCGGGCAGCAGCGCGCGGATGCGGGCGACCACCCGGGCGGCCAGGAAGGAGTGTCCGCCGAGGTCGAAGAAGCTGTCGTCCACGCCGGTGCCGCGCACATCGAGGACGTCTTCGAACAGGGCGGCCAGGGACCGTTCCAGCTCGCTCTCGGGCGCCCGTCCCAGGCCGCCGTACTCGGGGGCGGGCAGGGCGCGCCGGTCGAGCTTGCCGTTGGCGGTGACGGGCAGCGCGTCGAGGACGACGAACGCGGCGGGCACCATGTACTCGGGCAGGGTGCCGGCGAGGAAGGCGCGCAGGTCAGCCGGGTCGGGGGCGCTGCCGGGCACGGGCACGGCGTAGGCCACCAGGCGCCGGTCGCCGGGCCGGTCCTCGCGGAGCACGACGGCGCCGTGCGCGATGTCCGGGTGCCGGCCGAGGGCGGCCTCGATCTCGCCGGGCTCGATGCGGAAGCCGCGCACCTTCACCTGGTCGTCGGCGCGCCCGCAGAACTCCAGGCTGCCGTCGGCGCGCCAGCGCGCCAGGTCGCCCGAGCGGTACATGCGCTCGCCGTCCGCGAACGGGCAGGCCACGAACCGTTCCGCGGTCGTCCCGGGCCGCCCGCCGTAGCCGCGGGCGAGGCCGCGTCCGGCGATGTACAGCTCGCCGGTGACGCCGGCCGGCACGGGCCGCAGCGCCTCGTCGAGGACGTACACCCGGGCGCCTTCCAGGGGCCGGCCCACGATGGGGGTGGAGGTGCCGCGCAGGGGGGTGGTCAGTGTCTCGACGGTGCACTCGGTGGGGCCGTAGAAGTTGTGGGCGGTCACGTCCGGCTCGGCGAGCAGCCTGCGCCACAGGGGTTCGGGGATGGCCTCGCCGCCGAAGGTCAGGGTGCGGGGGGTGAGTTCGGGGGTGCCGAGCAGCCCGTGCTCCAGCATCTCCAGGCCGTACGTCGGTGTGGTGTCGAGGAAGTCGACGCCGTGCCGGCCGACGTAGCCGACCATGGCGGCCGGGTCGCGCCGGGTGGCGTCGTCGAGGAGGTGCAGCTCGTGCCCGGCGAACAGGGCGAGCAGTCCCATCCAGGAGGCGTCGAAGGTGAGCGGCGCGGTGACGGCGACCCGGGCGGCAGGCCGGCCGGTGGCCCGGGTGTGCGCGGCGAACAGGGTCGTCTCGTGGCTGCGCAGCAGGTTGACGAGGGCCCGGTGTTCCACGACGACGCCCTTGGGGCGCCCGGTGGAGCCGGAGGTGTACAGGACGTAGGCGGGGTGCGCGGGGTGCGGCGCGGGCACCCGCGGGTCGTGCCCGGGGCCCGTCGGCTCGCGGTCTGCGCGCAGTACGGGCACGGTGTCGGGGGCGAGGGCCTGGGCGAGGCCTGCGGTGCTGATCAGCAGGCGGGCGCCGGCGTCTTCCAGGACGTGGGCGACGCGTTCGGCGGGGTGCCCGGTGTCCAGTGGCAGATACACGGCCCCCGCCTTGAGGACGGCGAGCAGCGCCACGACCGAGGCGATGGACCGGTCGAGCAGGACGGCGACCCGGTCCTCGGGTCCGGCGCCGCGCCCGATCAGTTCGTGGGCGAGCCGGTTGGCGCGGGTGTTGAGTTCGCCGAACGTCAGCGTCCGCTCGTTGAGGACGAGCGCCACGGCGTCGGGCCGGGCCGCGGCCTGCTCCTCGAAGTACCGGTGTACGGGCCGGTCGGCGGGCGGGGTCGTCGGCTCCTGGCCGCTCCAGGCACCGAGGACGAGGTCCCGTTCCTCGGGCGACAGCACCTCGGCCTGTCCGACGGGGGTGTCCGGGTCGGCGACGAACGCGGTCAGCAGCCGCACCAGCCGGTCGGTCAGGGTCCGCGCCGTGTCGTGGTCGAAGAGTTCGGTGGCGTACTCGACCGTCCAGCGCAGTCCCGCCGGGTCGCCGTCGGCGGTGTGGGCCTCTTCGACGCCGAACAGCAGGTCGAACTCGGCGACATGGACGTCGACGGGGTGCTCGGAGGCCGTGGTGCCGGCCAGTTCCAGTCCGCCGCCCGACCCGTTCTTCAGGAGCAGCATGGTCTGGAAGAGGGGGTGCCGTGCGGTGGACCGGGCCGGGTTGACCGCCTCGACCACCCGCTCGAACGGCAGATCCTGGTGCCCGTACGCCTCCAGGTCGGCGGCCCGCACCCGGGTCAGCAGCTCGCGGAACGTCGGGTCACCCGACACATCCGTACGCAGCACCAGCGTGTTGACGAAGAAGCCCACCAGGTCGTCCAGGCCGTCGTCGGTGCGACCGGCGACCGCCGTTCCCAGCGGAATGTCCGTCCCCGCGCCGAGCCGGCTCAGCAGGGTCGCGACCGCGGCCTGCAAGACCATGAACAGGGTCGTCCCGCTCTCCCGCGCCAACCGCAGCAGTCCGGCATGGAGTTCGGCGGGTACGCCTGCCGTGACGGCTCCGGCGGAGTGGCTCGGCACGGGTGGCCGGGGCCGGTCGGTCGGCAGGGTGAGTTCATCGGGCAGCCCGGCCAACTCCTTTTTCCAATAAGCGAGTTGGCGGCTGGCGAGGCTGTCGGGGTCGTTCTCGTCGCCGAGCAGGTCGCGCTGCCACAGGGTGTAGTCGGCGTACTGGAGCGGCAGGGGAGCCCAGTCGGGAGCGCGGCCGGCCGCGCGTGCCGCGTAGGCGGTGCTCAGGTCGCGGGTGAGCGGGGCCATGGACCAGCCGTCACCGGCGATGTGGTGCAGCACCAGCATCAGGACGTGGTCGTCGGCGCCGAGGGTGAACAGGGTTGCGCGCAGCGGGAGTTCGGCCGCCAGGTCGAAGGCGTACCGGGCGGCGCGCCGGAGGTGTCCGGCCAGTTCCACCGGCGGGCACACGGAGGCGGACAGTGGGACGCGGGCGCCGGTGGTGACGAGCTGGCGGGGCTGCCCGTCGACGGCCGGGAAGAGGGTGCGCAACGACTCGTGCCGCAACACCACGTCGTCCAGGGCCGCTTGGAGCGCGTCCCGGTCCACCTGGCCGCGCAGCCGCACCGCCAGCGGAATGTTGTACGTCGACCCGCCCTCCTCCCACTCCCGCAGGAACCACAACCGCTGCTGCGCGTACGACAACGGCATCGGCTCCGGCCGCACCGCCACCGCCGCCGGCCTCGGCCGGGAGGTGTTCTCGGCGCGCAGGTGTGCGGCGAGCTGCGCGACCGTCGGGTTGCCGAAGAGGGCCCGGATGCCGACCTCGACGCCCAGCACGGTGCGGATGCGGCTGATCAGCCGGGTGGCGAGGAGCGAGTAGCCGCCGAGGGCGAAGAAGTTGTCGTCGACGCCGACGTGCGGGGCGCCGAGCGTCTCGGCGAAGAGGGCGCACAGGACTTCCTCTTCGGGGGTGCGCGGGCGGTGGGCGGGGGCGGGCTCGTCCGGGCCGACGGGACCGGCGGCGCCGGGACCGGCGGGGCCCGGCCGCTGGGGTGTCCCGATGTCGAGCCGCCCGTCGGTGAGCCAGCGGCCCTGCCTTCCGGTGCGGTACATCACGGTGCCGGTTCCGCCGTGCGGGTCCGCGACGAACCTGTCCCCGGCGGGGGCGGAGGGGCCGGGCACGGTGAGGTAGAGGTCGCCGCTGACTCCGGCCGGCACCGGCCGCAGCTGGTCGTCCAGGAGGTAGGCCGCCGGCCGGTCGGGGGCGGGCACACCGGCCAGTTCGTGCCACACCTCGGCCGGGACGGTGGCGCTCCACTCGTCCAGGACGCGGTGCAGTTCGTCGGCGGTGAGCAGTTCGGCCTGGCTGACGGGGGTGTCCGGGGCGGCGGTGAGCGCCTCCAGGAGCCGCAGGAAGCGCCGGGCCAGGTCGTCCACGGTGGCCCGCTCGAACAGGTCGGTGGCGTACTCGAACTCGGCCTTGAGTCCGGCCTGCCGCCCCGCCTCGTCGAAGGTCTCCTCCACTCCGATGCTCAGGTCGAACTTGGCGGCGCGGTGGTGCAGGGGCTCGGCGGAGGTGCCGAGCCCGGCGAAGTCGTAGGTTCCGTCGCCGGTGTTCTGGAGGACGAGCATGGTCTGGAAGAGGGGGTGCCGTGCGGTGGACCGGGCCGGGTTGACCGCCTCGACCACGCGCTCGAACGGCAGATCCTGGTGCCCGTACGCCTCCAGGTCCGCGGTCCGCACCCGGGTCAGCAGCTCGCGGAAGGTCGGGTCACCCGACACATCGGTGCGCAGCACAAGGGTGTTGACGAAGAAGCCGACCAGGTCGTCCAGACCGTCGTCGGTGCGACCGGCGACGGCCGTGCCGAGGGGGATGTCGGTGCCCGCGCCGAGCCGGCTCAGCAGGGTCGCGACCGCCGCCTGCAACACCATGAACAGGGTGGTCCCGGTCTCGCGGGCCAGGCCGCCGATGCGGGCCTGGAGTTCGGCGGGCACGAAGAGGTCCACCGCCTCGGCCCGGTGACTGGGCGTGGCGGGCCGGGGCCGGTCGGCAGGCAGGGCCAGCTCGTCGGGGAGCCCGGTCAAGGCCTCCTGCCAGTAGGCGAGTTGGCGGGCGGCGAGGCTGTCGGGGTCGTTCTCGTCGCCGAGCAGGTCCCGCTGCCACAGGGTGTAGTCGGCGTACTGGACCGGCAGCGGAGCCCAGTCGGGGGTACGGCCGGTCACCCGCGCCGCGTAGGCGGCGCTCAGGTCGCGGGCCAGGGGCGCCATCGACCAGCCGTCACCGGCGATGTGGTGCAGTACCAGCACGAGCACGTGCTCCTGTTCACCGATCTCGAACAGGGCCGCGCGCAGCGGGAGTTCGGACTCCAGGTCGAAGTCGTGGGCCGCCTCCCCGGCCAGCCGGGAGGGCAGTTCCGCCTCGGTCACGGTGCTCGCGGCGAGCGGGACGCGGGCGCCGGTGGTGACGAGCTGGCGGGGCTGCCCGTCGACGGCCGGGAAGAGGGTGCGCAACGACTCGTGCCGCAACACCACGTCGTCCAGGGCCACTTGGAGCGCGTCCCGGTCCACCTGGCCGCGCAGCCGCACCGCCAGCGGAATGTTGTACGTCGACCCGCCCTCCTCCCACTCCCGCAGGAACCACAACCGCTGCTGCGCGTACGACAACGGCATCGGCTCCGGCCGCACCGCCACCGCCGCCGGCCTCGGCCGGGAGGTCCCCTGTCCGAGACGTGCCGTCAGCGCGGCGGGCGTGGGGGCCGCGAACAGGTCTCCGATGCCCAGTTCGGCGCCGAGGGTGCTGCGGATACGGCTGATCAGACGGGTGGCGGTCAGGGAGTGGCCGCCGATGGTGAAGAAGTTCTCGTCGGCGCCGACGCGGGAGATGCCGAGCACCGCGGCGAAGAGTCCGCAGAGGACTTCCTCCTCCGGGGTGCGCGGTGCGCGCCCCTCGGCGTCGCCGCCGACGAGGGGTTCGGGCAGGGCCTTGCGGTCGAGCTTGCCGTTGGGGGTCAGCGGCAGCGCGTCGAGGACGACGAAGGCGGCGGGGACCATGTACTCGGGCAGGGTGCCGCCGACGAACCGGCGCACTTCCTCGGTGTCGAGGCGGCTGCCGTCGGTGGGGACGACGTAGGCGACGAGGCGTTTGTCACCGGGCCGGTCCTCCCGTACCACCACCGCGCTCTGCACGATCCGCTCGTGCCGGGTCAGGACCGCCTCGATCTCCCGCGGCTCGATCCGGAACCCCCGCACCTTCACCTGCTCGTCCGCACGCCGCAGGAACTCCAGAGCACCATCCGCGCGCCAACGCCCCACATCCCCGGTGCGATACATACGCGCGCCCGGACCACCGAACGGGCACGGAACAAACCGCTCCCCCGTCAGCCCGGCACGCCCCACATAGCCATGCGCCAGACCCGAACCCGCCACATACAACTCACCCGGCACCCCGACCGGAACCGGCCGCAACCGCCCGTCCAGAACGAAGACCTGCTTACCGGCCAACGGCACACCGATCGGCACCGACCCCGCACCCTCAACCACCCCGCCCACAAGGTGACTGGTGGTGAAGCCCATCGACTCCACCGGACCATAACCATTGAGGACCCGAAGCCCGGGGTGACGCTCACGCACCCGCGCCACATGCGACACCGACGCGGCCTCACCCGCCGTCATCACCGTCCGCAACCCCGCGAACAGCCCCGGATAATCGTCCACCAGCACGTTGAACAAGCTCGCCGACAACTGCAACACCGTCACACCAGAGCCGGCCACCAACGCCGCGATCTCATCCAGGTCAGTGCGCGAACCCACCGGCAGAACCGTCCGCCCGCCGTGGAACAGCGCCGAGAACACCTCCAGCGCGAACGCGTCCCACGACACCGGCGACGACTGCAAATACACGTCATCCGCACGGAACTCCAGATAATCCGGCCCCACGAACGTCGACACCAAAGCCCGATGCGGAGACACCACACCCTTCGGCCGACCCGTCGAACCCGACGTGAACATCACACACGCCGCATCCCCCGCACCACACACCACGTCCAGATCCTCGGCGGAGTGGCGTGCCACGGCGTGCGCCTCGGTGTCGAGCAGGACGAACCGCGGTCCGGGGTGCAGCCGTTCGGCGAGCCGGCTGTCGGACACCACGACCTCGGCGCCGGCGTCGGTGACGACGGTGGCCAGCCGCTCGACCGGGAAGGCCGGGTCCAGCAGCGTGTACGCCGCCCCCGCCTTCAACACCGCCAACAGCGACACGATCAGCTCGGGCCCACGCTCCAGATGAACCCCGACCACATCACCCGCCACCACACCCACATCCAGCAGATGCCGGGCCAACCGGTTCGCCCGACCGTTCACCTCCCCATACGTCAGCTCCACCCCGCCCTGAACCAACGCCACCGCATCCGGCACCAACCGCACCCGCGCCTCGAACACCCCGGGCACCGAACGACCAGACCCCGAACCGTCGTCCACCCCACCGGACCCGACACCACTCCACTCCCCCACGACCCGCCGCTCCTCGCCTTCACCGAGCAGCCCGATGGCGGCCACGGGGAGGTCGGGGTCGGCGACCGCGGCCTCCAGGAGGACGAGCAGGCGCTCGGTCATGGTGGTCACGGTGGTCTCGTCGTAGAGGTCGGTCGCGTACTCCACGTCCCAGCGCAGCCCACCCGGCCGCCCGTCCGCCCCGGCCTCCTCCTCCACGAAGAACGTCAGGTCGAACTTGGCCACCCGGTGTTCCAGGGGCAGCCGTTCGCTGTGGACTCCCGGGACGGCCGGCGTGGCGGCGGCGTTGTTCTGGAGGACGAGCATGGTCTGGAAGAGGGGATGCCGTGCGGTGGACCGGGCGGGGTTGACCGCCTCGACCACCCGCTCGAAGGGGAGGTCCTGGTGGGCGTAAGCCTCCAGGTCGGCGGCCCGCACCCGGGTCAGCAGCTCCCGGAACGTCGGGTCACCCGACACATCCGTACGCAGCACCAGCGTGTTGACGAAGAAGCCCACCAGGTCGTCCAGGCCGTCGTCGGTGCGGCCGGCGACCGCCGTTCCCAGCGGAATGTCCGTCCCCGCGCCGAGCCGGCTCAGCAGCGCGGCCACCGCCGCCTGCAACACCATGAACAGCGTCGTCCCGCTCTCCCGCGCCAACCGCACCAGACCCGCGTGCAGTTCGGCGTCCGAACGCGCCCGCACCAACGCACCCCGGTGCGACGCCACCGCCGGACGCGCCCGGTCCACCGGCAGCTCCAGCTCCTCCGGCATGCCGGACAGGGCGTCCGTCCAGTGGCGGAGCTGGCGCAGGGCGAGGCTGTCCTCGTCGCGTTCGTCGCCGAGCAACTCCCGCTGCCACAGGGCGTAGTCGGCGTACTGCACCGGGAGCGGCGCCCAGTCGGGCGCCCTTCCGGCCACGCGTGCCGCGTAGGCGATGCCCAGGTCGCGGGTGAGCGGGCCCATGGACCAGCCGTCACCGGCGATGTGGTGCAGCACCAGCAGCAGTACGTGGTCGTCCTCGGCGATCCTGAACAGGGTCGCGCGGATGGGCAGTTCGACGGCCAGGTCGAAGACGTGCTCGCCGGCCCGCCGTGCCGCCTCGGCCACCTCGTCCACGTCGCAGGGCCGGACCTCGAACGGCACGTCGGGGTCGGGGACGATGTACTGGTGGGGTTCGCCGTCGGGGTTGGGGAGGATGGTGCGCAGGGCTTCGTGGCGTACGGCGACGTCGTTGAGGGCCGCGCGCAGTGCCTCGTGGCTCAGGGAACCGCGCAGCCGTACGGCGAGCGGCACGTTGTAGGTGACTCCGCTCTCGTCCCACTCCCGCAGGAACCACAGCCGCTGCTGGGCGTACGACAGCGGAATCCGTTCGGGGCGTCGCTCGACGGGCCTCAGCGCGGGGCGGGTGCGTACGTCGTCGGTGCGCAGTCCCGCGGCCAGGCCGGCCGGGGTCGGGGTGGCGAAGAGGGTACGGACGCCGACCTCCGCGCCGAGGGTGCTGCGGATGCGGCTGATCAGGCGGGTGACGAGGAGCGAGTGCCCGCCCAGGCGGAAGAAGCTGTCGTCGATGGTGACGTGTTCGACCCCGAGTATCTCGGCGAAGAGTCCGCAGAGGACTTCCTCCTCCGGGGTGCGCGGTGCGCGTCCCTCGGCGTCGCCGCCGATCAGGGGCGCGGGGAGGGCCTTGCGGTCGAGCTTGCCGTTGGGGGTCAGCGGGAGCGCGTCGAGGACGACGAAGGCGGCGGGGACCATGTACTCGGGGAGGCGTGCGGCGGTGAAGTCCCGTAGTGCGGCGGGGTCCACGGTCGCGGAGTCCGGGCCGGGGACGGCGTAGGCGACGAGGCGTTTGTCACCGGGCCGGTCCTCCCGTACCACCACCGCGCTCTGCACGATCCGCTCGTACCGGGTCAGGACCGCCTCGATCTCCCGCGGCTCGATCCGGAACCCGCGCACCTTCACCTGCTCGTCCGCACGCCGCAGGAACTCCAGAGCACCGTCCGCGCGCCAGCGCCCCACATCCCCGGTGCGGTACATACGCGCGCCCGGACCACCGAACGGGCACGGAACAAACCGCTCCCCCGTCAGCCCGGCACGCCCCACATAGCCATGCGCCAGACCCGAGCCCGCCACATACAACTCACCCGGCACCCCGACCGGAACCGGCCGCAACCGCTCGTCCAGAACGAAGACCTGCTTACCGGCCAACGGCACACCGATCGGCACCGACCCCGCACCCTCAACCACCCCGCCCACGAGGTGACTGGTGGTGAAGCCCATCGACTCCACCGGACCATAACCATTGAGGACCCGAAGCCCGGGGTGACGCTCACGCACCCGCGCCACATGCGACACCGACGCGGCCTCACCCGCCGTCATCACCGTCCGCAACCCCGCGAACAGCCCCGGATAATCGTCCACCAGCACGTTGAACAAGCTCGCCGACAACTGCAACACCGTCACACCGGAGCCGGCCACCAGCGCCGCGATCTCATCCAGGTCAGTGCGCGAACCCACCGGCAGAACCGTCCGCCCGCCGTGGAACAGCGCGGAGAAAACCTCCAGCGCGAACGCGTCCCACGACACCGGCGACGACTGCAAATACACGTCGTCAGAACGGAACTCCAGATAATCCGGGCCCACGAACGTCGACACCAAAGCCCGATGCGGAGCAACGACGCCCTTCGGCCGGCCCGTCGAACCCGACGTGAACATCACACACGCCGCATCCCCCGCACCACACACCACCGCGGGGTTGGAGTCGTCCCGCGCCGCGATCAGTTCGGCGTCACGGTCGAGCAGGACACGGCGCGGCCCGGAGGCGGGCAGTGGGCGGGCGAGATCGTCGCGGGTGACGAGAACACGGACGCCGGCGTCGGTGACGACGGTGGCCAGCCGCTCGACCGGGAAGGCCGGGTCCAGCAGCGTGTACGCCGCCCCCGCCTTCAACACCGCCAACAGCGACACGATCAGCTCGGGCCCACGCTCCAGATGAACCCCGACCACATCACCCGCCACCACACCCACATCCAGCAGATGCCGGGCCAACCGGTTCGCCCGACCGTTCACCTCCCCATACGTCAGCTCCACCCCACCCTGAACCAACGCCACCGCACCCGGCACCAACCGCACCCGCGCCTCGAACACCTCGGGCACCGAACGACCAGACCCCGAACCGTCATCCACCCCACCGGATCCGACACCACTCCACCGCTCCAGGGCCCGTCGCTCCTCCGTGCCGAGCAGCGGTACCGAGGTGAGGGGTATGTCGGCGTCGGTGACGACGGCCTCCATGAGCAGGGTGAGCCGGTCGACCATGGCCGCGACCGTGGTCTCGTCGTAGAGGTCGGTCGCGTACTCCACGTCCCAGCGCAGCCCACCCGGCCGCCCGTCCGCCCCGGCCTCCTCCTCCACGAAGAACGTGAGATCGAACTTGGCCGCCGGGTGGTCCAGGGGCTGCGTTGCGGCCCGGGCGCCGGCGAACTCGTAGACCCCGTCGATGTTGTTCTGGAGGACGAGCATGGTCTGGAAGAGGGGATGCCGTGCGGTGGACCGGGCGGGGTTGACCGCCTCGACCACCCGCTCGAAGGGGAGATCCTGGTGGGCGTAAGCCTCCAGGTCGGCGGCCCGCACCCGGGTCAGCAGCTCCCGGAACGTCGGGTCACCCGACACATCCGTACGCAGCACCAGCGTGTTGACGAAGAAGCCCACCAGGTCGTCCAGGCCGTCGTCCGTGCGACCGGCGACCGCCGTTCCCAGCGGAATGTCCGTCCCCGCGCCGAGCCGGCTCAGCAGCGCGGCCACCGCCGCCTGCAACACCATGAACAGCGTCGTCCCGCTCTCCCGCGCCAACCGCACCAGACCCGCGTGCAGTTCGGCGTCCGAACGCGCCCGCACCAACGCACCCCGGTGCGACGCCACCGCCGGACGCGCCCGGTCCACCGGCAGCTCCAGCTCCTCGGGGAGGTCGGCCAAAGCCTCTTGCCAGTAGCCGAGTTGGCGGGCGGCGAGACTTCCGGGGTCGCGTTCGTCGCCGAGCAGGTCACGCTGCCACAGGGTGTAGTCGGCGTACTGGATCGGCAGCGGCGCCCAGTCGGGGGTGCGGCCGGCCACACGCGCCGAGTAGGCCGTACTCAGGTCGCGGGCGAGCGGGGCCATCGACCAGCCGTCGCCGGCGATGTGGTGCAGGGTGAGGGCGAGAACGTGGTCGTCGTCGGCCAGCTCGAACAGCTCGGCGCGCAGCGGGAGTTCGGTGGCGAGGTCGAAGACGTGACCGGCGGCGCCGGTGAGCAGCGCGGGCAGCCGGTCCTCGCTCGCGGGGGTGACGCCCAGGGTGAGGCCGGGGGCCTTGAGGATGTGCTGACGCGGCTCGCCGTCGACGGCGGGGAACAGGGTGCGCAGGGCCTCGTGACGCAGGGCCACGTCGTTGAGGGCCGTTTCGAGGGCGGCGGCGTCGAGGGGCCCGCGCAGCCGTACGGCGAGCGGGATGTTGTATGTCGAGCCGCCGTCCTCCCACTCCCGCAGGAACCACAGGCGCAGTTGGGCGAAGGACAGCGGCACCGGGTCGGGCCGCCGGCCGGCGGCCTTCAGTTCGGGCCGGCGCGCGCCGCTCTCGCGCAGGGCGGCGGCGAGTTCGGCGACGGTGGGCGCGGCGAACAGCATGGGGAAGGTGACTTCGGCGCCGAGGGCGCTGCGGATACGGCTGATCAGCCGGGAACCGAGCAGGGAGTGGCCGCCGAGGCGGAAGAAGCTCTGGTCGACGCCGACGCGTTCGAGACCGAGGATCTGGGCGAAGAGCTGGCAGAGGACTTCCTCGTCGGGCGTGCGGGGCGCCCGTAGGTCCTCGGTGTGCGCGGCGGGGGCGGGCAGGGCCTTGCGGTCGACCTTGCCGTTGGAGTTGAGCGGGAGCGAGTCGAGCACCACGAACGCGGTGGGCACCATGTACGGGGGCAGTTCCTCGGCCGCGCGCTCGGCGAGCTGGTCGGGGTCCGGGGTGCCGGACTCGTCCGGGACGACGTAGGCGACCAGGCGCTTGTCGCCGGGCCGGTCCTCGCGGACGACGACGATGCGCTGTCCGACGCCCGGGAGTCGGCCCAACACGGCCTCGATCTCGCCGAGTTCGATACGGAAGCCGCGGATCTTCACCTGGGCGTCGGCGCGGCCCACGAACTCGATCACGCCGTCGGGCAGCAGACGTACCAGGTCGCCCGTGCGGTACATGCGCTCGCCGGGACGGTCCGGGCAGGCCACGAAGCGTTCGGCCGTCAGGGCGGGCCGGGCGGTGTAGCCGCGGGCGACTCCCGCGCCGGCGAGGTACAGCTCGCCCGTCGCACCCTCGGGCACCTGGCGCAGGGAGTCGTCGAGGACGTATGCGGCCATGCCGTCCATGGCCCGCCCGATCGGCACGGTCGCGCCGACGCGGTGGGGCGGGCGCAGCCCGAGGCAGGTGGCGAACGTGGTGGTCTCGGTGGGCCCGTAGACATGGACGAACTCGGTGTCCGGGCAGCGGTCGAGGACGCGTTGGATGGCCTCCGGCGAGCAGGCCTCGCCGCCGCTCCACACCTGCCGCACCAGGCCGAAGACCTCGGGGTCCTCCTCGGCGACCAGGTTGAACAGGGCGGTGGTCAGGAACAGGCTGGTGACGCCGTGCTGTTCGGCGAGGCGGCGCAGGGTGCGCGGGTCGAGCTGGCCGGGCGGGGCGAGGACGGCCTCGTGGCCGGCGAGGAGCGGCACCCACAGTTCGTAGGTGGCCGCGTCGAAGGCGTGCGAGGAGTGGACGAGGACCCGGCGCTGCGCCTCGCCGTCCCAGCAGTGGTCGGCGGCGAGGGCGAGGATGTCCCGGTGGGTCACGGCTACGCCCTTGGGCGCGCCCGTGGAGCCGGAGGTGAACATGACGTAGGCGAGCCCGCTGGGGTCGATGACCGTGCCGGGGTCGGTGGCGGGGCAGCCGGCGAGGGCGGGGTCGTCGTCCACGGCGAGCGTGGTCACCAGGTCGTGGAAGAGGTCGCCCGGGTGGGTGGCGCGGTCGGTGAGCAGGACCGGGGCGCCGGTCTGCTCGATGACCGCGCGCATACGGGCGGCCGGGTAGGAGGGGTGCAGCGGCACATAGGCGGCGCCCGCCTTGAGGACCGCGAGCAGCGCCACCACCAGTTCGGCGGAGCGTTCCATCAGCACGGCGACGGGTGTCTCGGCGCGGTCGCCGACGCCGAGACCGGCCAGCCGGTGCGCCAACCGGTTGGCGGCACGGTCGAGTTCGCCGTACGTGAGCCGGACGCCGTCCCCGCGCAGGGCCACGGCGTCGGGGGCCCGCCGGACCTGCGCGGCGAACGCGGCCACTACGTGGCCGCCGTGATCCGGGCGCACCCCGGCGGGCGCGCCGGCCGAGTTGGCCCCGGTCGGGTCGGCGGAGTTGGCCCCGGTCCCACCGGTCGAGTTGGCCCCGGTCGGGAGGGAGTTGGCCCCAGTGGGGCCGGTCGGGCTGTTGTCGCCCAGCGCTCCGCTTCCCTGCCGGGCCTCGGCTCCGGTCGACGAGATGCCGCCGTCGGGCATGTCCGCGTCACGATGGGTCGGCATGGCTTTCCACTCCACCTTGTCTGGGGTAGACGTCTGGGGCTGACGGATCTCACGAACGGGAAGTGCGGGGACGGCCGGCGGGCCGCGGATCAGGCCACGGGGCGGCTCGCGGATCAGGTCGCGGACGTATCCGCGGACGTATTGGCGGACTATCCGCGGGCCTATCCGCGGACACGGCCGCGCGCCTGTCCGCGGACCCGGCCGCGGATCAGGCCGAGTAGATGCCCGGGAGTTTCGGGTAGGCACTGGCCTGCCACACCGATTCGACACCGGTGACATAGCGGGTGAGGCGTTCCAGGCCGATACCGAATCCGGCGCTGGCCGGAATACCGGCGCGGGCCATGTCGAGATACCAGCCGTACTTGGCGGGGTTCTCCCCGGTCTCCCGCATACGGGTCACGATCCGCTGGTATTCGTGCTCGCGTTCGCTGCCGCTGGCTATCTCGCCGTATCCCTCGGGCAGCAGCAGATCGAAATTGCGCAGCACGCCCGGGTTCTCCCGGCTCTCGCGGTCGTAGAAGCCGCGTGAGCCCTTCGGGTAGTCGGTGACGAAGAAGGGGCGGGTGGACTGGCGGGACAGCCGCGCCTCGTCGGACCAGGCGATCTCGGCGTGCGGGTCGCCGTCCACCCGGGCCACGGCGTCGGCGTGCGACATCACGTCGAAGGGGCCGGCCAGCACGTCCTGGAAGCTGCTCGTGTCCCGGCCGAGCCGGGCCAGCTCCTCCCCCATGGTGGCGGCCACCTCGCGGACCGCGGTGACCACGATGCCCTGGGCGACCCGCATGATGTCCTCGCGGTCGTGACCGGCGGCCTCGACGTCGATCTGGTGGAACTCGGCCAGGTGACGGCCGGTGTCCGCGGTCTCCGGGGGCTCCAGGCGGACGTTGGGCGCGATGCAGAAGATCTTGTCGAAGGCGTGCAGCGACGCCTGCTTGTAGAGGATCGCGCTGGTCATCAGCTTGTAGCGGCGGCCGTAGTAGTCGATGTCGACCTGCTTGGCGCCCCGCACCCCGGGGTCGGTGACGGGGCCGATGATCGGCGCGCGCAGTTCCACGAAACCGGCCTCGTCCAGATGAGCGCGTATCGCCATCAGCATGCGGTGCTGAACACGCAGGACGTCACGGGTGACCGGGTCGGAGAGATGTTCCTGCGGGGATTTCGGCGGACGCGTCCGGTGGGGTGCCGCCGCTTCCGTCAGGGCCGTTTCCGTCAGGGCCGTTGCCATGTGCGGTCTCGATTCTCTGAAAGGGCGGACCGGCCGGACCGATCGGATCCGGCGGCCGGCCACTCCGGCTGATTTCAGCGTGAGATTAATGCGGGGTTTTTCGGCCGGTCGGCAGTTGCGTACGGCAGATTCGCGGAACTTCACGCGCATCGAACGCTCGCGTCGTCCGACGGACCGGCGAACGCCCGTTTTCGCGTGGCGGATCGCCGAACGGGCGTCTCCGTCCGACGGATCGACCAACGGGCGTTTCCGTGCGCCGGATCGACCAACGGGATTTTCCGTGCGCCGGATTGGCGAACGGGCTTTTCCGGTGGGCGGGTTGGCGAACGGGCGTCTCTGTCCGACGGGTTGGCGACGGGCGGCTCCGTCCGACGGACTGGCCAACGGGCGTTCCGGGCGGGCGGGTTGGTGAACGACCGTCGTCGCTGGGCGGATCAGCGAACGACCCTTGCCGCGCGGCGGATCGGCCAACGGGCTCTGTCGTTCGGTGGATCGACGCCACGGACTCGGCCCGGGGCGGGCCGGACGCTCAACAGGGGTCGAGCCGGCGCTCCAGGAAGGCCACGCCCTCGTCCACGGCGAGGAGCCGCCAGGACTGCTTGGCCATGTCGTTGAGGGCGGTCTCCCAGGTGCCGTCACCGGCGTCGGGAGACAGCGAGGCGAGCAGGATGGTCGCGTACTCGAACCCGGTGTGCGAGCGAGGGGCGGCCCACTCGGGGGCGCCGGCGCGGTCCGGCTCGGCGGCGCGGGCGGCCTTGGCGAAGGCGTCGCGGCTCTCCTCGTTCAGCCGCAGGGCGTCCGCCAGCAGTCGTACGGTGTCCTGCCGCGGCCGTTCGACGCGCCCGTGTTCGAGGTCGCGGATGGCGCGGACGCTCAGCGCCGAGAAGTCGGCGAGCTGCTGCTGGGTGTAGCCCTCCCGGATGCGGTGGAACTGCAGCAGGGATCCGAAGGGGCTGGTCTTGGCAAGCGTGGTCACGGTTCCTGTCCCCCGGTCTCGGTGGTGGGTGCGGACGGTCACTGCCAGCCGGTGGTGTCCTTGCCGGCCGTCGGGGTGGCGGTGGGGGTGGCACCGTCGTCGGCCACCACGCGGGTGCCGGTGGACGGGGAGTGCGTGGCGACCGCGGCGACACCGGCGGCGGGGACGGCGACCAGGGCGAGGGTGACGGCGAACTTGGCGACAAAGCTGGGCATAGCGGACATGGAACGGCCTCCTGACAGAACGTGCGGCGAATGTCGGTGGGTTCACGCCGGGGGCGGGTGGCTCCCCCGGCTTCCGGTGGCGTGTCCCCCGCTGGGGTCCGGCGCCTTCCGGTGTCACCACTTTCGGCCCGCCGCCCGGGGAATGTCAGCTCTCGGACGTGTCCTCATCCGGCAGCCGCATACTCCGTCCATCACCACCTGGGCCTTCCAGCAGGCGGTCGAAGTACGCCCCCACGAGCGCCGCCGAGCAGCTCGTGATGCGGCTTCGGCCCAGTCCGGGCACATGTTCGACGGTGCGGCGGGAGACCGCGAGAGCGACCTCTTCCGCGATCAGGAGCGACTCGGCCACGACATAGAGCCCGACGGTCAGCCCGTGGGCGGTGCCCGGGTGGACGCTCACGTGCTCGACGCCCTCCGCGGGCGTCGCCTGCGCGATGAATTGTGCCGCCAGATCCTCCGGCAGCCGGAAGTCGCGGGGCGTGTGCAGACGCACATGGATGAGATGCATCCTTCGACCCTTGGGAAGCAACCGATGACCGGCAAGCGGGAAAGGTGGACGTTTTCTGCCAGGGCCGGAAAGGGCCACTCGGCGGGGCAATGATGCCGTCATGGTTTTTCCGACAACTGGTGACACCCCGGAATGCGTGCTTGGATGACCCGTCGTGGTACAGCCGCCAACCCGGGGGAGAGCATGCTTTTGGCTGCGCTCGGTCTTGACCGCACCTGTGAATCCGTCTATCGCGCCCTGCTGGCCCGCCCGCAGTCCGGCCTGGAGGAACTGCGCGCGGACCTCGGCCTTTCGGACGCGGAGCTGCGCGGGGCACTCGACACACTCAGCGAACTGGCGCTGATCCGGACGTCGTTCGACGCTCCCCACTCGTTCCGGGCCGTCGATCCCGAGATCGGCGTCCAGGCGCTCATCGCGCGCCAGCAGGAACGTTTGGCCTCGGAGCAGCAGCGCATCGAGCAACTCCGGCTCGCAGCAGCCCACTTGACGGCGGAGTTCTCGCTGGCCCGGCCGCGGCACATCACCGATGAGGTCGAACACCTCGACGGCATAGAGGAGATACGCGACCGGATCAGCATCCTCGTCAAGGACGTCACGTCCGATGTGATGACGCTGGCCCCCGACGGCGCCCAGACCGCGGAGAACATGGACGCGGCCCATCCGCAGGACCTGGAACTGCTCGAACGCGGGGTGCGGATGCGGACCGTTTACCTGGACAGCGTGCGCAACAGCCCGGCCACCACCACGTACGCGAAGTGGCTGACCGGTCTCGGCGGCGAGGTGCGTACCGCCCCGTCGCTGCCCATCCGTCTCATGATCCTGGACGGGCGCACGGCCATCGTGCCGACGGACGAGGAGGACAGCGGGGCCGGCGCGCTGGTGCTGACCGCAAGCGGCACCCTCACCGCGCTCAGCGCCCTCTTCGAGACCATCTGGGAGAACGCCGTGCCCCTCGGGACGGCGACGCGCGACCGCAACGAGCGCGGTCTGACACCCCAGGAGGCCGAGACGCTACGGCTGTTGAGCCGCGGCCTGACCGACGAGGTGGTCGCCAAACGGCTCGGGGTCTCCCCGCGCACGGCCCGGCGTATCGCCGCGGACCTGATGGAGTTGCTGGGTGCCCGCAGCCGTTTCCAGGCGGGTTGCCGAGCCGTGGCGAGAGGGTGGCTGACGGGAGACGAATGAGGGAGGAATAGGCCCGCCCGTCCTCCGGGGCGCAACTGCCGGACGGCAATACGGGCGGTCCGCGGCCTTCCGGGAATGCCCCGAAGCACTCCGGGAATGACCGGAAGAACCCCCGGCATTGACGCGAACGCTCCCGCCAATGGCCCGCAGCCCGACGGGAATTCCGCCGGGATGGGAAAGAAACCGGCCATTCCCGCACCCGTCGACTTCCGGCGCAAGGCCGACTGCCGGTCAACCGCCGCCGCAACTGCCGCCCGCCGTCCGGCCCGGCGCATAGTCTCCTGCATTCGTGAGCGGCTGCGAATCCGACGCGGTCGCGCGTTCGGGCCGGATGTTCCTCGCCACCACCGAGAAGCGCCAACCGGAGACCTCCGACCGCGGGGCCTCCGGCCACGGACCACGTCCCCAGCAGAAGGAGTGGACATGAAGAACTCGTCCCGTACGGCGGCGGCGACCGGCGCCGCGGCTCTCCTGGCCGCCGGCCTCCTGGCGGCGGGCTCGGCCACGGCCAGCGCCGCCCCGGCCCCCGTGAAGGCCGAACGCATCACCTCGGTACAGCAGTTGAAGGCGAGCATCCAGCAGGCCGCGGCGCGGGAGAGCGGCGGCGCGCTGAGCGAGAACACCGTCGGCCGGTCCGCTGTGGCCCCCTGCTGATCCGAGGAGGCCGAGGACCGTGGACAAGGACGAGTCTCCGACAAGCTGGTGTCCGAGCGGTGACGCGCACGCGCCCGAGGCGGTCGTCCTGGGCGTGCGGTCCGGTCAGGAGGGCCGGGTGGTCTATCTGGCCGACCCGGTGCCGGCGTCGCAGGTGCTGGGTGACGTGCCCGAGGGAGTCGAACCGAGGCGGATCCTGCGGTTCGCCTCGCACTGCGTCTCCGACTGCGTCAACCGCCGGGGCGACGACTGCACCCTGGTCGAACGCGTGCTCGCGACGCCGCGCGCGTCCGAGGCCGGCGTCCCGCGCTGCCATCTGCGGACGAAGTGCCAGTGGTGGAGCCAGACCGGCGTCGAGGCCTGCCGGCGCTGCCCGGCCGTCTCGACCCGCAACCGGGCCGACGACGACCTGGCCGAACTGATCGCGGATCCGACGACGACCCGCGAACAACTGGACGCCTGGATAGCCGCCGACTCCCCCTGACCTCCCACCCCCACCGGACCACGGCCTCCTCACGCCCCCGGCGACGGAGGAGTCGGGCCGTCCGCCGGGTTCGCTCGCCCGGACGCCTCACGGCGACCGGGTAGAGCCGACGCGAGCGCCCTTCCCGCCTGAATGGGCGGGGAGGGCGTTTACGTGTGACCGGAAGGCCGGACCGGCGGGCTGCGGCTTCAGGACGCGAAACTGTCCGAAGCCGCCTTCGCACGACCGCCGGGGCCGGCCGCCGCCTCCCGGCCCGCACCCGGCGCCGGTTCGAGCACGCTCTGAAGGCATACGACCTGCGCGGACACGCGGGGAGGGTGCTTGCATCGCCACCTTCACGGAGCAGTGGATGCCCGCGCTCTCCGTCGGCTGCGAGACCTGGACCGTCCGTCGAGGCGGCCGACGGCCCTGCGGGACAAATGGGAACGTTCCTTCGTCGCCCGGCGGAACGCCGGAAGACCGCATCACCCGACCCACTACGCTTTCGCCATGGACGACGAACCGCTCGCCGAGTGGGCCGAGCGCCGGGACGCGAGGATCGGGCAGCTCCGTGCCGTACCCCTCGTGACCGGCGACGGCCCGCGGGCGTCGCATCTGAACCCCGGTGCGCCTCGCGCGATCCAGCGGTGGAACGGGCATCTGTGGGAGCCGTACGGCTTTGCGGCGAATCTGTCGGAAGCAAGAAGCATCCTGTTCCCTCACACCGAGGCCGACTCAACCCCCACTCCTACGGCGACCCCGAACCTCGGCCCCGGGACCGGCAGGCACCGTAAGCCTCCGGCTTCCTGACAGCGCCGCTGGAGAGCACGCCCGTCGACGCGCCTGCCCGGAACCATGGCAGCACGCGAGTGCGGTTCGACGAGGAACTGCCGGCCCGCCCCCTGGCAGGACGGGAGGGACGCCGAGCGGTGGACGCGTGGCGCGGAAGGCCCTGGGTGAGCGGCAGACGAGTCGGGCTGTACGCCGGGTTCTGTCGCCCGGGCGCCTCGCGGCGGCCGGGGAGACGGCCATCCATCTAGGACCGGCGTTGCCGCCGGCCTCATGCGGTCTACCCGCGGACTCGGGCGGGCAGCCCTCGAACGTCCGCGCAGGAGCACCGGGGTGCTCCCTCTTGACCTTGCTCCGGGTGGGGTTTACCTAGCCGCCTGAGTCACCTCAGGCGCTGGTGGTCTCTTACACCACCGTTTCACCCTTACCGAGGACCGAGGTCCCCGGCGGTCTGTTTTCTGTGGCACTGTCCCGCGGGTCACCCCGGGTGGCCGTTAGCCACCACCCTGCCCTGTGGAGCCCGGACGTTCCTCGGGAAGGTCCACAAGGACCTCCACGCGGCCGTCCGCCCGGCTCGTCTGCCGTGTCGACCATGGTACCGGCCGGACGGCGCGGCGCGGACCGGCGGTCGCGGTGGCGAGGACCGAGCCCGCCAGGATGAGGGTGAAGGAGACCAGCACGGCCGTGCTCAGCGGCTCGCCCAGGAACAGCGCGCCCGCCGCCACGGCCACCGCCGGGTTGACGTACGTGATCACGGTCGCCCGCGTCGGGCCCGCCTCCTTGATCAGCTCCAGGAACGCCACGAAGGCCACCGCCGTGCAGATGACGCCGAGGCCCGCGAGGGCGGCCAGGGTGTCGGCGGAGGGGACGGTGGCCGGGCGGGTGAGCAGTGCCGCGGGGGCGTAGACCAGGGCCGCCAGGGCGAGGCACGGCGCCGTCAGGTGGAGCGAGGGAACGTCCTTGAGCCGGCGGGCCGCGATCACCGGCGCCGTCGCGTAGCCGACGACCGTCAGCAGCACCTCGCCGAGCGACCGGGTGTCGCCCCCGGTCAGGTGCGGTGCCGTGAGGACGGCGACACCGGACAGGCCGAGGGCGAGGCCCGCCACGCGCCGGGCGCCCAGCCGTTCCGTGTCGCCGAGCAGCCGCGCCGCGGCCACGCCGACGATCGGCACACCGGCGATCAGCAGCCCGGCGGTGGAGCTGGACAGATGGCGTTCCGCGTCGGTCAGCGTCCACCACGGCACGATGATCTCGATGCACGCGAACGCCAGCATCGGCCGCCAGTACGCCCGGACGGTCCGGGTCAGGCCGCCCTGGCGGACCGCGAACGGCAGCAGCAGGGCCGCGCCGATCGCACAGCGCGTGAACACCACCACGGACGGGGACACCTCGTCCACCGCCACTTTGATCATCAGGTAGGGGATGCCCCAGACCACGCCCATCAGGGAGAACAGGAACCAGCCACGTGCAGTCATACGCGCAGTGTCGGGCGCCCGCCGGTGGCCTGTCTTGAACGCTGTTGCGCCTCCCTCACCGGCGGCGGACGCGCCCGGTCATCGGGGGAACACGCTCGCGCGGTACGCCGCCGGTGTCACCCCGAGCACCCGCCGGAACCAGCGGGTCAGGTGGGCCTGGTCCGCGAAGCCGACGAGGCCCGCGACCTCGGCGGGGCGCAGCCCCGACTCCAGGAGCCGGCGGGCCCGGTGCACCCGGTGCTGGGCCAGCCAGGCGTACGGCGGTATCCCGACCGTCGTGCGGAAGGCGCGCAGGAGCTGGTAGCGGGACAGGCCGAGGTCGGTGGCGAGGGCGGCGAGGGAGGGCGGGGCCTGGAGTTCGCCGGCCAGCCGGTCCCGTACGGCGGCGGCGACGCGTGCGGCGCCCGGGATCTCGTCGCGGTCCGGGCGGGCGGTGGAGTGGCGGCGGACGAGCGCGGCCAGCAGCCACGGGAAGCGCGACTCGGCCTCCAACGGGTCGGGGCAGGCGCTCAGTTCGGTGTGCGCGGAGCGCAGCGCGGCGGCGAGTTCGGGGTCGTCGAGGAGTGCTTCGCGAAAGTGCGGCAGCGGGCC
The DNA here is from genome assembly GCF_040703595.1 of Streptomyces sp. NPDC007084. Classification (NCBI taxonomy): domain Bacteria; kingdom Bacillati; phylum Actinomycetota; class Actinomycetes; order Kitasatosporales; family Streptomycetaceae; genus Streptomyces; species Streptomyces sp. NPDC007084. The sequence continues at coordinate 30,075 of NZ_JBEYFY010000011.1, forward strand.
GAGGGTGGCCTCGGTGAGGAGGGACGGCTCGGCGTACAGGGCGCGGTAGGCGTAGCCGTCGCAGGCGGCGGGTCCGCCGGTGTGGATCTCGCCGGGTGCGAGGACGACGATGGAGCCGGGTCCGGCGTGGAGGTGGCCGCCGCGGTAGTCGATGATCTCCGAGCCGCCGACGCACACCCCGATGGTGAACTCGTCGTGGGCGTGCGGCGCGTAGCGGTGCTGGTCGAAGCGCGCGGTCAGCAGGTCGAGCGGGTGTCCGTCGCGTCCGAGGGTGGCCCGGGTCCAGCGGGCCTCCTCGCGGCCGGACAGGGGCAGCACCGTCCCGGCGTCGTCGTCCGTCACCGTCCCGTACTCCCCCGTGTCCGTCCGACGCCGCACGTCGGCACCGCCGGAAGGGGTAACGCGGGCGGGTACCGTTTCATGCCGGGCGGCGTTCGCCGGACGGACCGACGGGCCGATGGGTCGACGAGTCGACGGGCCGACAGGCCGACAGGTCGGCGGGTCGACGGGCTCGCGGTGGGCGGGGCCGTTCACGCCGTTACGGTGCGCCGAGGCCGCTGCCGGTGCGGATGCCGGTGCCGGTGCCGGTGCCGGTGCCGGTGCCGGTGCCGTCACGGTCACGCGGGGGCGAACTCGACCTTGGCCGTGCCCGGGTCGGCCTGGGTGAGGCGGACCCGGAGGCGTTCGCCCAGGGGCAGGTGGGAGGTGCCGCCGGCGATCCGGGCGTAGACCGCCGGGGACTCCAACTGGACTGTCCCGACCGTGGGTTGGTGTTCCTGGACGTCGACCACGCAGGCCTCGAAGAGTTCGCCGACCCGGTCCTTGAGGAGGGCGGCCTCCACGATGTCGACGCACTCGCGCTCGACGGTGCCCGCGCGCCGCCCACCGTCGGCCATCTCCTTGGGGAGGGCGTCCAGGGCCGTGAGGACCCACTCGGGAACGGGCTGTCCGGCGGCGGCCGTGAGACAGATCTCGGCGGCGTAGCGGTCGACGAGCCGGCGCAGCGGGGCCGTGCAGTGCGTGTAGGGCGCGGCGACGGCGGCGTGCGCGGTGGCCTCGGGACGCTCGCCGTCACGGAAGACGGTGTAGCCGGCGCCGCGCAGCAGGGTGGTGCACTCCTGGAGGAAGGCCGCGTGGTGCGGCAGCCGCGGGTCGAGGGAGCGGATGAGCCGCGCGTACGAGACGTGGTGCGGCCAGTCGATGCGCAGGGCCTTCGCGGTGCGGCGGAGCCGGCCGACCGCCCCGTCGGGCGCGGCGGGCAGGGTACGCAGTACGCCGGTGCCGCAGTCGAGCATCAGGTCAGCCGCCGCCATGCCGGTGAGCAGGGAGATCTGGGCGTTCCAGCCGTCGGCGGGCAGCGGGGCGCGGTAGGCGAGTTCGTACGTGCCGTCCTTCTCGACGATCTCCTGCTCGGGCACGTTCAGCGAGATGCCGCCGCGTTCGGCCTCCAGGGTCTCGCGGAGCGAGCCGACCGTCCTGAGCAGGGCGAGGGGTTCCTCCGCCGTGCCCGCGTCGATCTGCCGCTGGACGTGCGCGTAGTCGAGTTTGGCGCGGCTGCGGACCAGGGCGCGGCGGACGTCGGTGGTCAGCGTACGGCCGTCGGCGTCGAGGTCGATGGTCCACAGGACGGCGGGGCGGTCCTGGCCCGGGAGGAGGCTGGCGGCGCCCTCGGAGAGTTCGGGCGGGTGGACGGGGACCTTCTCGTCGGGGAAGTAGAGGGTCATGACGCGGCGGTGGGCCTCGGCGTCCAGGGCTCCGCCGGGGGTGACGAAGGCGGCCACGTCGGCGATGGCGTACCGGACGCGGTAACCGCCGCCGTCCCGGCGGGACAGGTGCATCGCCTGGTCGAGGTCCCGGGAGGTCGGCGGGTCGATGGTGAACAGGGGGATGTCCGTGGCGTCGTACGAGGGCGGGCGGGGCGGCCGGGCGGCCTCCGCGAGCGCCTCGGCCGGGAAGGCCTCGGGCACCCCGAGTTCGGTTCGCAACGCGCTGAGGGCGGCTCGCAGCGGAGCCTGCGGTGCACCGGTGAGACGGACGCGACGGCGAGGCATGCGTCCGAGCCTAGGCGGCGGGTTCCCGATGGGCACGCCGAATGCCGGTGTCGGCGGGCACGGCGGGTGCCGTCGGGTGCCGTCGGGTGCCGTCTCCGGCGGGAACGCGGAATTCCGTCCCCGACGGGAAGGCCGGGCACAGGTGTCGGCGGGCACGCCGGGCGCAGGTGTCGGCGGGCACGCCGGGTGCAGGTGTCGGCGGGTGCCCGGGCCGTCCGGGTGGGCCGGGGGCACCGTTTAGGCTGGCGCCGGGCCATATCCACCGTGAGGAGAACCAACCGTGCTCGTGCTGCTGCCGCCCTCCGAAGGCAAGGCCCCCTCCGGCCGGGGCACCCCGCTCAAGCTGGAGTCGCTGTCGCTGCCCGGCCTGACGCAGGCCCGCCAGGCCGTTCTGGACGAGCTGGTCGAGCTGTGCGCGGCCGACGAGGAGAAGGCCCGTGAGGTGCTCGGGCTGAGCGAGGGGCTGCGCGGGGAGATCGCGAAGAACACCGAGCTGCGGACCGCGGGCGCCCGTCCGGCGGGCGAGATCTACACCGGGGTGCTGTACGACGCCCTGGACCTGGCCTCGCTGGACACCGCGGCCAAGCGCCGCGCGGGCCGGTCGCTGCTGGTGTTCTCCGGGCTGTGGGGCGCCGTCCGGGTGACCGACCGGATCCCCTCCTACCGCTGCTCGATGGGCGTGAAGCTGCCCGGTCTCGGCGCGCTCGGCGGGCACTGGCGTACGCCGATGGCGACCGCGCTGCCCGAGGCGGCGGGCGACGGACTGGTGCTCGACCTGCGGTCCTCGGCGTACACGGCGGCCTGGAAGCCGAAGGGCGAGGTCGCGGAGCGGACGGCGACGGTACGGGTACTGCACGCGCAGGTCGTGGACGGCGTCGAGAAGCGGTCGGTCGTCAGCCACTTCAACAAGGCGACCAAAGGCCGGATCATCCGGAGCCTGCTCGGCACGGGGACCGCGCCGAAGAACCCGGCCGAGCTGGTCGAGGCGCTGCGGGACCTCGGATACACGGTGGAGGCGGAGGCCCCCGGCCGGGCGGGGCGGCCCTGGGCGCTCGACGTGGTGGTGACGGAGATCCACTGAGCCGGCGGGCACAAGCCGCCCCACACAGCCTCATTGCAGCATGCGCAACGACCTTTGCGCATGCTGCACACCCCGGGCAGGATGTGCGCATGACTTCGCCGCTGCCCCCGTCTTCGCACGCCTCCGTCCTGGATCTCGCGCCCGTCGTCCCCGTCGTCGTGGTCGCGGACGCCGCCGACGCCGTTCCGCTGGCGCGGGCGCTGGTGGCCGGCGGGCTGCCCGCGATCGAGGTGACGCTGCGGACCCCGGCCGCGCTGGACGCGATCCGGGCCATCGCGGCGGAGGTGCCGGACGCGGTGGTCGGCGCGGGCACCGTGCTGACGCCGGAGCAGGTGGCGGAGTCGGTCGCGGCGGGCGCCCGGTTCCTGGTCAGCCCGGGCTGGACGGACGCGCTCCTCGACGCCATGAAGACGTCGGGGGTGCCGTTCCTGCCGGGGGTGTCGACCACGTCGGAGGTGGTGGCGCTGCTGGAGCGGGGGGTGCGCGAGATGAAGTTCTTCCCGGCCCAGGCCGCCGGCGGCACCGCGTACCTCAAGTCGCTGGCGGGGCCGCTCCCGCAGGCACGGTTCTGTCCGACCGGCGGCATCGGCCCCGACACCGCGCCGGACTATCTCGCGCTCCCCAACGTGGGGTGCGTGGGCGGCAGTTGGATGCTCCCGGCGGACGCGGTCGCCGCGCGCGACTGGCAGCGCGTGGAGCAACTGGCCAGGGAGGCTTCGGCGTTGCGCCGCTAGGGGTGGCGGCGGGGCGATCCATCTAGCAGGTGCCGGGGGGGGCCGCCGGCAGGTGTCAGGGCCCGCCTGCGGCCTGCTGCGTGCCGAACTCCACCTGGAGGCGCTTCTTCCGGCCGACCGGGAGAGCGCGGAGATCCTCCGTCCGGGGCCGGGCGGCGCGCCGGGACGCCGCACATGGGGAGCCCGCGCCCGCGCACCAGGAACCCGTACGCCGGGAGCCCGGGCACCAGGAGCCCGTACGCCGGAAGCCCGTACTCCCGTACTCACGTACTCCCGGAGTCCGTACGCCCGCAGCCCGCGCACCAGGAGTCCGTACGCCTGGAAATCGCCCGTCGGGAGTGAGTCAGCGCAGGTGGGAGGTGTCGTTGAAAAGGCGGACGCTCGCGTTGCCGTCCGCGTAATAGGCCACCGCCGAGAGCGACGCCGCCGACAGCTCCATCCGGAACAGGGACTCCGGCGGGGCGCCCAGGGCCAGCCGGATCAGGGTCTTGATCGGGGTGACATGGGTGACGAGCAGGACCGTACGGCCCGCGTAGGCGGCGGTCAGCCGGTCGCGGGTCTCCGCCATCCGCAGGGCCGTCGCGGCGAAACTCTCGCCGCCGCCGGTCGGTTGGGCGTCCGGGGAGGCGAGCCAGGAGTTCAGGTCGTCCGGGTGGCGTTCGCGTACCTCGCCGAAGGTGAGGCCTTCCCAGGCGCCGAAGTCCGTCTCGCGCAGACCGTCGTCCACGGCGACGTCGAGACCCAGGCGCTCGGCCACGACGGCCGCGGTTTCCCGGGTGCGGGCGAGGGGGGAGGCCACGACGGCCTGGATGGTGCCGCGCGCTGCCAGGGCCTTCGCGGCGCGCTCGGCCTGGTCGCGGCCCACCGCGGAGAGGGAGGGGTCGCTGCCGCCGCTGCCCGAGAAACGCTTCTGGGGGGTCAGGGGGGTTTCGCCGTGGCGCAGGAGGACGAAGGTGGCGGGGGCGCCCATGTCGGGGGGTGAGCCCCAGCCGACGGTCGCCACGTTTCTGGCGGCTCGCCTGTCGTCGTTTCTGGCGGCTCGGCTGTCGTCGGTTCTGGCGGCTCGGCTGTCGTCGGTTGGCTTCGCGGCTTCGGCGCCGGGGGACTCGGGCCGCCCTGCCTGAATCGCGGCTTCGCCGCCGGGGGAATCGGGCCGCTCGCCCGGGATCTCGGCTTCGCCGGTCGCCGCCCTGTCCATTGCCTTGTTGGCCAAGTGGTCCGCGTGTTTGTTCTTCTCTCGGGGGATCCACTCGTAGGTGACCTGCGAGCGCGGGAGGATGCCGGCCGCCTCCGCCGCCAGCGGGCGCATCGCGGGGTGCTTGATCTGCCAGCGGCCGGACATCTGCTCGACGACCAGCTTGGAGTCCATCCGGACCAGGACCCGCGCCTCGGGGTCGAGATCACGGGCCGCCCGCAGCCCGGCGAGCAGCCCGCGGTACTCCGCGACGTTGTTGGTGGCGACGCCGATGTACTCGGCGCGCTCCACCAGCGTCTCCCCCGTGGCCGCGTCGATGACCACCGAGCCGTAGCCCGCGGGCCCCGGGTTGCCCCGGGAACCCCCGTCGGCCTCGACAATGAACTCCCGCACGCGACGGACTCCCTGACTCCCGACCCCTACAGGCCGGACTCGGACGTACGCACCAGGATGCGACGGCAGTTCTCGCAGCGCAGCACCGTGTTGGGGGACGCCGCCTTCACCTCGTTGACCTCGGTGATGTTCAGCTCCAGGCGGCAGCCCTCGCAGCGGCGCTGGTAGAGGCGGGCGGCGCCGACGCCCCCCTGCTGCTCGCGCAGCTTGTCGTACAGCTTGAGGAGATCGGCGGGCACGCTGGCGGCGATGACCTCGCGCTCCTTGGTCACCGAGGCGGCCTCGGCGTCGAACCGCTCGAACGACGCGTCGCGCCGCCCGATCGCGTCGTCGATCTTCGCCTGCACGGACGCGTCACGCCCGGTCAGCTCGGCGACCCGCTCCTGCGCGGACTCGCGGCGCTCCATGACCTCCAGGACCACGTCCTCCAGGTCGCCCTGGCGCTTGGCGAGCGAGGTGATCTCGCGCTGGAGGTTCTCCAGGTCCTTCGGGGAGGTGACGGCACCCGAGTCGAGCCGCTGCTGGTCGCGGACGGCACGCTGGCGCACCTGGTCGACGTCCTGCTCGGCCTTGGTCTGCTCGCGGGCGCAGTCGCTCTCCTCGGTCTGCGCGGCGACGAGCAGGTCCCGGATCTGGGTGAGGTCCTTGTTCAGCGACTCGATCTCGGCGTGCTCGGGAAGCGACCGCCGAAGGTGCGCGAGCTGCTGCAGGCGGGCGTCGAGCGCCTGGACGTCGAGAAGTCGGATCTGGTCGGCGGGCTCGGCGTTCAGTTGGGGGCTCCTGATGTGTCGTTGTGTGAGGCCGCGTGGGCGGTCCAGGGGTCGGTGACCGTCCGGGAGACGTGGACACGCAGTCCCCATCCCTTCCGGTCGGAGATCTCGTCGAGCTGGGCGGCGGCCAGCTCGCACCAGGGCCACTCGGTGGCCCAGTGCGCCGCGTCGAGCAGCGCGAGAGGACTGTGCGCGCGGGCCTCGGAGACCGGGTGGTGGCGCAGGTCCGCGGTGAGGAAGGCGTCCACGCCCGCGGCGCGTACGTCGTCGAAGAGGCTGTCGCCCGAGCCGCCGCTGACGGCGACGGTGCGCACCAGCGCCTCGGGGTCGCCCGCGACGCGGATGCCCTGCGCGGTGGCGGGCAGCCGCTCGGCGGCCCGCTCGGCCAGCTCGCGCACGGTCAGCGGGTGGTCCAGCTCACAGACCCGGCCGAGGCCCCGGCGCCCCTCGGGGTCGGTGGGGTCGGCCACGAGGGGCCGTACGACCCGCAGGTCCAGCGCTCCGGCCAGGGCGTCGCTGACTCCCGGGTCGGCACGGTCGGCGTTGGTGTGGGCGACGTGCAGCGCGATGTCGTTCTTGATCAGGGTGTGCACGACGCGGCCCTTGAAGGTGCCGGCCGCCACGGTCGTCGTACCGCGCAGGTAGAGCGGGTGGTGCGTGACCAGCAGGTCGGCGCCCAGCTTCACCGCCTCGTCGACGATGTCCTGGACCGGGTCGACGGCGAACAGCACGCGCGCGACGTCCTGGTCCGGATCGCCGCACACGGTGCCGACCGCGTCCCAGCTCTCGGCCGACTGAGGGGGCCAGAGGGATTCGAGCGCGGTGATGACTTCAGACAGACGGGGCACGGGGAAAGGCTACCTGGCCCGGGTGCCTCCCCGACCGGCCGCGGACCCCGGGACCCGCGCCCGGACGGCGGAGCCGGGACCGGACCCGACGGCGGACCGGCGGCGGACCGACGATGGGCCGACGATGGGCCGACGGCGGGTGGCCGGTAGACCCCGGGGGGCGGCCCTGCGGCGGACTGACGGTGGAGCCGGTGAGGGACCCTGCTGCGGACCGGCGGCGGAGCCCCGAGAGGCGGCCCACGGCGAACCCCGACGGCGGACCGGGGAAGCTGCGGCGAACCCGGCGACGGACCCAGCCCGGTCACCCCCGGCTCAGCACATCCGCCCCCCTTCCCTCAGGCGAATCCCGACATGGCCACCCTTATGTGTGAAGCCACAGCCCGTCGGTCCCCCGTCTGTGCGTGCGAAAACTAGCTTCGTCGCCGGAGGTGACCGAACGATGACGGCCGGTGCGACGGAGCCCGTGGTGGCGAGCGAGGACGGGATGGGCGACGAGGACGACGACGTCGCGAGCGGGTGGGCTGCTCCGCCCGCCTGTGTCATCACCGCGGACGGGACGTACGGGGCGCGGCTGACCAGCGACGGGGAGTCCTGGTACCCGGAGCGCTGGACGCTGGACGGGCCGGAGCCCTACGCCGTTCCGCTGCCCTCCCATCAGCCGGAGGAGCCGGGCACCGAGGTGCTGCCGCTGACGGACGGCAGGGTGCTGATCCATCGGATCGCGGACGGACGGCACACGTTCTCGCTGCTCTACCCCACCGGCCCCGGCACCGGTGAACTGCCGCTCGGCGCGGTGGAGTGCCCCGACGCCGGCACCCGGCTGCGGCTGCTGCCGCCCGCGCCGGACGGGGAGCGGGCCTACGCCCTCGCCGTGGGACGGGGGTCCACGGCGGTGTGGCTGGTGGCGGGCGGCGCGTTCGGTCCCGAGCATCTCGCGGAGGTGCCGGGGCACTGTTCGGGAGGGGTGTGGCTGGACGCCACGGGCCGGCTGCTCGCGCTGGACCGGTTCCACGGGGGCCGCACCAAGACCGTGGTGGTCGACCTGGAGCGCGGCGGAGAGGTCTCGCCGCTCCTCCAGATCGCCGAGCACAGCAACGACCGGCTGCTCCTCGCGGACGCCGACAGCGGACTTCTCCTGATCCGCTCCGACGCCCCTTCTCCCGGCCGCGAACGGCTCGGCTGGGGTGTGCTCGGCAGCACCCTGCCGGTCCGTTTCCCGGAGTGCCTGAGCGCTACGGGCTGCTCGATCACGCCGTTCGCCATCCAGCCGGGCCAGGTGCTGACCCCGGAGGCCTGCGCGGTCGCCCTGCGCCTCGACGGGCCGGGCGGCACCTGGGTGGGGATGTGGCGGCCCTCGGAGCGCCGGATCGACCACCGGCCCGCGCCCGAGGGGTGGTTGGCCGGAACAGGCCTGTGGACCAGGGAGGGCGTGCTCCAACTGCCGTACGCCTCGGGGGCCGTGCCGTGCGGGGTCGAGCGGCTGACGGTGGCCCCGGCGGCGCGGGAAGCGGACCCGGAGGACACGGCTCCCCCGGAGCGCCCGGCGCCCCGGCCCGTACCGCTTCAACAGGCGCCCCTCGAAAGCAAGTTGGCGACGCCCCGGCAGGCGGTGGTCAGCGCGGGACCGGTGGTCCACGCCTCCGCGGCCCGCCCAGCCCAGCCGACGGCCCTCGTGGACGCGGCCCGGCAACAGCCCCCGGGGACGGACACGGCCGACCCCGCTTCCGGGTCCGACGCGAGGTCCGCCACAGCGCCCGACACCGGGTCCGACTCCGAGTTCGTCTCCGGGCCCGACTCCGGGTTCGTCCCCGGACCCGATTCCGGGGCCGTCTCGGCGCCCGACACCGGGCAGACCGCTCCCGCCACGGGCGTACGCCATCACGCCGGCGCCCCGGAATCCGCGCCCGCCGGGCAACCGGCCCGCGAGCCCAGGCCCGCCCTCTGGACGAAGGTCGCCGACACTCCCCCGCCGGGGAGAAGCCTCGGCGCCGGGTTCATCGCGACCCTGCCGGTCGAGGTCGAGGTGCGCCCGGCGGAAACGAGCGTCGGCCCCGAAACGCCCCCCGCCCAGCCGGAGTTCCGCCCGACCCACCGCCGCCCCCTGCACGCGGGCCCGCCGATGCCCAGCGGTCCGGTCCCCGGGGGCGAGGCCGCGCCGCCCGTCGCCGGGGACGGGGAGAAAGCCGGCGGAGAGGATGAAGAAACGTCACCCTCCGGCGCCCAGGCGATGACGGCGCGTTAGAATCCCCCGGCTGAAAAGAAGGATCTTGCATACGGGGTGAACACTTTCATGAGCGAAACCAGCACCAGGGAAACGCGGGGCTCGGACGTCCACGAGGCGTCGGAGGTCCGGTCGGACGGCCACGGGAAGCACCGCGGTCCGGTCTCCGGCCACGACGCCGAGGCGACCCCCCAGGGGCGCCACCGCAAGCCGTCCGGCCAGTCCGGCACGACGGCCTGAAGACCGGAAGACCGGAAGGCCGGAAGGCCGGAAGGCCGGAGGCTGACGAACCGAAGGCCGAAAGTCCGAAAGGTCAAGGCGTGGATACCCGAAGGCCTGGATGCCTGAAGGTCTGAAGGTCTGAAGGCCAGAGAGCCGGCCGGATGCATCCTGACCGGCCCCCGGCCCGGCACAGCACGGCAGAGCACAGCACGGCACGACGCAGCACACGGCGGCCCCGCTCGCACCATGACGAGCGGGGCCGTCGCGTGTGCGGCTCCCGGACGGCCGCTCAGTGAGAAGAGCCGTCCCGGTCCCTCCTGAGGCCCAGCACCTCGGCCGCCGCGAAGGTCTCGCCGCGCGGCCGGTCGGCGTAGTAGGGCGTGAGCAGCGCGTCGAGTTCGTCGTGGCTGAAGGTGTCCTGCTTGCTGTCGAACTTGGCCGCCACGCGCGGGCGTTCGACCACGGCGACCATGCCGCCGTGCACCACGAGGAGCTGTCCGTTGACGTGCGCGGCGGCGGGTGAGGCCAAGTAGCCGACGAGCGGGGCGACATGCTCGGGGGCGAGCGGGTCGAGTCCGTCGTCGGGGCGGCCGAATCCGGCGAAGACGTCCTCCGTCATCCGGGTGCGGGCGCGCGGGCAGATGACGTTGGCGGTGACGCCGTACTTGGCGAGCGCGAGGGCCGTCGAGGTCGTCAGGCCGACGATTCCGCCTTTGGCGGCGGCGTAGTTGGGCTGGCCGGCGGAGCCGGCGAGGAATGCCTCCGAGGAGGTGTTGACGATCCGCCCGTACACCGGTGCCCCGGCGGCCTTGGAGCGGGCGCGCCAGTGGGCGGCGGCGAAGTGGGTGGTGTTGAAGTGTCCTTTGAGGTGGACGCGGATGACGGAGTCCCACTCGTCCTCGGTCATCGAGAAGATCATGCGGTCGCGCAGGATGCCGGCGTTGTTGACGAGGATGTCGAGCCGTCCGAAGCCGGTGACGGCCGACTCGACCAGTTCGCGGGCCTGTTCGTGGTCGGAGACGTCTCCGGTGTGGGCGAGGGCCCGGCCGCCCGCGGCGCGGATCTCGGCGGCGACCTGCTCCGCGGGGGCGGCCGAGGCCTCGCCGGTGCCGTCCCGTCCGGGCTGCCCGTAGTCGTTGACGACGACGGCGGCGCCGAGCCGTCCGAGTTCCAGCGCCTCGGCCCGGCCGAGACCGCGTCCCGCGCCGGTGACGATCGCGGTCAGCCCGTCAAGTGGCAGTGACATCAGGGTCCTTAGCGGTGGTCGGGAGCGGTGCGGGGTTGCGGTCGGAACAGCGTGGGGGGGGCGGGACAGCGTAAGGGCGCTGGCTCGACGGCGATGGCGGCGCTGGCTCGACGGCGGCGGGGACGCTGGCTCAGCGGCGGCGGGGGCGCTGGCGGGGCGTCAGATCTCGATGCAGGTCCGCAGGGCGGTGCCCGAACGCATCTGGTCGAGGGCCTCGTTGATCCCGGCGAGCGGCACCCGGTGGGTGATGAGGCTCTCCAGGTCGATACGGCCCGCGCGCCACAGGGCGATGGTGCGTTCGTAGGAGCGCAGGACGTCGCCGCCGCCGTACATGGAGGGCAGGATGCGCTTCTCGTCGAAGAACAGCTCGAACATGTTGAGCTGGAGGAAGTCGTCCATGGCACCGGCGCCGACGACGACGAGGGTGCCGCCGCGCCGGGTGTGGTCGTAGGCGGTGCGTGCGGTGGCCGACTTGCCGACGACCTCGAAGACGTAGTCGAAGCCCTCCCCCGCGGTCACCGACTGCTTGGCGTCGCCGAGTTGATCGGGGGCGACGGCCTGGGTGGCGCCGAAGCGGAGGGCGGCCTCGCGGCGCGCGGGGACCGGGTCGACGGCGACGATCTCGGCGGCTCCCTTGAGGCGGGCGCCCTGGATCGCGGAGATGCCGACGCCCCCGCAGCCGATGACGGCGACCGACGAACCGGCTTCCACATCGGCGGTGTTGAGGGCGGCGCCGAGTCCGGTGGTGACGCCGCAGCCGATCAGGGCGGCGATGTCGAAGGGCACGTCGTCGGGTACGGGGACGGCGCAGCCCGCGTCGACCACGACCTCCTCGGTGAAGGTGCCGGTGCCGGCGAAGCCGAAGACATCGCCGCCGGCGCGGCGGAAGTTGGGGGTGCCGGCGTTCATGAAGCCGGCCAGGCACAGTTCGGTCTGGCCGCGTTTGCAGGCCGGACAGGCTCCGCAGGCCGGCAGCCAGCAGACGACGACTCGGTCCCCCGCCTTCAAGTGGCCGACTCCGTCGCCCACTTCGATGATCTCGCCGGCGCCCTCGTGGCCGGGGACGAACGGGGCGGGCTGCGGCAGCACGCCGTTCATCGCGGACAGGTCCGAGTGGCACAGGCCGGTGGCCCGGATCCGGATGCGTACCTTTCCGGGCCCGAAGCCCACCGCCTCGACGTCGTCGAGGACTTCGAGCTTGTCCTGCCCTGTCTCGTGCAGTACGGCTGCGCGCATGGTGCGGCTCCCCTCGGTACGGTTCGTGCGACAGTCACGGCGTCCAGGACGCTCAGGTGTGCTCGACGGTGGTGTCGGCAAGGACCGGCGCGTCGTCCCGTTCGGCCGCGCTCACCGCGACCCGGACCGCGCCGTCCTCGCGCCACATCCGGACGCGCAGGGTCTCGCCGGGGTAGACGACGCCGGCGAAGCGGGTGGTGTACGAGCGGACGCGGGTGACGTCGCCGCCGAGGAGGGTGTCGACCACGGCTTTGAGCGTCATGCCGTACGTGCACAGCCCGTGCAGGATCGGCCGGTCGAACCCGGCGAGCTTGGCGAACTCGGGGTCGGCGTGCAGCGGGTTCCAGTCGCCGGAGAGGCGGTAGAGGAGCGCCTGCTCCTCGCGGACGGGGCGTTCGACGGTCCGGTCGGGGTCGCCCGCCGGTGCTTCGCGGCGGGTGGAGGGGCCGCGGTCGCCGCCCCAGCCGCCTTCGCCGCGTACGAAGATCTGGGCGTCGTTCGTCCACAACGGGCCCTCGGCGTCGGCCACTTCGGTCCGCATGACGAGGATGGCCGCCGTGCCCTTGTCGTAGACGGCGGCGATCCGGCCGGTGGCGGTCGCGGTGCCCTCGGCGGGGATCGGGCGGTGCAGCCGCAGGCTCTGGCCGCCGTGCAGCACGCGGGCGAGGTCGACGTCGACGCCGGGCATGGACAGACCGCTGATCACGCCCGGGGACCCGGCGCCCGCGACGGTGGCGAAGCTCGGCAGGACGTGCAGCCTGGATTCGAGGGTGTAGCGCAGCTCGTCGGGGTCCGTGGCGGGGACGCCCGCGCCGAGGCCCAGGTGGTAGAGCTGGACGTCCTTGTGGGTCCAGGCGATCTGGCCGGTCCGCGGTTCGGCGGCGACGGCCTTGGCGGCGTCAATGGGCATGGGGCTCCTGACTGGACTGCACTCGGCTGAACTCGGCTGAACTCGGCTGAACTCGGCTGCGACAGCGCCTACAACCACCTAAGCGGCTGCAACAGCAACCACGCCTACGACTGCGACTGCAACAGCAACCACGCCTACGACTGCGACTGCGACTGCGACTGCGTGAAAGACCTCGGTGCGGACGTCCGCACCGTCGGCCGCACCGAGGTCGACACCGGGGCCGGGGAACCCGCCCGTTCTAGAACGCGTTCCAGTCCGGCGAACCCCTGTATAGCCGAGCCCCCGGCAGTTGTGAAGACCGCTGACGCCATGTCAGATACGGCGTCGGGGCGTGCCCGCGGTCCGCCGGGCGGGACCGGGGCGGCGCGGTCGGAGGACGTCGACCATGACATTTGTACCGGCCGACTGCTGACAACCGCATCTGCCGCCGGCCGCGGCGCGCCCCTAGCGTCGTAGTCATGACACAGACGACGGGGACACCACCGGCCGTGTCCTTCACGGGGGCGGTCAAGACGTTCGGCGCGGTGCGCGCGGTGGCCGGCATCGACCTGGACGTGGCACGCGGCGAGACGGTGGCGCTGCTGGGACGCAATGGAGCGGGCAAGTCGACGGCGATCTCGCTGCTGCTCGGCCTGGACACACCGGACGAGGGCGTGGTCGCGCTGTTCGGCGGCCGGCCGGAGGAGTCGGTGCGGGCCGGGAAGGTCGGGGCGATGCTCCAGGAGACCCGGCCCGTGCCGCGCGTGACCGTGCGGGAGCTGGTCTCCTTCGTCGCGGGCCGCTATCCGGCGCCGCTGCCGGTGGCGGAGACGCTGCGGCTGGCGGGCGTCGAGGAGCTGGCGGGGCGGCGGGTGGACCGGCTGTCCGGCGGGCAGGCGCAGCGGGTGCGGTTCGCGGTGGCGCTCGCCGGGGACCCCGCGCTGATCGTCCTCGACGAGCCGACGGCGGCGCTGGACGTGGAGGCGCGGCACGCGTTCTGGGAGTCGATGCGGACCTACGCCCGGCGCGGTCACACGGTGCTCTTCTCCACGCACTATCTGGAGGAGGCCGACACGCACGCCGACCGGATCGTCGTCCTCGACCGGGGGCGGATCGTCGCGGACGGCACCGGGGAGCAGCTCAGGCGGTCGGCGGGCGCCGGTCTGGTCGCCGTCGACCTGGCGGGGCGCGGCTCGGCGGGCCTGGAGCTGCTGCCCGGCGTGGTGGCGGTGGAGGTGCGCGGGGACCGGGCCCGGCTGCGCACGGACGATCCGGACGCGACCGTGATCGCGCTGGCGGGACAGGGGGCGATACGCGGCCTGGAGGTCGCCCCCGCCTCCCTGGACGACGCTTTCCTGGCCCTCACCTCGCACGCTCTGGAGACGGTGTGATGTTCGACTATCTGCGGCTCGAAGTGCGCCGGACGCTGCGCGACACCGGCTTCGTGATCGGCGGCGTGGCGATGCCGGTGATGATGTATTTGCTGTTCACCAACCTGGGGGGCGGGGACGACGGCGCGTGGAAGACGGCGTCGATGGTGGGGATGGCCGCGTACGGCGCGGTGGGCTCGGCGCTCAACACGGGCGGCGGGGTCGCCGAGGACAAGGTGACCGGCTGGCTGCGCCAGTTGCGGGTCACCCCGATGACATCGCGCCAGGTGGTGCTGGGGCGGGCGCTGACCGGTTCGGTGACGGTGCTGCCGGCGATCGTGGCGGTACTGGCGGCGGGCGGCCTGGTCAACGGCGTACGGCTGGACGCCTGGCAGTGGGCGGCGACCGCCGTGCTGCTGTGGGCGGGCTCGGTCCCCTTCACGCTGCTCGGCCTCGGCAACGGCTACCGGCTGACCGCGCAGACCACGGGCGTCGCGAACATGGTGTGCAACCTGGGGCTGGCGGTGATCGGCGGCCTGTGGTTCCCGCCGGCCCTCTTCCCCGGCTGGCTGCGGTCCATAACGGTGTACACGCCCACGAACCGGTTCGCGCAGCTCGGGGTGTCGGTCACGGAGGGCCGGGCGCCCTCGCTCGCGGCGGTGGCGGTGCTGACGGCCTGGCTGCTGGCTTTCGGTTCGTACGCCGTGATCTCGTACCGTCGGTCCGCACGGACCGTCTGAACGGGGAGCGGAACATGTCCTGGACGAGAGGTCTCGCCTGCCAGGTGCGGGCGTGGCGTGCGGAGCGAGCCGTCTGGAAGGCCGACATGGAGCGGTTCAAGGCCGACCGGCGGGCGGCGCGCCGCGGCGGCGGGAAGGTGCCCGAGGACGCGGGCCCGCCGCCCACCGGGTTCTCGCTGCTGCCCTGGCTGCTGATGGGCCTCGGCTCCTTCTCCAACCTGCTCCAGGGCAAGACCCCCAGCCCCTGGATCGGCGGTCTTGGCCTGTTCCTCTTCAACTCGCTGTACATCTACGTCACGTTCCGGGCGTTCGTGAAGGACAAGCGGGAGTCGGTCTCGACCCGGGCGGCGCTCGTCGTGATGGGCGTGATCACCTGCGGGCTCGCCATCGGCTACGGCGGGAGCTGGCTGTACTTCTTCCCGCTGCTCGGGCTGGCGACCGGGGCGGTGCTGCGCGGTCCGTGGCTCGGCAAGGCGGGCCTCGCCCTGACCGTGCTCGCCGCGGTGGTGTCCGCCTTCCAGGCCGGCTGGGGCGCGCTGAACGTCGCGTACGGCACGTTCCTGTCGACGATGGTGACCGCCGCGATCCTCTCCCTCTCCGAGGCGGTGCGGGAACTGCGGGCGGCGCGGGAGGAGTTGGCGCGGCAGGCGGTCGAGAAGGAGCGGATGCGTTTCTCCCGGGACCTGCACGATCTGCTCGGGCACACGCTGTCCGTGATCGTGGTCAAGTCGGAGGCGGCCCGCCGGCTGGCCCCGCGCGACCTGGACGCGGCGCTCGTGCAGGTCACGGACATCGAGTCGGTGGGCCGGCAGGCGCTCACCGAGATCCGCGAGGCGGTGACCGGTTACCGGGAGGGCAGCCTCGCCACCGAGCTGGACCGCGCCCGCTCGGCGCTGTCGGCGGCCGAGGTGGAACCGGTCGTCCGGCGGTCGGGGCCGCCGCTCGTGCCGCAGACCGAGGCGCTGCTCGGCTGGGTGCTGCGTGAGGCCGTCACCAACATCGTGCGCCACAGCGACGCGACGCGCTGCGAGATCACCGTCGACGGCACCCCGGACCTGGTCCGCCTGACCGTCACGGACAACGGCACCGAGACCGGGACGGCCGGCCCCCACCCGGGCACGGACGACACCACCGGCACCACCGGCACCACCGGCACCACCGGCACCGGCCTGAAGGGCCTCACCGAACGTCTGGCGGCGGCGGGCGGCTCCCTGGAGGCGGGCCGCACCCCACGCGGCGGCTTCCGAGTGAGAGCGGAACTGCCGGTGGGGGCGGCGGACTTGACGGGGATAGCGGGGTAGGGCGGGGGTGTGCCCCGGGGCGCCGGGGGGCGGGGACCGGCTCGGGCCCCGCGAGGGACGCCGGTACGCACCCCGGTCGCGCCGGTCGCGCCGGTCGCGCCGGTCGCGCCGGTCGCGCCGGTCGCGCCGCAGGGATACGGCGGTGCCGGACCCGGGGACGGCCAGGAGCCCTGCGCCGGGGCCCGGCCTCGCCGGGGGAAACCCCGAGTGGCGAGGGGGCGGTGACCGGGCCGGTAGGCGTGTCCGGCGCCTACCCTTGGCCCGTGAACGAGATGCCCCGGGACCACCGCCCCGCCAAGTCCATCCGTGTGCTGCTCGCCGAGGACCAGGGAATGATGCGCGGGGCGCTGGCCCTGCTGCTCGGGATGGAGGCGGACATCGAGGTGGTCGCGCAGCTCTCGGCGGGCGACGAGATCGTGGACACCGCGCTCGTCAGCCGGCCCGACGTGGCGCTGCTGGACATCGAGTTGCCGGGCATGAGCGGGCTCGACGCCGCCGCCGCGCTGCGCGAACAGGTGCCGGACTGCCGGGTGCTGATCCTCACCACGTTCGGCCGCCCCGGCTATCTGCGGCGGGCCATGGAGGCGGGCGCCGCCGGGTTCCTCGTCAAGGACGGACCGGTGGAGGAACTGGCGCAGGCGGTCCGCCGGGTGCTGACCGGGGAGACGGTGATCGACCCGGCGCTCGCCGCCGCCGCGCTGAGCGCCGGGCCCAGTCCGCTCACCCCGCGCGAGTGCGACGTCCTGAAGGCGTCGGCGGACGGTGCGACGGTCGCGGACATCGCCGCCCGCGTCCACCTCTCGGAGTCCACGGTCCGCAACTATCTCTCCTCCGCCATCGGCAAGACGGGCACCCGCAACCGCATGGAGGCGATGCGCGAGGCCCGCCAACAGGGGTGGCTGTAAGAGGCAACGCCGTTGCCCGGCCGACCCGTTGGGTATCCGGAGGGCCCGCCGGCCCGCTGGGTATCCGGAGGGCCCGCCGACCCGCTGGGTCTCCGAAGGGCCCGCCGACCCGCTGGGTCTCCGAAGGGCCCGCTGGCCCGCTGGGTCTCCGGTGGGCCCGCTGGCCCGCTGGGTCTCCGCTGGCCCGCTGGCCCGCTGGGTCTCCGGTGGGCCCGCTGCCCCCCTACTCCCCCGCCCCCTCCTTGGTCACCCGCGCCTCCCCCGAGCGGTAGTCCGCGCCGGCCGGTGCCACGCAGGTGAACCAGTTCGCCCGTGAGCCCTCCACCGGACGGATCAGGTCCTCGAAGTCGCCGACGAGGCCCGTGCCGGGTGCGGCGGGCGCTGCCCTGACCTTCGTGCCGTCGGCCCAGGTGCAGGTGACCTCCCGTACGGTCGGGGCGACCCGGCCGACGAGGAGCCGCCGGGAGCCGCCCCCGGCATCCGGGTCGAGCAGGGTCGCGGCGGCCTCGACCTGCCCGGCGGCCGGTGCGCCGCCCTTCTCCTCCGGCGCGTTCACGAAGGTCAGCGCCGTCCCGCCGTCCCGCATCAGCCGGCCGTAGTACCAGCCCTTGCCGACCAGGTCCGCGGGGGTGTGGACGCCGGCGGGGGCGAGTCCGTACCCCTTCATGGTCGTCAACTGGGCGCGCGCCTCCGCGGCGTTCCGCGGCGGTTCCCACACCAGGGCCTCCACGGTCCAGGCCCCCGTGTGGTCGGTCCCGCGCGCCACGGCCGTGCTCCGCGCCTTGTCCGCCTGCCGGTAGTCCGGGGGTGCCGGGGTGGTCGCGGCGGGCACCACCCGGCGCCCTTCGCCGCCCGCGCCGCCGGCCGACGCCAGCACGCCGGTGGAACCGGCGACGACGAGGGCCGCCGCCGCGGCCAGCGCCCACCGGCGGGCCCTGCGCCGGCGTCCGCCGCGCACCAGTTCCCGGTAGGGGACGGCGCCGATCCGCACCCCGTCGGCCGCCTCGGCGAGCAGCCGGGCGATGCCCTGGTCCGCCGCCGTGTCGTGGTCCGTCCGCCCTTCCGCGCCCATCACGCCCGCCCTCCGTACGTCGTCACGTCGGCCAGGCCGGGTACGGCCCGGAGTTTCGCGATGCCCTTGGCCGTGTTGCTCTTCACCGCGCCCACCGAGCAGCCCATCGCGGCGGCCGTCTGGATCTCGCTCAGGTCCTCCCAGTAGCGCAGGACGACCGCCTCCCGCTGCCGTGGGGGCAGTTGGGCGAGCGCGGTGAGCAGGGCGCCGCGGTCGTCGGCCCGCCCGATCGGGTCCCCTCGGTCGGGGACCTCGTGGGTCAGGCCCGAGTCGTCCCGGGGCGCCAGGAACTCCTTGAGTCGTCTGCGGTGTCTGCGCGCGTGCGCGTTGATCATCACGCGGCGTACGTACGCCTCCGGTTCGTCCGCCGCGGCGACCTTGCGCCAGGCGACGTAGACCTGCTCCAGCGTCGTCTGGACCAGGTCCTCGGCGGCGTGCTGCTCGCCGGTCAGGAGAAACGCCGTACGCGTCAGCCGTGGCCATCGGCCGAGGACGAACCGGTGGAACTCCTCGTCCCGGGACTGCTTCCGATCCCCCATGAACACCTCCTCGATGCGTGAAGGAGTCCACGGGGGCCCGATCGCGTTGCCTCATTTCCGGGACGTCATTCCCGAGAGGCCATTCCCGGGACATCATTCCCGGGACGTCATTCCCCGGACGCTATTCCCGGGACGTCCTCGGCGGCAGCCATACGAGCATCAGGGCCGCGCCCGCCAGCAGGAGGACGGCGCTGGTGCGGAAGGCCAGGGCGTAGCCGGCGGTGAGGGCACCGGCGGAGGGGTCACCGGCCGTGCGGGCCGCCGCGATGGTGGACATGACGGCGAGGCCGAGCGAACCGCCCATCACCCGTGAGGTGTTGATCAGCCCCGACACCAGGCCCGCGTCCTGCGGTGTGGCGCCGGAGGTGGCGAGGGCGGCGAGGGGGGTCCCGGCGAGGCCCGCGCCGGCCATCATGACGATGCCCGGCAGCATGATCGCGGTGACATAGGTGCCGTCCGCCGTCATCGTGGACTGCCAGCCGAAGCCGGCGGCGGCCAGCAGGGTGCCGAGGACGGCGACCGTGCGCGGCCCGATCAACGGCATGATCCGGGGCGCCACCTTGGAGCCGAGGACCACCGCGAGCGAGCTGGGCATCAGCGCGAGGCCCGCGCCCAGCGGCGAGTAGCCGAGGACGTTCTGCGCGTAGAGGGTCATGAAGAACCACATGCAGAACATGGCCGAGCCGCTGACGAGCATCGCCGCGTTCGCCGAGGCCACCGACCGCACCCGCAGCAGGGCCAGGGGCATCAGCGGCGCCTTGGTCCGTGCCTCGACGGCCAGGAACGCCCCGATCAGGGCGAGTCCGGTGAGGAGCGGCACCAGCGTCGCGGCCGACGCCCAGCCCTCGGCCTCCGTCTGGACGATCCCGTAGGCGAGGGTGGCGAGTCCGGCGGTCACCAGGAGGGCGCCCGGCAGGTCCAGGCGGCGCCCGTTCCCGGCCCGGCTCTCCACCAGCCAGCGGGCCGCGCCGGCCAGGACGACGGCGCCGACGGGCACGTTGATGAGCAGGACCCAGCGCCAGGACAGCCCGTCGACCAGCAGCCCGCCGACGAGTCCGCCCGCCGCGCCGCCCCCGGCGCCGACCGCCGTCCAGGTCGCGATGGCCCGCGCCCGTGCGGCGCCGGCCGGGACGGCGGACGTCAGGATCGTCAGCGTCGAGGGCGCGAGCACGGCGGCCCCGAGCCCCTGCACGGCCCGTGCCACCAGGAGCTGCGGGCCCTCCTGCGCCAGGCCTCCGCCGGCCGAGGCGAGCGTGAACAGGGCGAGCCCGACCAGGAACATCCGCTTGCGGCCGTACAGGTCGCCGGCCCGGCCGCCGAGCAGCATGAACCCGGCGAAGGCGATCGAGTAGGCGTTCACCACCCACTGCAGCCCCGGTGCGCTCAGCCCCAGGTCGGCCCGCATGGACGGCAGCGCCACGTTGACGACGGACACGTCGAGGACGACGAGGAACTGTCCCGCGCAGGCGAGCGCGACCACCAGCCAGGTGGGCGGCGCGACCGGCGCGGATCTTCGGGTGTCTTCAGCGGCTCGGAGCATGGGTGTCATGCTCTCAACCCGCGAACGCTCCTGGCATCGGGATTTCGACGCACCCGGTCGTAAGCCACCGGACCTAGGCCGTGTCGGAGCCTGTACGGCCCGGCGCGGGCCCCCGTGCGCGGCCCGATGCGGACTCCCCGCGGCCCGGCGCGGGCTCCCGTACGCAACGCCAACGCCCCCCTGCTCACGCCCGCCCCGGCGCACCGCACCGCCCGGTGCGGTGCCCCGGTTCAGGCCGTCCCGCGCAGCAGGGTGACCACGGCCGCGCCGCCGAGGCCGATGTTGTGGGCCAGGCCGACCCGTGCGCCCGGTACCTGGCGGGCCGCCGCCTCGCCACGCAACTGCCAGACCAGCTCGGCCACTTGGGCGATGCCGGTCGCGCCCAGTGGATGCCCCTTGGAGATCAGGCCGCCCGAGGGGTTCACCACCCAGCGCCCGCCGTACGTGGTCGCGCCGGACTCGACGAGCTTGCCGGACGCGCCCTCCTCGCACATGCCGAGCGCCTCGTAGGTGAGCAGTTCGTTGACGGAGAAGCAGTCGTGCAGCTCCACGACGTCCACGTCCTCGATGCCGAGTCCGGAGCGCTCGTAGACCTGGCGTGCGGCCTCGCGGGACATCGGCAGGCCGACGACGTCGACGCAGGAGCCGGAGGCGAAGGACTCCTCGGTGTCGGTGGTCATCGCCTGGGCGAGGATCTCGACGGCCCGGTCCCCGAGACCGTGGCGGTCGGCGAACCTCTCGGAGACGACGACCGCTGCCGCCGCCCCGTCGGAGGTGGGCGAGCACTGGAGCCTGGTCAGCGGCCGGTGCACGACCGGGGCGGCGAGGATCTGGTCGACGGAGTACACGTCCTGGAACTGGGCGTAGGGATTGTTCGCCGAGTGCCGGTGGTTCTTGGCGCCGACGGCGGCGAGCTGGGCCTCCGTGGTGCCGTACCGCTCCATGTGCTCACGGGCCGCGTCGCCGAAGATCTGCGCGGTGGGCGGGGTCGTCTCGAAGCCGTGCCGGGCCGCCATGATCCCGTAGTGCCGGGCGACGGGCGAGGTGGCGAAGTCACCGCCGTCGGCGCCCGAGCCGAGGGCGCCCCGCTTCATCTTCTCGAAGCCCAGCGCGAGGACGCAGTCCGCGATACCGCCCTCGACCAGCTGCCGCGCGAGCATCAGCGCGCTCGCGCCGGTCGCGCAGTTGTTGTTCACGTTGTACACGGGCACACCGGTCAGGCCGAGTTCGTAGGCGGCGCGCTGGCCGGCGGTGGAGGGCTGGAGGCAGTGGCCGACGGGGACCTGTTCCACCTCGCCGTACGCGATCCCCGCGTCCGCGAGAGCGGCGGAACCGGCCTCCCGGACCATGTCCCAGTACGCCCGGTCCCGGGACCCGGGCTTCTCGAAGCGGGTCATCCCGACCCCGGCGACATACGACTTCCCGGCGGGCACGCCGGTCCTGGCCCTCTTGGCGCTCATGGCAGCGGCGCTCCTGGTCTCGTGGCAGGCAGGGTGCGCGGATCCGCGCCAGACTAGAACACGTTCCAGTTCGACGGTAGGCCTGATGGCGGGTCAGATCCTCATGGAACGGTCAAGATTTCGTCGGCACGCCAAAGCGCCGGAATAGTTGCCTGGGCGCACCGGGTTCCCCTTGCACGTATCGCACACAGGGTCCGCTCTCCGGAGTGGGCCACTCGTGTGAGTGGCCCACTCCCCGGGGTGGGCCGCCCGTCCGGGCCCGCTTGCCAGTGGGCCGATCCGGCGAGTGCTCGCTTTCTCACGCTTACGGCCTGGAGGCCCCACGCAATGACGCAGACGACGACCGACCAGCCCGCGCGGAGGCCGAGCGGCGCGACCGTGCCGGTGCTCGCGTTCGCGGGCATCGTTGTCGCGGTGATGCAGACCCTGCTCGTGCCGGTCATCAAGGACCTGCCGGCCCTGCTGGGAACCGCGCCCAGCAACGCCACCTGGGTCCTGACCTCGACCCTGCTCTCGGGCGCCGTCGCCACCCCGATCATGGGCCGCCTCGGCGACCTGTTCGGCAAGCGGCGGATGCTGCTGACCAGCCTGGCCATCATGGTCGTCGGCGCGCTGGTCAGCGCCCTGACCAGCGCGCTGCTGCCGATGATCGTGGGACGTTCGCTCCAGGGCTTCGCGATGGGCGCGATCCCGCTGGGCATCGGCCTGATGCGCGACATGCTCCCGCGCGAGAAGCTCGGCTCCGCGATGGCGCTGATGAGTTCGTCGATCGGCGTCGGCGGCGGTCTCGCGCTGCCCGCGGCGGCCCTCGTCGCACAGCACGCCGACTGGCACGCCCTCTTCTACGGCGCCGCCGGCCTCGGCGTCCTCTCCATCGTCCTGACCCTGCTCGTCGTCCCGGAGTCCCCGATGCGGGCCCAGGGCACGTTCGACGTGCTGGGCGCGATAGGCCTGTCCGCCGGGCTCGTGCTCTTCCTGCTGCCGATCACCAAGGGCAGCGACTGGGGCTGGACCTCGCCCACCACGCTCGGCCTGTTCGGCGCGTCCGTCGCCGTCCTGCTGCTGTGGGGCGTGATGGAGCTGCGTATCCAGGCCCCGCTGGTCGACCTGCGCACCACGGCCCGCCCGGCCGTCCTCTTCACCAACCTCGCCTCGATCATGGTCGGCGTCTCCTTCTACGTCGTCTCGCTGGTCCTGCCGCAGCTCCTCCAGCTCCCGAAGGCCACCGGCTACGGCCTCGGCCAGTCGATGGTGAGCGCGGGTCTGCTGGTGATGCCGCTCGGCCTGACGATGATGGTCACGGCGCCGGTGTACGCGCGGCTGTCGGCGAAGTACGGACCCAAGGTCACCCTGATCATCGGCATGGTGATCATCGGGATCGGCTACGGCGCGGGCCTCGGCCTGATGAACGCCGCGTGGCAGTCCCTGGTCATCGCGGTGGTCCTGGGCGCGGGCATCGGCCTGGCCTACTCCTCGCTGCCCGCCCTGATCATCGGCTCCGTCCCGGCGTCGGAGACGGGCGCGGCGAACGGCCTGAACACCCTGATGCGGTCCATCGGCACGTCCGTGTCGAGCGCGGTCATCGGCATGGTGCTGGCCAACACGGCGAACCACGTCGGCGGCGTCGCGATCCCGACCATGCACGGCTTCCGGGTGTCGTTCATGATCGCCACGGGGGCCGTGGCGGTCGGCCTGGTGATGGCGCTCTTCCTGCCCCGCCAGCGGCAGGCGTCCGCGCCGCAGCTGCGCGCGAGCAGCGAGGAGGACGCGGCGCTGGAGCGGGCGCACGAGGTGCTCGGCGGTTTCCGCGGCCGGGTCCTGAACGCGTCCGGCGATCCGGTCGCGCGCGCCAAGGTCACGCTGATCGACCGGCGGGGCCGGCAGGCGGGCGCCACGCTCTCCGGCGAGGACGGGGGCTACGCGCTCGCCGTGCCGGAGCGGGGCGCGTACGTGCTCGCCGCCCGGGCCGCGGGCCACGGTCCGCTCGCCTCGTCGGCGACCCACGCGGGCGACGAGCTGCCGGTCCACCTCGACCTGCCGCTGCCCGCCGAGAACGCGGACGTCACCGCCTGAGGCGGCGTCTCTCCTGAACCGGCTCGCCTCCCGAGCCGGCGTCTCCCCTGATCCGGTGCCTGCCCTGTGCCAGCGCCTGTCCTGTACCGGTGCCTGCCTGTGCCGGTGGCTGCCCTGTGCCGGTGGCTGCCCTGTGCCGGTGCCTGCCCTGTGCCGGTGCCTGCCCTGTACCGGTACCTGTCCCGTACCGGCCTGCCCTGGTGATCCCACACCCCCGTCGTGTCCGCGGCGGGGGTGTGGTGCACGATGGGTCGTCCCGCCCTGGCGCAGTGCGCGCGGCGGGCGCACCGTTGACGCTGTCCGCTCCGATGGAGGAGACCCCATGCCCGCGGCCCCCAAGCCCGAGATCCTCGCCGCCTTCGAGGCCGCGAAGGGGTTCATGCCGACGGCCGAGGGGCTCGCGCTGCACGAGGCAGCCTTGGCGGCGGGGCGGCTCGGGCTGCCGCTCCTGGAGGTCGGCACGTACTGCGGGCGCTCGACGATCCTGCTCGCCGACGCGGCGCGGCAGACGGGCGTGACCGCGCTCACGGTGGACCACCACCGGGGCAGCGAGGAGCAGCAGCCGGGCTGGGAGTACCACGACCCGTCGACGGTGGACCCGGAGATCGGGCGCATGGACACGCTGCCCACGTTCCGGCGGACGCTGCACCGGGCGGGCCTGGAGGACCACGTGGTCGCGCTGGTCGGCCGCTCCCCGCAGATCGCGGCGTTCTGGCGCTCGCCGCTCGGGCTGGTCTTCATCGACGGCGGCCACACCGACGAACACGCGACGGGCGACTACGAGGGCTGGGCCCCCCATGTAGCCGAGGGCGGCCTCCTCGTCATCCACGACGTCTTTCCCGACCCCGTGGACGAGTTCACCGGCCAGGCCCCGTACCGGGTGTACCTCCGGGCCCTGGAATCGGGCGCGTTCACGGAAACGACCGCGACGGACTCCCTGCGGGTGCTGCGGCGGACGGGGGCGGGGATCTGACGGCCCGGCCCGTCACACCCCGGTAGACCGCCCCGACCCTCGCCCCCCGTCCCGTCCGGCGTCACGCCCGGCCTCACGCCAGGCTCTGTGCAGGGTCCGCGCGGGCGCGCAGGGCTGGTTGGCGCGGCAGGCGGGACAGGCCGAGCCGTGGTCGAGGAGCGCGCGGTACGCCGTCCGCGAGGGGCTGCTCTCGCCGGCGAGCGACACACGCTGCGGACGGCTCGAGTCGCCCGCGTGGTCGCGCCGCTCCCGGCGGGTGCCTGTCATGGCGTCCCGTCCCCGTGGGGGTGGTTGCGCAACTCGACGCTGCAGTCCGTCGCCCGGGACAGATCACCGTCCCGCACGGCCTGAACTCGCTGACGCGCGAGGGCCCGACAGACCCCACAGCCCGGAACGGGCCTGGGCGCCTCGAGCGGCAGGCCGAGGGTGACGGGCGGTTCCTGAGTAGTCATCATCCATACGCCTCCGTCGGCGAGGGCTGCTCGGACACGAGGTGGGGGTGCTGGAGCAGCTCCTTGGAAAGTCACTTGGTGACGACGTTAGGAGGCGGGGCGAGCCAGGGCCCAGCGATGTGCAGTTGTTTGCAGAATGACGCTCCTATCAAGGGAGTTGTCGAATTCACGCCCTTGACTGGCGGGGCGTGACCGCGTGACGGTTGAGCAAAGGACTGCACATCCCGAGGACGGAGAACACCATGTCGCTACGGTTCATCGGAATCGACCCCGATACGAAGGCAGCAGACTCGCCCACCGTCTGGGTCGACCAAGAGGCGAACGAACTCGTCCTCCAGGGCTGGAAGCCAGGTCCCGAACTCGAAGCGGAGTGCGCCACCTTCGAGGTCCCCGGCCACGCTGTCGGCATCCCCAAGGACGAAGCGGTGATCCGTATCCCCGCGAGGATGGCGGCGATGATCAGGGAGGCATGCGATGCCGTCGAGCGAACCGACGATCGCTGAACTGATGCGCAGCTGCTCGCGGTCCGCCGTCCATCTGGAAATGCGGGATCGGTACGGGACAGCCGCGGAAGCCAAGGACTTCCAAGTCTGGCTCGACACCGGGCGCCTCGACACGGACCCCGGCTCGTCGGAGTGGGCCCCCTGGGTCGCTCTCGTCTCGCAGACTGTCGGGCGGGGCGTCTCCGTACGACGGGCGCGCATCGTGTCCGAACCGGTCACCGACTACATCCGCTACGAGCACGCCTCAACGGTCGTCAACCTGCAGGCGGGGGAAGAGGTGCGCTGGCTTCCCCGCCGACGCGCCTCGGACATCGCGCTGCCCGGCAACGACTTCTGGCTGTTCGACAACCAGGTGATCCGCTGGGGCTACTTCTCAGGCGACGGCGCTATCGTCGGGCACGAAGTCTCCGAAGACCCGGCCGCAGCAAAACTGTGTTCCGAGGCATTCGGCGCCGTCTGGGACAGGGCCATTCCGCACGACCAGTACACGATCCGCTGAACAGAAAGCACCGGCAGCCAGTCCATGCCCGCCTCGCCTTCCTCCTCCGCCCAGGCCGCACGCCAGACCGTCGCCGACAGCCTGCGCGACCTCCGCAAGGAAGCCGGCCTGACGGTCGTGGAATTGGCTGCCGCGTGCGGCTGGCACTACTCCAAGACCTCACGCATCGAGAACGCGCTCACCGGTCCCTCGGCAACGGACATTCGCCGGTGGTGCACCGCCACCGGGGCCGAGGACCGGGCGCAGGACCTCGTCATCCAGTCCGTCAACGCCGAATCCCTGTACCGGCAATGGCGCGACCAGGTCCGCTCCGGGCTCCGGCGCATCCAGGAGACCCGTGCGACCAACTTCCGGAAGACGCAGTGCTTCCGCATCTACTCCTCAAGCCTTGTCCCTGGCCTGCTTCAGACAGAGGGGTACGCGCGCGCCGTTCTGGGCATGGCCGCCACGATCCACGATCTGCCCGTCGACGACAGCGTGGAAGCGGCGCACGCCAGGACGGAACGGTCCCGCGTCATCCACGAGCAGGGGCGTCGATTGGCGGTTGTCGTTGAGGAGTCGGTGCTGCACTGCCAGATCGCCGCCCCCGACGCCATGGCCGCCCAGCTCGGCTACCTCCTCACGGCAGGCGCCCTGCCTCCGGTCTCCCTCGGCGTCATCCCGGCAGCGACCAGACGGACCCACTGGCCTGAAGAGACCTTTCACGTTTACGACGACAAGCTGGTGTCCGTGGAGCTTGTATCGGCGGAGGTAAACGTGACCCAACCAGCCGAGGTCGCCCAGTACCTGAAAGCCTTCGAACGCCTGCGCTCCATGGCGGTCTACGGAGCAGAGGCCCGCGCCCTCGTCGTGAAAGCCATCGAGGCCCTGCGCTGAACCAACGCCCGGTGCCTGCCGCCCGTACGGCCGGTACACGCCCCCTGAGCGGAGAGCGGCGGCACCGGCCCGTGGCTCCGGACCGGTACGCCTCGCGTCGGCGCGGGCCCCGTGGACGCGGTGGGCGCCCGCTAGGGTGGCTGACGTGTCGTACGTAGGTCCTGACTTCGATCCGCCCCAGCCGCGGCGTTTTCGGCGCGGCCCCCTCACCGTCGCCGTCGCCGCGCTCGTCCCCGGCGCGCTGGCCGGCTGGCTGGTGTGGCTGGCCGTGGGGAACGACTCGGGTGGCGGGTCCGACCGGGCCGCGCCCGCCGTCTCCTCCTCGGCCCCCGGCTCCGGCGCCCCCTCCGCCGCGGGGTCGGCCCAGGACGACGGGAAACCCGGAACACCGGGGAAATCGGGGAAACCGGGGAAAACCGGTACCTCCCCGAAGCCGTCGCCCTCCGCCTCCGCCCCCGGCGCCAAGCCCGCCGGGTCCGGGCCCCTCAAGGGGAAGGTCATCGTCATCGACCCGGGGCACAACCCGGGCAACTTCCAGCACACCTCCGAGATCAACCGCAAGGTCGACATCGGTACGAACCGCAAGGAATGCGACACCACCGGCACGTCCACCAACGCCGGTTACGCGGAAGCCATCTTCACCCTCGACGTGGCGAACCGCATGCGGACCATCCTCGAACACGAGGGCGCCACCGTGAAGTTGACCCAGGACGGCGACCGCCCCTTCGGCCCCTGCGTCGACGAGCGGGCCCGTATCGGCAACAAGGCGCACGCGGACGCGGTCGTCTCGGTGCACGCCGACGGCTCGGCGGCCGGCAACCGCGGCTTCCACGTGATCCTGCCGGGCTCCGTGCACGCGGGCGGCGCAGACACCCGCCCGATCGTCGCCCCCTCCCGCGAGCTGGGCGAACGCATCGCCGGCCTGTTCGTCCGCGAGACGGGCAGCGCCCCCTCGAACTACATCGGTCATGGCACCGGTCTCGACGTACGGACCGACCTCGGCGGTCTCAATCTGTCAACGGTTCCGAAGGTCTTCATCGAGTGCGGCAACATGCGCGATAGCAAGGATGCCGCGCTGCTGACCAGTGGCGCCTGGCGACAGAAGGCGGCACGGGGGATCTCTGAGGGAATCGTGAGCTTCCTGCACGGGTAGTGATCGACGCGACGGACCCGGCGGACACCCAGCTCGGACGGGCGATAGTGTCGTCCCTACGATGAGGGGCCGCCCCCGCGCTGCACACCGGGACCCGACGGCGACACCATGACGGCGACTCGGCGAACAGCGATGCCTCCACCGATGACGAGACGACTGACGAAGGACCTGAAGTGAATATCCGCTCCCTCACTCGAGGCGACGGCGTGGTGATCGGAGCAGCGGTATTGCTGTTCATCGCGTCGTTCCTGAAGCTCTACTCCGTATCCGGTTTCAACGTGGACCAGACCGCGTGGGACAGTCTCGGCGAAGGCCTCGGCATCTACATCGGCGGTGTCATCGGTGCCGCCCTGATCATCGTCAACCGTTGCCTGCCGCAGCCGCGCAAGGTCGCCGGACTCGACCTGGGGACGGTCGGGGTGGCCTTCACGGTCCTCGTCGCCTGGGCCCTGTTCTGGACGCTGGTGGACGTTCCGGACCGGCTCAGCGCCGCCGCCGGTCTCATCCTCGGCTTCATCGCCGCCCTGATCCTGGCGGGCGCCGCCGTGGCCACGCCCCTCGTCCCCGCCCTCCAGGCCGCCCTGATCGGCGCCCCCAAGCCCGCCACTCCCCAGCCTTACGGCGGTCAGCCGCAGGGTGGTTACGGGTACCCGGGGGCGCAGCAGCCCGGGCAGCCGTACGGTGCCCAGCCGGCGCAGGCGGGCCAGCCGTTCGGCGGGCAGCCGAGCCAGCCGCAGCCGCAGTCGTCCACCCCGGCGCCGCAGCCCGCGCAGGACTTCTCCCCGTTCTGGTTCGCCGTGCCGGTCGCCCGGCCGCTGTTCGCGGAGGACGGCGCCCCGTCGCCGATCGCCGAACTCGCCCCGGGTACCTGGTACTTGGCCGTCGAGCAGCGTGGCGCCGCGCTGGTGGCGCAGACGCAGGACGGCCGTCGTGGTGTCCTCCAGGACACCTCGGGGATCCAGCGCGGCTGACCCCGCCCGCCCTCGGCTCCGGCCCCTCGCCCTTTCCGGCGGGGGGCCGTTGTCGTACAGTCGCAGCGTCCTCGTGAACTGACGGCTCGTCAGAATCGCTGCTGTGGAGGCGCCATGCGGCTCGGTCTCGCGCTCGGCTACTGGGGCCGCGGCCCCTCGGCGGACCATGTGCCGCTCGCCCAGGAGGCGGAGCGGCTCGGCTACGACTCGGTGTGGACCGCCGAGTCATGGGGCTCGGACGCGTTCACGCCGCTCACCTGGATCGCCGCGCGAACCTCCCGCATCCGGCTCGGCACGGCGATCGCGCAGATGGCCGCCCGCTCCCCCACGACCACCGCGATGCACGCGCTCACCCTCGACCATCTGTCCGGCGGGCGCGTGATGCTCGGGCTCGGCCTGTCGGGGCCGCAGGTCGTGGAGGGCTGGTACGGGCGGCCGTTCCCGTCGTCCCCGCTGACCGCGACCCGGGAGTACGTGGATGTCGTACGGCAGGTCCTGCGCCGCGAGGGCCCGGTGGAGCTGGACGGCCGCTTCCACCCGCACCCGTACCGGGGCCCGGACGGCTCGGGGCTCGGCAAGGCGCTGAAGCCGATCACGCATCCGCTGCGCGCCGATCTGCCCGTGCTGCTCGGTGCCGAGGGCCCGAAGAACGTCGCGCAGACGATCCGCATCGCGGACGGCTGGCTGCCGCTGTACTGGGCGCCGGACCGGCCGCAGGCCTACGGGACGGCGCTCGGCGAAATGCCCGAGGACTTCATGGTGGCGCCGATGGCCCACGCGCGGGTCTGCGACGACGTGTCCGAGGGGCTGCTGCCGGTCAAGGCGATGCTCGGCTTCTACATCGGCGGCATGGGGCACGCGGCCCGCAACTTCCACGCCGACCTGATGGCCCGGATGGGGTTCGAGGAGGAGGCCCGCGCGGTCCAGCGGCTGTTCCTCGAAGGGCGCCGCGAGGAGGCCGTACGGGCGGTGCCGGACGCCTTCGCGGACGAGATCTCGCTCGTCGGCCCCCGAGAACGCATCGCGGAACGGCTGGAGTCCTGGCGCAAGGGGCCGGTGACCGACCTGCTGCTCCTGTCCCCCGACCGGCACACGCTGCGCGTACTCGCCGAACTCAACTCGTAGCGGCGAAAGGGAGGGCGGGCAGGGCGCAGGGCGCGGCGGGAGCGCGGCGGCCGACATCCCGACGCGCTCCCGCCGTCCGGTGCGGTCAGCCCCCGCTGAGCTGCGAGGCCGACGGCACCTTGTCCTTGACCTCGGCGCCCGCGCCCTTACCCGCGTCCTTCACCTTGCTGATGATGTCGTCAAAGGAGTTCGCGACGGAGTCGGTGGAATCGCCCTTGCGGAGCTTGGCGGGCAGGCCCTTCAGGGCGTCGATGCCCGCGGTCAGCGGGGCGACGGCCTTGGCGAGCGCCGGATCGCCCTTGGCGTTCTTCGAGGCGGCCTTGAGCCGGTTGTACGCGAAGGTGCCGGCGAGCGCGGCCTTGACGAGGGCGACCTTGCGCCCCTTCGCGCCCTTCTTGAACTTGCCCGCCTTGTAGGGCTTGACGATCCACTGGTACGTCGCGCCGGCCGCGAGCCCCGCGTTCGCCACGAAGCGGGTCTTGGCGAACTTCTGCTTCTCGGCGGAGGTCGACGGGCTGGGCGTGGCCGCCTCGGGGACGACGGCCGCGGTGTTCTGCTGCGCGGACGTGCCGCCGCTGCCGCAGGCGGTGGCGCCGCCGATCAGGGCACAGCAGAGGGTGAGCGCCACGAACAGACGCCGTATGGGTACGGGCACGGGATCCTCCGGGTGGGGGGAACGGTTCTCCCTGGTCCGCCGCGTCTCCCCGGTCCCGGGGGAACACGGCTCTGCACGGCAGCCTCACCCGGTTCGCACAGGTGCGCCACTTGACCGAAGCCGTTCGGGTTTCATCCGGCCCGGCCGGGCAACACGCTGGTCATGTCCCCTCGATATCGCAACGGCTCGAACTCCGCGGGGACGGTCATCGCGATCGTCGCGGATGTCATGGCCGTCATCCTCGGTCTCTGGATTCTGATGTATCTGCTCGACGCCAATCGTGGCAACGACCTCGTGCAGTTCATCCACAACGTGGCAAGCTGGCTGGCCGGCTGGTCACGTGACCTGTTCACCTTCGACGAGCAGTGGGCCCGCGTGGTCGCCGGTTACGGACTCGCCGCCGTGGTCTACCTGTTCATCGGGCACGCCATAGCGAACCGCATGCACCGGCACTGACCGGGCCCGGGCCTGGCCCGCGGGTCAGGCCCGGGTGCAGCAGTCGGGGTCCAGGCCGGCCGGCAGACGCTCACCGCTGAAGACGGCACAGGTGGCCTCGTCGCCGCCCAGCGCGGCGACGGCCAGCAGCAGGGAACCCGCCGTCCAGGTGGTGAGTTCCTCGGGCCACACGGCCCGGTCCTCGTAGACGTACCCCGTCCAGTACAGGCCGGTCTCCGGATCGCGCAGGTGCTGGATGGACTGCAGGATCTCCAGGGCGCGGTCGGACTCGCCCACCGCCCACAGGGCGAGGGCGAGTTCGGCCGACTCGCCGCCGGTCACCCACGGGTTGGGGACCACGCAGCGCACCCCGAAACCGGGCACCACGAAGCGCTCCCAGCCCTCCTCGATACGGGACTTGGCCTCCGCGCCGGTCAACGCCCCGCCCAGTACCGGGTAGTACCAGTCCATGGAGTAGCGGTCCTTGTCGAGGAACCGCTCCGGGTGGCGGCGGATCGCGTGGCGCAGCGCGCCGGCCGCCAACTCCCAGTCGGGCTGCGGCTCTTCGCGCTGCTCGGCGATGGCCAGCGCGCAGCGCAGCGCGTGGTGGATGGACGAACTCCCGGTCAGCAGCGCGTCGTCGACGGCCGTGCCGTCGTCCTCGCGCTTCCAGCCGATCTGTCCGCCGGGCTGCTGGAGCCGCAGCACGAACTCGACGGCCGCGTAGACGGCGGGCCACATGCGGTCCAGGAACACGTCGTCGCCGGTGGCGAGGTAGTGGTGCCAGACGCCGACCGCGATGTAGGCGCAGAAGTTGGTCTCCCGGCCGCGGTCGGTGACCTGGTCGAAGTTCCCGTCGGCGTAGGCCGCGTACCAGGAGCCGTCGCCGTTCTGGTGCCGGGCCAGCCACGTGTAGGCGCGTTCGGCGGCCTCGTGTTCGCCGGCCGCGTCGAGCGCCATGGCGGCCTCGGTGTGGTCCCAGGGGTCGAGGTGGTGGCCGCGGAACCACGGGATGGCTCCGTCGGGGCGCTGCACCGCGAGAATCCCGCGCACGGTGACGGCGGCCTCCTCCGCGGTGAGGACCCCGGGCAGGACGAGGTGTTCTGTCCGGGGAGTGGTCACGTGGCGTCCGCCTCGGGGGTGGTCGCGCCGGAGCCCGCGGCCCCGGCGTCCGTCGCGCCGGGGTCCGTGGCGGCGGCCAGGCGCGGCAGGTGGGGCTTGGTCGCGTAGGCCACGAAGCTCTTGCCGATCAGCGGGTTCAGCGCCTGCTCGGCGATCCGGGTGGCCAGCGGTTTCTTCATGATGTCCCAGACCAGCAGCTTGTGGTACGCCCGGACCGGCAGCGCCTTGTCGTTGTCGACGCCGAACGCGCACTTGATCCACCAGTACGGCGAGTGCAGGGCGTGCGCGTGGTGGGAGCCGTACGGCCGCAGTCCCGCCTCGCGGATCTTGCCGAGGAGTTCGTCCGCCTTGTAGATGCGGATGTGGCCGCCCTCGACCTCGTGGTAGGCGTCGGACAGCGACCAGCAGACCTTCTCCGGGCCGTAGCGGGGCACGGTGATGGCGATCCGGCCGCCGGGCTTGAGGACGCGGACCATCTCGGCGAGGACGCCCTTGTCGTCCGGGATGTGCTCCATGACCTCGGAGATGATGACGACGTCGAACGACTCGTCGGGGAAGGGCAGCCGCAGCGCGTCGCCCTCCATGGCCGTCGCGGTCGCCCCGGCGGGCGCCTCCCCGGCCTCCTTCATCGCCGCGAACCACTTCGCGACCTCGCGGATCTCCTCCCCGTTCTGATCCAGCGCCACGACCTGCGCGCCGCGCCGGTAGCACTCGAACGCGTGCCGGCCGGCCCCGCATCCGAGGTCCAGGACGCGGTCGCCCGGGGCGAGCGGGAACCGGGAGAAGTCGACGGTCAGCACGTGGCCCTGCTTTCGCGATTGGCTGCTACGGGTTCGGTGGCGGAGGTCTGTTCCGGCGCGCCGGCGGGGCCGGACCCCGCGTCCGGGGCGGTGCTCACGGCGGCCGGGGCGGTGGCAGCGGCAGCGGCAGCCGGGGCGGTGCCCACGGCGGCCGGGGCGGTGCCCGTGGGCCTCGTCCGGCGGGCCGGGGGCCGGGGCGCGGAGCGGGCCATGGCCGCGCGGTAGTGGGCCACGGTGCCCTCGGCGGCCTTGGCCCAGGTGAAGCGCTCCAGGACCCGCGCCCGCCCGGCGGCACCGAGCCGCCGGCGCAGCGGCGCGTCGCCGAGGAGCCGGCTCAGCGCGGTCCCGAGGGCGCCCGAGTCGCCCGGCGGCACCGCGAGGCACGTCTCGCCGTCCGGGCCCGCGACCTCCGGGATCGCGCCGCCGGTCGTGGCCACCAGGGGCGTCCCGGTGGCCATCGCCTCGGCGGCGGGCAGCGAGAACCCCTCGTACAGGGAGGGCACACAGGCGACTTCGGCCGACCGGACGAGGTCCACGAGTTCGGCGTCGGAGATGCCCTTGACGAACTCCACGGCGCCGTCGAGACCGTAGCGCTCGATGGCCTGCGCGACCGGGCCGTCCTCGGCTCGCCGGCCGACGACGACGAGATGGGCGCCGGGGTGTTCGGTCCGCACCTTCGCGAGCGCCTCGACCAGGAAGACCAGGCCCTTGAGCGGCACGTCGGCGCTGGAGGTGGTGACGATCCGGCCGGGCACCTGCGGCACGGCGGGGTCCGGCGAGAAAAGGTCGGTGTCCGCGCCGATGTGGACGACGTGGATACGGTCCCGCTCGACCCGCAGGTGCTCGACGATCTCCTGGCGGGAGGTGCCGGAGACGGTGAGCACCGAGGGCAGCCGGCGCGCGACGCGCTTCTGCATCCGGGTGAAGGCGTACCAGCGGCGGACGGACGCGCGGCGCTTCCAGCCCTCGGCGGCGTCCAGCTCCAACTGCCGGTCCACGGTGATGGGATGGTGGATGGTCGTCACCAGCGGGGCGCCGACGTCCCCCAACAGGCCGTAGCCGAGCGTCTGGTTGTCGTGGACCACGTCGAACTCGCCCTGCCGGGACCGCAGATGGCGGCGGGCGCGCAGCGAGAAGGTGAGCGGCTCGGGGAAGCCGCCGGTCCACATGGTGCCGACTTCCAAGGCGTCGACCCAGTCCCGGTACTCGCCGCGTCCGGGGGTGCGGAAGGGGTCGGGCTGGCGGTAGAGGTCGAGGCTGGGCAGCTCGGTGAGGGTCAGGCCGGGCAGGCCCTCGTCGAGGACGGGGTAGGGCTGCGAGCCGATGACCTCGACCCGGTGCCCGAGCCGGGCCAGCTCGCGCGAGAGGTGCCGTACGTACACACCCTGGCCGCCGCAGAACGGGTTTCCCTTGTAGGTGAGGAGCGCGATGTTCAGGGGTCGGTCCCCGTCGGCCGCCGCGTCCTTCCCGGGGCCCGCCTCCATGGCCTCAGCGGTCACTTCCGGCCCCCTTCTCCCTGCACTGTCCCGCGAGATTACGCCGGGACGCTAATCTAGAACAAGTTTCAGACTTGATCGTTCAAGGAGCATTGAATCTACCGGCAGGTAGCGCCACTGTGAGCGGTGGATCAGGTGATTCACGCCACGACCGCGCGGCGGGGTCGACCGGTCCGCGGTACGGCGGACGGCCCCGCCGTACCGACTCCTCGCTCCCTAGCCGATGTCACGGAACGGACCCATGTCTGCGGAAGCCAAGGCGGACTCGAAGAACGCGCGACCGGCGCCGGAATCCGGCGAGCCCGCCGCGCCCCCGAACACGGAACACCCGCCGGCCACCGGCACGCCCGCCGCGTCCCCGAACGCGCGACGCTCGCCGGGCGGCGCCGCGTCCGCCGCGTCCCCGGGCGTGGCGGGGCAACCCTCCGCGCACTCCGTCCCGCACATCACCACCCGCCCGGCCTCTCCCCCACTCACCGAGCGGCAGGAGGCGCGCCGCCGCCGCATCCTGCGCGCGAGCGCGCAACTGGCCAGCCGGGGCGGCTTCGACGCGGTGCAGATGCGGGAGGTCGCGGAGTCCTCGCAGGTCGCCCTCGGCACGCTGTACCGGTACTTCCCCTCGAAGGTGCATCTGCTGGTCGCCACGATGCAGGACCAGCTGGAGCACATGCACGGGACGCTGCGGAAGAAGCCGCCGGCCGGGGAGAGCGCCGCGGAGCGGGTCGCGGAGACCCTGATGCGGGCGTTCCGCGCGCTCCAGCGCGAGCCGCACCTCGCCGACGCCATGGTCCGCGCGCTCACCTTCGCCGACCGCAGTGTCAGCCCCGAGGTCGACCAGGTGTCCCGGCAGACCACGGTGATCATCCTGGACGCGATGGGCCTCGACGACCCGACCCCGGCCCAGCTCTCCGCGGTCCGCGTCATCGAGCACACCTGGCACTCGGCCCTGATCACCTGGCTCTCCGGCCGGGCCTCCATCGCCCAGGTGAAGATAGACATCGAGACGGTCTGCCGCCTGATCGACCTGACCGGCCCGGCGGAGCGGTAGGCACGGCCCGCCGGCGGAGCGGTGGGCACGCCCCGGCGGCGGAGCGGCAGGCACGGCCCGCCGGCGGAGCGCTGGGCACGGCCCGCCAACAGGGCGGCAGGAGAACGCCCGTCGGCGGCCGGCAGCCTACGGTTCGCCGGCCACCCCCGGCCCCCACCACCGGCCCCCACCCCCGGCCGCCCCGCCCACTGCGGGACACCCCTACTCCTCCGGCGGGAACACCGGCTCCCCGCTGCCCAGCAGGGTGATCATGATCGCCTCGACCGGGCAGCCCTCGGCCGCCTCCAGGACGGGTTCGGCCGCGTCGGTCTCCGGGGCGGTGGGGTGGGACTGGCGGGCGGTGTCGAGGCGGAAGGCGTCCGGGGCGTGGTGGACGCACTGGGCGGAGCCGATGCAGACGGAGCGGTCGACCTCGACCTGCCAGCGGTCGCCCATGCTCACGCCTCCCAGCCGGCCGGCAGATGGATCATCTTGTGCTCCAGGAACTCCCCGTACCCCTCGGGCCCGAACTCCCGGCCCAGGCCGGAGTTCTTGTAACCGCCGAAGGGGCCGAGCATGTCGAGGCTGAAGGTGTTGACCGAGTAGGTGCCGGTGCGGACCCGGCGGGCGATGTCGATGCCGTGGGCGACGTCGGCGGTCCACACACTGCCGCTCAGCCCGTACTCGGAGTCATTCGCGATCTTCACGGCCTCGGTCTCGTCGCCGTACGGGAGCAGGCAGATGACCGGGCCGAAGATCTCCTCGCGGGCGACGCGCATCGAGTTGTCGACGTCGCCGAAGAGGGTCGGCTCCACGTACCAGCCGCGGTCCAGGCCCTCGGGACGGCCGCCGCCCGCGAGGAGCTTGGCGCCCTCCTCCTGGCCGACGCGGATGTAGTCGAGGCTGCGGCGGCGCTGGCGTTCGGCGACGAGCGGGCCGACCTGGGTGGCGGGGTCCAGCGGGTCGCCGACGACCAGCGCGTTCGCGGCCGTCGCGAAGGCGTCCGCGAACTCGTCGTAGCGCGAGCGCGGTACGAGGATGCGGGTCTGGGCCACGCAGGCCTGGCCGTTGTTCATCCAGGCCGCCGAGACGATCCCCGGGACCGCCGTGTCGAGGTCCGCGTCGGGCAGCACCACGGCCGCCGACTTGCCGCCCAACTCCAGTGTCACGCGCGTCAGATGGCGTGAGGCGACC
Source organism: Streptomyces sp. NPDC007084 (assembly GCF_040703595.1). Lineage (NCBI taxonomy): Bacteria > Bacillati > Actinomycetota > Actinomycetes > Kitasatosporales > Streptomycetaceae > Streptomyces > Streptomyces sp. NPDC007084. Next base: position 67,242 of record NZ_JBEYFY010000011.1, read on the forward strand.
TCCATGACGCGCCGGCCGGCGGCGACCGAGCCGGTGAAGGAGACCTTGTCGATGCCGGGGTGTCCGACTAGGTACTCGCTGACCTCGCGGTCCGCCGGGAGGATCGACAGCACCCCCTCGGGCAGCCCGGCCTCGCGGGCGATCTCGCCGAGCAGATAGGCGTCCAGGGGCGATTCGGGCGACGGTTTGAGGACGACCGCGCAGCCGGTCAGCAGGGCGGGCGCGAGCTTGGCCGCCGCCACGAACTGCGGGACGTTCCACGGCACGACGGCCGCCACCACCCCCACCGGCTCCCGCCGCACCAGCAGTTTGCCGAGGACTCCGTCGCGCGCCTGCTCGTACGGGAAGCCGCGCGCGACCGTGATCGCCGCGTCCCAGACCATCATCGCGCCGAGGGCCTGCGCGAGGACGCTCCACGAGTAGGGGGAGCCGTTCTCCGAGGAGATGACGCGGGCGATCTCCTCGTGCCGCAGCGCGATCGCGTCCTTGATCCGGGTGACGACCTCGATCCGCTCGCCGAGGCTCATCCGCGGCCAGGGCCCCTCGTCGAACGCGGCGCGGGCAGCGGCGACCGCCCGGTCCACGTCCGCCGCCGAGGCGTGCGGCACCCGTCCGATGACCTCCTCGGTGTGCGGCGAGATCACCTCGATGACGTCCTTGCCGAGGGGGTCGGTCAACTCCCCGCCGATGAACAGTTGTCCGTGTTCCACAAGCCCGGTCATGGCCGACTGCCTCCCAAGGACGCGCACCGCCAGCACTTCTGACGCTTCATCAGATACGAGAACTGATACCAGTTCCGGTCACATCAGTCCACGGCGCGGACCCGACCGGTGAACACCGCCGACGAGACAGTCGACTTGGGCTCCCATTGGAACCCGTTCTAGTTATAGTGGCGGGAACTCGGCGATGGGTGGGAGCGCATGGCGCAGGTGAGCGATCACGGCGGAGGCGTACGGTCGGTCCGGGTCCCCATCCCCGACAACCCCCTCGGCCACACCCTGGTCTATCTGCTCGACACCGACGCGGGACCCGTACTGGTCGACACCGGCTGGGACGACCCCGCCTCCTGGGACACCCTCACCGAGGGGCTGACCGACTGCGGCACGTCCGTCGCGGAGATCCACGGCGTGATCATCACCCACCACCACCCCGACCACCACGGTCTGTCCGGCCGGGTCCGCGAGGCGTCCGGCGCCTGGATCGCGATGCACGCGGCCGACGCGGCGATCGTCCGGCGCACCCGGGAGAACCGCCCCGAGCGCTGGTTCGCCTACCTGGCCGCCAAGCTGGAGGCGTCCGGCGCCCCCGAGGAGCACATCGCCCCGCTGCGCGAGGCGGCCACCGCCGCGCACCGGCCCAGCACCCTGCCCGGCTTCTCCCCCGCGCTGCCCGACCGCGAGATCGTCCCCGGCGAGTTCCTTCCGCTGCCCGGCCGCCGGCTCCGTGCCGTGTGGACCCCCGGCCACACCCCGGGCCATGTCTGCCTGCACCTGGAGGAGGAGCACCCCGCCCGGCTGCCGGGCAACGGCCGCCTGTTCTCCGGCGACCACCTGCTCCCGAGGATCACCCCGCACATCGGCCTCTACGAGGACCCGGACACCCACGGCCGCCCGCCGTACGCCGGCGGGGACGAGGGCCTCGCGGAGATCGCCGACCCGCTCGGCGACTACCTGGACTCCCTGGAGCGCGTCGGACGCCTCGGCCCCGCCGAGGTCCTCCCCGCCCACCAGCACGTCTTCACCGACGCGCCCGCCCGCGTCACCGAACTGCTCGCCCACCACGAGGAGCGCCTCACCGGCCTGCTCACGCTCCTCGCCGCCCCGCTCACCACCTGGCAGATCGCCGAGCGCATGGAGTGGAACCGCCCCTGGGCCGACATCCCCTACGGATCACGGAACATCGCCGTCTCCGAGGCCGAGGCGCACGTACGCCGCCTGGTGAAACTGGGCCGCGCCGAGGCGGTCCCGGGCACCGACCCGGTGACCTACGCGGCGGTCTGACACCGCGCCCCCGAGGCGCCCCTCGTCACGCCCCCCTCACGCCCTCACCCCCCTCCCGCCAGCACCCCCCGAACCAGCGCCCCCGCCTCCCCCAGCAGCCCGGTCTCGTGGTCGCTCATCGTCGGGTTCGCCGCCCGGCGGCGGAGCGCCTCGGCGAGGTCCCGCTCGGTCGTCCGGTCCTCGTTGCCGTCGAGCAGGGCCTCCAGCGTCCCGGCCGCCACGCCGGCGAAGGGCGCGGCGCCGACGGCGACCTGGGCGAGGATCACCGCGGACACGGCCCAGTCCAGGCCGGGCGGCCCCTCCTCGGTGTTCGCCCAGTCGATGACCTTCGGGCCGTCCGGGGTGAGCATCACGTTGTCGGGGTGCAGGTCCAGGTGCAGGACGCGCACGGCGGGGTCGGCGGAGACCCGGGCGGGCAGCGCGTGCAGCCGGCGCAGCAGCCGGGCGAGCAGCAGACCCGCCTCGGCCGCGGAGAGCAGCCCCTGCCCGAACGCCTCCAGCATGGTCGGCCCCGACAGCCGCTCCATGACCAGGTCCGTGCGGGTCGCGGCCCGTACGCCCGGCACCGGATAGCCGTGCGCGTGGACGTGCCGCATGACCTCCGCCTCGGCGGTCGCGTCGCCCCAGTCGCCGCGTTCACGCCGCAGCACCCACGCCTCGTCGATCTCGTAGACATCCGCCGAACGCCCCGAGCCGAGCAGTCTCCCCGTCCGCATGCCCCCGAACCTAGCGGCGGCCCGGGCGACCGCGCAGGCGGTACGAAGGTCAGGCAGGCGGTACGAAGGTCAGGCAGGCGGTACGAAGGTCAGTTCGTACGGGCCGGTAGAGTGACCCCGTCGTCATCACGCCCGTACGAGGAGAAGCCGGTGCGAATCCGGCGCTGACCCGCAACCGTGAGCCGCTTCGGCGGTGAGCCGGATCGCCTCGCCCGGGATGTGACCGGCTCGTGCCCTCGGCAGTCCGCCGACGGCAGGCACCGTCGAGGGATACGGGGCCGGAGCCGCCCGGGATGCCTGTCGGCGTCCGGTGCTGCCCGGCTCCCCGCAGGGAGAGTCATGTTCGTTCGCCGCACCGCCGCGGTACTGGCCGCCACCACCGTGATCGGAGCGGTGCTCGCACCGGCCGCCCTCGCCGCGGACTCCTCCCCCTCGCCGTCGACGGCGGTCCCCTCCGGGCTCTACGGCGCCGGCGACCCGACGTACGACGGCGTGTGGCGGCAGTCGCTCGCGCTGCTCGCGCAGGACACCGTCGGGGTGCGGCCCGCCGCGAAGGCCGTGGACTGGCTGGCCGGCCAGCAGTGCGCGAACGGCGGTTTCGCCGCCTACCGCGCGGACGCCTCGGCCGACTGCGACGCCAAGACGCAGACCGACACCAACAGCACCGCCGCCGCCGTCCAGGCGCTCGCCGCGCTCGGCGGCCACGACGACGCCACCGGCCGGGCCGTGACCTGGCTGAAGTCGGCGCAGAACGCGGACGGCGGCTGGGGCTACATGGCCGGCGGGCCCAGCGACACCAACTCGACGTCCGTCGTGATCGGCGCGCTGCACGCGGCCGGCGAGAAGCCGCAGAGCGTCGCCAAGGGCGGCAAGACCCCCTACGACGCCCTGCTGAAGCTGTCGCTGCCCTGCGAGGCCAAGGACGGCGGCGCCTTCGCCTACCAGCCCGACAAGAAGGGCCGGCTCGCGGCGAACGCGGACGCCACCGCGGCCGGTGTGCTCGGCGGCCTCGGCCTGGGTCTCGCCCCGAAGGCGGGCCCGGCGCACGAGGACACGCACTGCGCCGCCGCCGGCTCCGACCCGAAGGCCGCGGCGGGCAACGGCGCCGCCTACCTGGCCACGGCGCTGGCGAAGACCCCGTACCTGAAGTCCGCGCTCGCCGGAGCCGAGGACCAGCCGGACTATGGCAACACGGCGGACGCGGTCGTCGCCCTCGCGGCCGACGGCGCGACGGAAGAGGCGAAGAAGCCGCTCGCCTGGCTGGAGAAGAACTCCGCCGCCTGGGCCGCCAAGTCCGGACCCGCCGCGTACGCGCAGCTCGTCTTCGCCGCGCACGCCACCGGCACCGACCCGCGCGACTTCGGCGGCCAGGACCTCGTCGCGAAGCTGAACGCGACGGGCCCGGCGCCCGGCGCCGCGGCCGGCACGAGCGACAAGGGTGACAAGGGCGACAGGAGCGACAAGAAGGCCGACGAGAAGAAGGACGACGGCGGCGGCCTCGGCGTGTGGTGGATCGTCGGCGTCGGCCTGGTCGCCGGCATCGGCATCGGCTTCCTGATCAGCGCCCGCAACAAGAACCGCCGGCCGTGACCGTCCGCCGGACGACCGCCCCCGCCCTGGCGCTCGCCCTCGCCCTCGCCCTCCTGTTCCTCGTCCTCGGCGGCGCGGGACAGGCGCGGGCGGTCGGCTACCGCTACTGGTCCTTCTGGGAGCTGACCGGCGGAAAGTGGACGTACGCCACCGAGGGCCCGTCGACCGCCCGGCCCTCCGACGGCGATGTCGAGGGCTTCCGCTTCGCGGTGAGCGAGGACTCCCGCAACGCGGTCCGGCCGCGCGGGGAACGGAAGTTCACCGCGATCTGCGCGGGCACCCCGGCCCGGCCGGGCACCAAGCGCGTGGCGCTGGTCATCGACCCCGGTACGGCGGCGGACGCGCCGTCCGGCGAGCGCCCGCCCGCCCCGCGTACCGCCTGCGCCCGGGTCGCCCCCGACGCGACCACGGCGGAGGCGCTGGCGGCGGTCGCCAAGCCGCTGCGCTACGACACGAACGCCCTGCTGTGCGCGATCTCCGGCTATCCGCGGACGGGCTGCGGGGACACGGTGTCGGCCTCCGAGGCGTCCGAGGCGTCCCGAAGGTCCGAGTCGTCCGAGCCGTCCGCGCCGGCCCGTCCCGGCGCCGCCGAACCGGCCGGTCACGGTCCTTCGGTGGGCCTGTGGGCGGGCGTGGCGGCGGTGGCGGTGCTGGGCGCGGCGGGCGTCTGGCAGGCCCGGCGCCGCAGGGGCTGAGCCAGGACCATGGACACCGGCGATCGCGCACGGCCGAAGGCACCCCGAGAGGACACGGACCCGGGCCGGGTCCGTCTTCCGGCGGGGCACTCCGGCCTTCCGACGGGGCACCCCGGCCTGCCCGAACGCGCCCGGAACCCCGAGGACGGCGGAACCGTCCGCCTCCACTCCCCGGCCCGGCCGCCCTGGTCGGCCCGGCCTGGCGCGCTGCATCCCGGCGCCTGGTGGGTCTGGGCGCTGGGCCTCGGCACGGCGGCCTCCCGCACCACCAACCCCCTCCTGCTCGCGCTGCTCATCGCGGTCGCGGGCTACGTCGTGGCCACCCACCGCGGCGACGCCCCCTGGGCCCGTTCCTACACCGCCTTCGTGAAACTCGCCGGGGCGGTCCTGCTCATCCGGCTGGCCTTCGCCGTGGTCCTCGGCTCCCCCGTCCCGGGCACGCATGTGATCGTCACGCTTCCCGAACTCCCGCTGCCGCACTGGGCGCAGGGCGTCCGCGTCGGCGGCCGGGTCACCGCCGAGGGCGTGGTCTTCGCGCTGTACGACGGCCTGAAGCTGGCCACTCTGCTGGTCTGCGTCGGCGCGGCGAACGCGCTCGCGAACCCGGCGCGGCTCCTCAAGTCGCTGCCGGGGGCGCTGTACGAGGCGGGCGTCGCGGTGGTCGTGGCGCTGACCTTCGCCCCGCATCTGATCGCCGACGCCCAGCGGCTGCGGGCCGCGCGCCGGCTCCGGGGCCGTCCCGACCGGGGGCTGCGCGGCCTGCTGCACGTCGGACTGCCGGTCCTGGAGGGCGCGTTGGAGCGTTCTGTCGCGCTGGCGGCGGCGATGGACGCGCGCGGCTACGGGCGGACGGCCCAGGTCCCGCCCGCCGTCCGCCGGACCACCGGCGCGCTGACCCTGGGCGGGCTGCTCGGCGTCTGCGCGGGCACCTACGGACTGCTGACCGCCGAGGGCGGCGGCTACGGCCTTCCGCTGCTGCTGGCCGGGGTCGGCGCGGCGCTCGGCGGGCTCTGGCTCGGCGGCCGGCGCTCACTGCGCACCCGGTACCGGCCCGACACCTGGGGAGTACGGGCCTGGCTGGTCGCCGGATCGGGCGTGGCGGTGGCGGCCCTGATGATCCTGGCCGCGTCCGACGACCCCGCCGCGCTGCGCCCCGGTGTCGTCCCCCTGGTGGCACCCGGCCTGCCCCTCGGCCCCGCGGCGGCGGTGCTGCTGGGCCTGCTCCCGGCTTTCGCGGCCCCGACCCCCCGGCGATCTCCCGCCCCCGAGGAGCCCTCATGATCCGCTTCGAGGACGTCTCCGTGACCTACGCCGGCGCGGACCGACCCGCCGTCCAGGGCGTGGACTTCGAGGTCCCGGAGGGCGAACTCGTGCTGCTCGTCGGCCCGTCCGGGGTGGGCAAGTCGACGGTGCTGGGCGCGGTGAGCGGGCTGGTCCCGCACTTCACCGGCGGCACGCTGCGCGGCCGGGTCACCGTGGCCGGGCGGGACACCCGCACGCACCGGCCGCGTGAACTCGCCGACGTGGTGGGCACGGTGGGCCAGGACCCGCTGTCCCACTTCGTGACGGACACCGTCGAGGACGAACTCGCCTACGGCATGGAGTCGCTCGGCCTCGCCCCGGCCGTGATGCGGCGCCGCGTCGAGGAGACCCTCGACCTGCTCTCCCTCACCGACCTCCGGGACCGCCCGATCGCCACCCTGTCCGGCGGCCAGCGGCAGCGGGTCGCGATCGGCTCGGTGCTGACCCCGCATCCCCGGGTGCTGGTCCTCGACGAGCCGACCTCGGCCCTGGACCCCGCCGCCGCGGAAGAGGTCCTGGCCGTCCTGCAACGCCTGGTCCACGACCTCGGCACCACGGTCCTGATGGCGGAGCACCGCCTCGAACGCGTCGTGCAGTACGCCGACCGGCTCGCCCTGCTCCCCGCGCCCGGAGCCCCGCTGAGGCTGGGCACACCGGCGGAGATCATGGCCGTCTCGCCGGTCCGCCCGCCGGTGGTGGAGCTGGGCCGCCTGGCCGGCTGGACCCCGCTCCCCCTGACCGTCCGCGACGCCCGCCGCCAGGCGGCACCCCTGCGCGAGCGCCTGACCGAGAGGCGCCGGGCGACCGCCGAGACGCGTGAGACGACCGCCGAGACACGTGAGACGACCGCCGAGACACGTGAGGCGACCGAAGTCTCTCCGCGGCCGACGGACACCACGCCGCCCCCGGGAACCACACCACTCCCGGCCCCGACGAACCTGACGAGCCCGACGGCCCCGGCCGGAAAGCCCGCCCCCGCCCGCCCCCTCCTCACCCGCCTCCTGCGCAAACACACCCCCGCTCCCCAGGCCCCCTCTCCCTCCGCCTCCCCTTCCGAGGTGGCGGTCGTCCGGGCGCTGGCGGTCCGGCGCGGGCGGGTGGAGGCGCTGCGCCGGGTGGACCTCACGGCGGGCCCCGGCGAGACGATCGCGCTGATGGGGCGCAACGGCGCCGGGAAGTCGACACTGCTCGGGGCGCTGGTCGGCCTGGTCGAACCGGCCGCCGGGTCGGTACGGGTCGGCGGCGCGGTACCGCACCGCACGGCACCGCGTGACCTCGTACGCCGCGTGGGACTCGTACCGCAGGAACCGAGGGATCTGCTGTACGCCGACACGGTGGCCGCCGAGTGCGCGGCGGCCGACGAGGACGCCGGGGCCGCGGCCGGGACCTGCCGGGCGCTGGTGTCGGAGCTGCTGCCGGACATCGGCGACGACACCCATCCCCGTGATCTGTCGGAGGGGCAGCGGCTGGCCCTGGCGCTGGCGGTCGTCCTGACGGCCCGGCCCCCGCTGCTGCTGCTCGACGAGCCGACCCGCGGCCTGGACTACGCGGCGAAGGCCCGGCTGGTCACGGTGCTGCGGGCGCTCGCGGCCGAGGGGCACGCGATCGTGCTGGCCACGCACGACGTGGAACTCGCGGCGGACCTGGCGCATCGCGTGGTGATCCTGGCGGACGGGGAGGTGGTGGCCGACGGGCCGACGGCCGAGGTGGTCGTCGCGTCACCGTCGTTCGCCCCGCAGGTCGCCAAGATCCTCGCCCCCGAGCCCTGGCTCACTGTCGCCCAGGTCGAAAAGGCCCTCGCATGAGCACCCCGGACACGACGAAGACACCCGCCACCCGGCATCCCGCACCCCAGCCTCAGCCTCAGCCTCAGCCCCAGGCGAGGGCGGTCTGCCTGGGCCCGCGCTCCGTCGCCGCGCTGACGCTGGTCAGCGCGACCGGGGTGGGCGCGTTCGGCTGGCCGCTGCTCGCCGGGCCGGGCTCGCGGGTGGGCGCGCACGCGCAGGACGCGCCCTGGCTGTTCGCGGGGCTGCTGGTCCTGCTGGTCGCGGTCGTCGCGGCGACCATCTCCGAGTCGGGGCTCGGCCCCAAGGCGGTCGCCATGCTCGGCGTGCTGGCCGCGACCGGGGCCGCGCTGCGCCCGGTCGGGGCGGGGACGGCCGGCATCGAGCCGATGTTCTTCCTGATGGTGCTGAGCGGACGGGTGCTCGGACCGGGCTTCGGGTTCGTGCTCGGCTCCGTGACGATGTTCGCCTCCGCGCTGCTGACCGGCGGGGTGGGGCCCTGGATGCCGTTCCAGATGCTCGCCATGGGGTGGTTCACGATGGGCGCGGGGCTGCTGCCGGGGCCCGACCGGCTGCGCGGGCGCGGGGAGCTGCTGATGCTCGCCGGGTACGGGTTCCTCGCCGCCTTCGCGTACGGCACGGTCATGAACCTGTCCGGCTGGCCCTTCATGGACGCGCTGGCCTCGAACGTGGCGTTCGACCCGCAGGCCGCCCTGCCCGCGAACCTGGCGCGTTTCCTCGCGTACTGCGGGGCCACCTCGCTCGGCTGGGACCTGGGCCGGGCCGCCGTCACCGTCGTGCTGACCCTGACGCTCGGCGCGACCCTCCTCAAAGCGCTGCGCCGGGCCACCCGCCGGGCCGCCTTCGAGAGCCCCGTCACCTTCGAACCCCGCTGATCCGCGACCCAGGTCACACCGGCGGACGACACCGCGTGCGGCCCCGCGCACCCTGCGTCAGACACGGAGTGAGGCGCCCCACAGGACCTACGTCACGTACGAAGCGGCCTCGTAGCCCCACCTCGTGACATGTGCGCATCGAAACCCCCTCCCACCTGGGCTTTGAGACCCAGGTCACACGAGGGACTTTCATCGCGGATGCGACCTCCACTAGTAAAAAGGGTCATTGCGGACAGCCGTCGGGGCTGTTTCTCTGGAGCAGTCGCCAGGCGCCGACGGCCCACCCGGGTCGCGGCGCCGACGTACGCCGCCACTTCACGTGGCCCGGCATACGAGCGGCCGCCCTGTCCCCGAAGAAAAAGGTTCTCCGTGTCCGTCTCCGTCATCCGCCGCGCCGTCTCGTCCCCGAAGAAGGCCCTCGCCGGTGCCGCCGTGGCCGCCGCCACCGCCGGCATGGTCCTGGCCGCGGCTCCCGCCCAGGCCGCCGCGCCGACCAGCGCCTCCTCCGCCAAGGCGATCGCGCACAAGATGATCCCGGACGCCGGTCAGTTCAACGCCTTCAGCAAGATCGTCGAGCACGAGAGCGGCTGGAACCCCAGCGCGACCAACTCGTCCTCCGGCGCCTACGGCCTGGTTCAAGCCCTGCCCGGCTCGAAGATGGCCTCCGCCGGCTCCGACTGGAAGACCAACCCCAAGACCCAGATCAAGTGGGGCCTGGACTACATGAACTCGCGCTACGGCAGCCCCGCGGGCGCGTGGAACTTCTGGCAGGCCAACGGCTGGTACTGACCAGCCCCCTCAGCAGGCGGTGCCCCCCACTCCGGGGGTCACCGCCTGCTGCGTACCCGGACACCGGCGCGCCCCCTGTCACGGGGTCCGCGCCGTCCCGGTCTCACGGGCCCCGCGCCGACCGGGCAGCCGTCAGCCGTCGCCGCCGCACACGAACCACACCGTCTTGCCGCCGCCGCCCTCCGGACCTCCCGGCGTCACCCCCCAGGAGTCCGCCACCGCGGCCAGCAGCATGAGGCCCCGGCCGCCCTCCGACTCCGGGCACAACTCCGTGCGCGGTACGGGCAGTCGCTCGCTCCCGTCCGCGACCTCCACCCGCACCCCCCGCTCCTGCCGCAGCAGCAGGATGGCGCAGCGCCGGTCCGGGACATGGCGTACGACGTTGGCGATCAGCTCGGTCAGGCCGAGTTCGACGGCGTCGCTGAGGTCGGCCCGGTCCCACTCGCGCAAGTAGGAGCGGGCGATGCGCCGGATGTGGCGCGCCGAGTGGTCACCGGCGATGAGCCGCAGGCGGTACTGGGCGCGGTGCGGACCCAGCAGCAGCGTAGGGGGAAAGTACTCGTTCACCCCTCCAGGCTGGCTACCCAGCGCTACTCTCGGCTACGGAACGGATGCAACCGGTCCCACAGTGGGCCGCGTGCGCGAGAGGGGCCGCCGCCCATGACCCACATCAACGTCCTCGACCCGGGCGCCTCGCCGCTCGACTACTACGGCTTCGAGCTGCGCCGCTGCCGGGAGGCCGCGGGGCTGACGCAGAAGCAGCTCGGCGACATCATCAACTACACCGGCTCGCTGGTCGGCCAGATCGAGACGGCCCGCAAGCTGCCCACCCTGGAGTTCAGCGAAAGGGTGGACGCGGCGCTGGGGACGGGCGGGTTACTGTCCCGGCTCGTCGGGCTGGTGCTGCGCAGCCAACTTCCGTCGTGGTTCCAACAGGTGGCGGAGTTGGAGGCTCGGGCCATCGAAATCTGCTCATTTCAAACCCACATGGTTCTCGGCCTGCTCCAGACACCGGCATACGCCCGCAACGTGCTCGGCGCCGTGGACCAAAGTAACCTCGACGAGCGCACCGATGTCCGTCTGTCTCGCCAGGGCATCTTCGAGAAACAAGAACCGCCCGTTTTCTGGGCAGTGCTCAGCGAAGCAGCGCTCAACTTGGAGATCGGCGATCCGGACATCATGCGAGGCCAACTGGCCCACCTGTTGAGCTTCGAGGCCAACCCGCGGATCAACATCCAGGTGTTGCCCTTCTCTGCGGGTTCACACGCGGGACTCACCGGCGCGTTCGACCTCTACCGTTTTGCCAGCGACCCGGCAATCCTCTACACCGAGACATACGGCAGCGGGTATCCGACGGCCAATCCAGAAACGGTCAAGGACTGTTCGCTGCGTTACGATCACCTCCAAGCTGCGGCCCTCTCCCTGAGGGACTCGGCGCGGCTGATGCGGCACGTGATGGAGGAGCGCTATGGCGACCGGCACGACCCCGAGCGAGATCCGGTGGCGTAAGTCCAGTTACAGCAGTGACCAGGGCGGCGAATGCGTCGAGTGCGCAGCCCTCGGCACCCTCACCTGGAGCAAGTCGTCCTACAGCAGCGACCAAGGCGGTCAGTGCCTCGAAATCGCCGCAACCCCCCACACCACCCTGGCCGTTCGTGACTCCAAGGTCCCGGCGGGACCGGTTCTCACCGTCGGCCCCGCCGCGTTCACCGCGTTCGTGGGGTGGGCCGCTACAACCGCTGGATGATCGTGCCGGTGGCCAGGCCGCCGCCCGCGCACATCGTGATCAGCGCGAACTCCTTGTCCGCGCGCTCCAGTTCGTGCAGTGCCGTCGTGATGAGCCGCGCTCCGGTCGCGCCGACGGGATGGCCGAGGGCGATCCCAGCGCCGTTCACGTTGACCTTCTCCATGTCCTGCTCGAAGACCTGAGTCCAGCTCAACACCACTGACGCGAAAGCCTCGTTGATCTCGACCAGGTCGATGTCCTTCAGCGACATCCCCGCCTTCCCCAGCACGGCCCGCGTCGCGTCGATCGGGCCGTCGAGGTGGAAGTGCGGGTCGGACCCGACCAGCGCCTGCGCCACGATCCGCGCCCGGGGCCGCAGCTTCAGCGCCCGCGCCATCCGCTTGGACGCCCACAGGATCGCTGACGCGCCGTCGGAGATCTGGGAGGAGTTCCCGGCCGTGTGCACGGCGGTCGGCATGACCGGCTTCAGCCGTGCCAGCGCCTCCATCGAGGTGTCGCGCAGCCCCTCGTCCCGGTCCACGAGCCGCCACATGCCCTGCCCGGCGGCCTGTTCCTCCTCGGTGGTGGGCACCTGCACGGCGAACGTCTCCCGCTTGAACCGCTCCTCCGCCCAGGCGATCGCGGCCCGCTCCTGGGAGATCAGCCCGAGCGAGTCGACGTTCTCGCGGGTCAGCCCGCGGTGCCGGGCGATCCGCTCGGCGGCCTCGAACTGGTTGGGCAGATCGACGTTCCACTCGTCGGGGAACGGCTTGCCCGGCCCGTGCTTGGAGCCGGACCCGAGCGGCACCCGGGACATCGCCTCGACCCCGCAGGAGATGCCGACGTCGATGACACCGGCCGCGATCATGTTGGCGGTCATGTGCGAGGCCTGCTGCGAGGAGCCGCACTGGCAGTCGACGGTGGTCGCGGCCGTCTCGTAGGGCAGGCCCATGGCGAGCCACGCGGTGCGCGCGGGGTTCATGGACTGCTCGCCGGCGTGGGTCACCGTGCCGCCGACGATCTGCTCGACGCAGTCGGCGTGGATGCCGGTGCGGCCGAGGAGTTCACGGTAGGTCTCGCCCAGGAGATAGGCGGGATGGAGGTTGGCGAGCGCGCCACCGCGCTTGCCGATCGGCGTGCGTACGGCTTCGACGATCACGGGTTCCGCGGCCATGGGGGCTCGTCCTCTCCTCAGGCCTGCCCGGCGGGTCAGGCCCAGCTCACCCGCGCAGCGCGGGGCGTCCCGGCCCACCCACCGCGCAGAACTAGAACGCGTACCAGTTCTGCGTGCAGTTTGCTGAGCGGAGCCCCCGCGCCGCAAGGGTCGTGCAGCCCCCGAAGTGGTGATCTGCACCGATCCCGCACGCAATTGGGGGCCCCGCACCCCTTGCCACTTGTAGAACCCGTTACTACGTTCACGGCGATTCCCTGCTTCTGATGGACCGTCAGAACGCTGTGCCCCCGCCCCTCACCGCCGCGGGCGCGAGACGCGAGACCTGGAGTTGCCGATGCCCTGTCCAGCGCTGCCCGACGGGTTCGATTTCACCGACCCCGACGTCCTGCACCAGCGCGTGCCCCTGCCGGAGTTCGCCGAACTGCGCCGGGCCGAACCGGTCCACTGGGTGCCGCAGCGAAGCGGCGTCGCGGGGTTCGGGGACGACGGCTACTGGGCCGTCACCCGGCACGCGGACGTCAAGTACGTCTCGACGCACCCCGAACTCTTCTCCTCGTACCTCAACACGGCCGTCATCCGCTTCAACGAGCACATCCAGCGCGAGCAGGTCGAGGTGCAGCGGCTCATCATGCTCAACATGGACCCGCCCGAGCACACCCGGGTCCGGCAGATCGTGCAGCGCGGGTTCACCCCGCGCGCCATCCGCTCGCTGGAGGACGCGCTGCGTGCCCGGGCCGGCTCGATCGTCGCGGACGCGCTCGCCGGGGCCGGTCCGGGCGGCGGCTTCGACTTCGTCACCCAGGTCGCCTGCGAACTGCCGCTCCAGGCGATAGCCGAGCTGATCGGCGTCCCGCAGGAGGACCGCGCCAAGATCTTCGACTGGTCCAACAAGATGGTGGCGTACGACGATCCGGAGTACGCGATCACCGAGGAGATCGGCGCGGACTCGGCCACCGAACTCATCTCGTACGCGATGAACATGGCCGCCGAGCGCAAGCGGTGCCCGGCGAAGGACATCGTGAGCACCCTGGTGGCGGCGGAGGACGAGGGGAACCTCGGCTCCGACGAGTTCGGCTTCTTCGTGCTGCTGCTGGCGGTCGCCGGCAACGAGACCACCCGTAACGCCATCACGCACGGGATGCACGCCCTGCTGACCCACCCCGGACAGTGGGACCTCTACAAGCGGGAGCGGCCGAAGACGACGGCCGAGGAGATCGTCCGCTGGGCGACGCCGGTCGTGGCCTTCCAGCGCACCGCCACGCAGGACACCGAACTGGGCGGGCAGCGGATCGCCGAGGGCGACCGGGTCGGCCTCTTCTACTCCTCCGCCAACCACGACCCCGAGGTCTTCGAGAACCCCGAGGCCTTCGACATCACCCGCGACCCCAACCCACACCTCGGGTTCGGCGGCGGCGGCCCGCACTTCTGCCTCGGCAAGTCGCTGGCCACCCTGGAGATCGACCTGATCTTCAACGCGATCGCCGACGCGATGCCGAACCTGCGCCTCACCGGCGACCCGCGCCGACTGCGCTCGGCCTGGCTGAACGGCGTGAAGGAACTCCGGGTCAGCCACGCGTAGCGGGCCCGGTCACGTGATGACGGGTCGGTCACCTGTGACAGACACCCCGCCCCCTCGGGCCGACGATCTCCCGGCACCCGCCGGCCCGTTCCGCCTCCTCCAGGGCCCGCGGGCCCTGGAGGAGGTACGTCAGCCCGAAGCCGGCGGCGACCACGGCGGCGCCGCCGACGGCGTCCAGGATCCAGTGGTTGCCGGTCGCGACGATCGCGGAGACCGTGAACAGCGGGTGCAGCAGGCCCAGCGCCTTCATCCACCACTTGGGCGCCAGGATCGCGATGACGAGCCCGCACCACAGGGACCAGCCGAAGTGCAGCGAGGGCATCGCCGCGTACTGGTTGGTGAGGGCGGTCAGCGTGCCGTAGTCCGGCTTGGAGAAGTCCTGCACGCCGTGCACGGTGTCGATGATTCCGAGGCCCGGCATCAGGCGGGGCGGGGCGAGCGGGTAGAGCCAGAAGCCGACGAGGGCGAGCAGGGTGGCGAAGCCGAGGGCGGAGCGGGCCCACCGGTAGTCGGCGGGGCGGCGGACGTAGAGCACGGCGAGGACGGCCAGCGGCACGAAGAAGTGGAACGACTCGTAGTAGAAGTCGAAGAACTCGCGCAGGAAGCCGATCTTGAACACCGCGTGGTTGACCCAGTGCTCGATGTCGAGGCGGAGGAACCGCTCGACGGCGAGGATCTGGTCGCCGTGGTGCTCGGCGGTGGCCCGGCCGCCCGCGTTGGTGCCGCCGGTCGCGGCGAGCCGGACCTGCTGGTAGGCGGAGTAGCCGACGCGGATCAGGAGGAGTTCGAGCAGCAGGTTCGGGCGGGTGAGGACGCGGCCGGGGACGGGCAGCAGCGGCACCCGCTTCCACCGGGCGGGCACCGGCGCCGCGTAGTCGGTGGGGACGGGCGCCCGGTAGTGCTCGCGGGTGCGGGACAGGAACGGTACGAGGGTGGCGGCGGCCAGCGCGGCGATCAGCACCACGTTGTCGCGCACCGGGTAGAGGGCCGGCATGTTCGGCAGCATCATCGTGCCGGGCAGGGTCATGACGAGGACGACGGCGACGGGCCACATGTAGCGGTCCGAGGTCTTCTTCCCCACCCGTCCGACGACCGCGAGCAGCACCCACAGCAGTTGGTGCTGCCAGGTGGTGGGCGAGACGGCGACGGCGACACAGCCGGTGAGGGCGACGGCGAGCAGGAGCTGCCCGTCGCGGGCGTAGAAAACCGCGCGGCGCAGTCCGAGGACGGCGACGGCCGCGCCGAGGGCCAGGAAGAGGCCGATCTCCAGCGGGCCGGTGAGTCCGAGGCGCAGCAGCGCGCCGTGCAGGGACTGGTTGGCGAGGTCGTCGGCCGCCCCGCCGAGCCCGACGCCCGCCGGGTGGCGCAGCCAGTAGGTGCCTGAGTCGTGGGGCATCGCGGCCCAGGCGAGGGCGGTGAGGGCGGCGAAGGTGGCCCCGGTGGAGGCGGCGGCGCGGCGGCGGCCGGTGAACCAGAGCAGCGGGGTGAAGAGCAGCACGGTGGGCTGGAGGGCCGCCGCGAGCCCGATCAGCACCCCGCTCGCCCGCTCCCCGCGCACGGTGAAGCAGCCGAGGAGGACGAGCAGGACCGGGATGATGCTGGTCTGGCCGAGGTGGAGGGCGTTGCGCACCGGCAGGGACAGCATCAGCAGGCTGACGGCGACGGGCGCGGCGAGCAGGGACGTACGGCGGCTGACGGGCTGCGGCAGGGCGCGGGCCGCGACCAGGCCGAGGGCGACGACCAGCAGGAGGGTGCCGAAGGTCCAGCCCCAGCCGAGCGCCTGTTCGGCCGCGCGGGTGAGCGGCTTGAGCACAAGTCCCCCGAAAGGGGTCCCGGTGAACCGCGTCGAGTCGTACAGCGAGCCGTTGACGTGCAGCACGCCGTGCGGGCCGACCCAGGTCTCCAGGACCGTCAGCCGTTCCGCCTCGGGGGCGCCGAGGACGGCGGTGACCTGTCGTGCGGCGAGCAGGGCGGCCAGCATCCACAGTCCGGCGCGGAGCGCGCGCAGCCGGGGTCTCGCCGTCCGCGCTCCTGCCGCGAAGGCATTTCCCGCTGGTCCGCCGTGCTCCACGTTCGCCACGCCCCGTCGACCCTCCCGCCCCGATTTCCCCTTGTGTCCCGCGTGTCCGTTACGTCATTCCTTATCAGGACCCTATGGGCCCCACACCGCCCCGTCGAGAGACACGGGAAACCCCCGCTTCACCCGATACCCCCCTTCCCTTCCACTTCCTTTTGTCCGAATGACGATAGTCCGCGCACCCGCCGGTTCCGTCCCGGGGTCGCGACAAACGTCACAGACGGGGCGCCCGGCGGCCCTCACGGCGCGACCCGTCCTGCCTGCGTACGTCACCTTTACGCACTCTCGGCGACGATCCCCGCACGCCACGTGATCCGGACGAGTGCCCCTAAGGTCGCTTTTCGGCCTGCCTCCGGGCGGGCCTCGGTTCCGCCTCCGGGCGGGCCGCGTCCCTGTCCCCGGCGGAAGGAAGGCCCTTGCCCACCGCGACCCCCGTAGCGCCCGCAGCCCCCGCGACATCCGTCCCCGCCCCCGGCCGCCCGGCGTCCCCAGAGGTCACCGTCACCGATCCCGCGCTGGTCAAGCGCGCTGTGAAGGCGGCGGCGCTCGGCAACGCGATGGAGTGGTTCGACTTCGGTGTCTACAGCTACATCGCGGTGACCCTGGGCAAGGTCTTCTTCCCCTCCGGCAACCCGACCGCCCAGCTCCTGTCGACCTTCGGCGCCTTCGCCGCGGCCTTCCTGGTCCGCCCGCTCGGCGGCCTGGTCTTCGGCCCGCTCGGCGACCGCATCGGCCGCCAGAAGGTCCTCGCCCTCACGATGATCATGATGGCGGCGGGCACCTTCGCGATCGGCCTGATCCCGTCGTACGCCTCGATCGGCGTCGGCGCCCCGGTCCTGCTGCTCGCGGCCCGCCTGGTGCAGGGCTTCTCCACCGGCGGCGAGTACGCGGGCGCCTCGACGTTCATCGCCGAGTACGCGCCCGACAAGAAGCGCGGCTTCTTCGGGAGCTGGCTGGAGTTCGGCACCCTCGCCGGATACATCGGCGGCGCGGGTCTGGTGACCCTGATGACCGCGCTGCTCTCCACGGACGACCTGCTCTCCTGGGGCTGGCGCGTCCCGTTCCTGATCGCCGGCCCGATGGGCATCATCGGCCTCTACCTGCGGATGCGCCTGGAGGAGACCCCGGCGTTCGCCGCCGAGCTGGAGAAGGCCGAGACCGACCGCCCGAAGGTGCCGCTGCGCGAGATGATCACCGGCCAGTGGCGCACCCTGCTGCTGTGCATGGGCCTGGTCCTGGTCTTCAACGTCACCGACTACATGCTGCTGTCGTACATGCCGAGCTATCTGACCAGCGAGCTGAAGTACGACGAGACGCACGGTCTGCTCGTCGTCCTCGCGGTGATGGCGCTGATGATGATCGTGCAGCCCTTCGCCGGCGCGCTGACCGACCGGATCGGCCGCCGCCCGGTGATCGCCGCGGGCTGCGCCGGCTTCCTCGCCCTGTCCGTCCCCGCGATGCTGCTGATCCGCCAGGGCGGCCTGGCCGCGATCGGCCTCGGCATGGGCGCCCTCGGCCTGCTGCTGGTCTGCTTCACCGCCGCGATGCCGGCCGCGCTCCCGGCGCTCTTCCCGACCCGGGTCCGCTACGGCTCGCTGTCCATCGGCTTCAACATCTCCGTCTCGCTCTTCGGCGGTACCACCCCGCTCGTGGTCACCGCCCTCATCGGCGCGACCGGGAACATGATGATGCCCGCCTACTACATGATGGCCGCGGCCGTCGTCGGCGGTGTGGCGGTCTGGTTCATGACGGAGTCGGCGGGCCGCCCGCTGCCGGGTTCCGCCCCCGCGGTGGAGCCCGCGCCGGCCCGCCACTGACACCAAGCCGAACCGACACCAAGCCGAACTGACACCTCGCCGACCGCCAGGCCCGGGCGTCCGGGCGTCCGGGCGTCCGGGCGTCCGGGCGTCCGGGCAGGGATTTCACGGCCCCGGAAACCCGCTGGCCGCCACCAGCGCGGGCGACTAGGTTTCTCCTGAAGTACTTAGCGCATCTAACTAGGCATACGAAAGGCCCGGTGCATGAGCGAGTCGCAGGTCTGGAACGACGTCGACCACCACTTCACCACCCTGCTGGCCCCCGCCGACGAACCGCTGTCCGCCGCGCTGCGCGACAGCGAGGCGGCCGGACTGCCCCCGATCAACGTCGCGCCGAACCAGGGCAAGCTGCTCCGGCTGCTCGCCGAGATCCAGGGCGCCCGCCGCATCCTCGAGATCGGCACCCTCGGCGGCTACAGCACGATCTGGCTGGGCCGCGCCCTGCCCGCCGACGGCCGGCTGATCACCCTGGAGTACGAGCCCCGGCACGCCGAGGTGGCCCGCGGCAACCTCGCCCGGGCCGGCCTCGGCACACTGGCCGAGGTGCGGGTCGGCCCCGCCCTGGAGTCGCTGCGGAAGCTGGCGGAGGAGGACCCCGAGCCGTTCGACTTCGTCTTCATCGACGCGGACAAGGTGAACAACCCGCACTACGTGGAGTGGGCGGTCCGGCTCACCCGGCCCGGCAGCGTCATCGTCGTCGACAACGTCGTGCGCGGCGGCGCGGTCGCCGACGCCGACAGCACCGACCCGAGCGTGCGGGGCACCCGGGCGGCGCTCGAACTCATCGCCTCGCACCCGAAGCTGGACGGCACCGCCGTCCAGACGGTGGGCAGCAAGGGCTACGACGGCTTCGCCCTGGCCCGCGTACGGGCCTGAGCGCGAAGGGCGCGTACGGGCCTGAGGGCGCCGGGCGTGTACGGGCCTGACCGCGCCGGACAGCCCGGGGTTCGCCCTACGGCTCGTGGTAGAAGCCCACGTTCACCGTGCGGGGGCCGGTCCGGTCCTGGATGACGAGTTCGCCGGAGCCGCCCGCGGGCAGCTTGGCCGTGCCTCCGTACGGCAGCGCCTGCGGGGGCAGTCCCGCCAGGGTCAGCCGGACCTCGGAGGACGGTTCCGGGTGGGAGCCGCGCAGCCAGGTGACCTGCCAGGAGCCGTCGGGCCCGCACAGGAACTCCAGGTGGACCCGGGAGACGAACAGCCAGTCGTCGGGGGTCGAGAGCCGGCACACGGCCCGGTCCCGTCCCACCCGCAGCATGGCCCCGGGGTCGCTCGGCGCGTCGGCCATCAGCATCCCGGCCGTCGCGCCGGCGTCCGCGCCGGACATCGTGGCCATGGTGAGTTCGAGCACGCGCGCTCCTTCGTGAAGGGTGCTGGACCCGTCGTCCTGACGCGGAGCGTGGTTCCCACGCCGCCGCCGCATGATAATTCGACCGTTCCCGTCCTGGTGTGGCCTCCGGCACAATGGACCCATGACGGAGCGCAAGCCACCCGGTGTCAGCTTCGAGTCCTGGGTCGACCGGCAGATCCGCGAGGCGAAGTCGCGCGGCGAGTTCGACCAACTCCCGGGCGCGGGCAAGCCGTTGCCGGAGATCACCGACACGGCGTACGACGAACTGTGGTGGATCAAGCGCAAGATGGCCCGTGAGGGCCTGTCGGTCCTGCCGCCCACACTCGCCCTGCGCAAGGAGGCGGAGGACGCCCTCGTGGCCGCGTCCGTGGCCCCCTCCGAGCGGGCCGTGCGGCGGATCATCGAGGACGTCAACGCCAAGATCCGCGAGGTCATGTTCAAGCCGCCGCCGGGTCCTCCCCTCGGCCTCAAGCCCTACGACGTGGAGAAGCTGGTCCAGGAGTGGCGCGCGGCGCGCGAGGAGCGGGCCGCCGGGCACCCGGAGGCGGGCCCCGAGGCGGACCGGCGGGAGAGCGGCGGAGCCGCCTGAGACCCTCCAGCCCTCGGACGCGCCCCGTCGTAAGCCCGCACCGGTCGTGAGCCGGGTCGGTGGGTCCCGTCGCGTGGGCACCATGGAAGGCGCGGCGACGCCATGGACGGCGCGGCGGTCACGTACCGGTCGCGCGCACGCCGTGAGGCCGCGTCCCGGAACATGGTCCGGGACGCGGCCTCACCCGCGCTGATGGCGCTTGTGGTATCCGCCGGGCGGCTCAGATGTGCAGCAGCCGTTCGGTCATCTCGCGGTAGTCCTGGAGGGCGAGCCGCAGCTTCTCGGTGTCGGTGGACGAGGTCTTGCCCTCGCCCTCCGCCTGCCAGGAGGTGCGCAGCGAACGCCGGCGCTGGGACACGGCTTCCGTGAACCGGCTCGCCAGCTCTTCGAGCACGTGGTCGGCCTCCTCGACGGACGCCTCCGGCCCGTCGACGAACCCGCCGACCGCGTGCCGCATGCGCTCCGAGAACTTGTCGTACTCGTCGCCCGGCAGCAGCCGGTCCCCGTGCCCGGTGGCGTCCTCGGCGCGGTCCGTGCCGTGCCGCTTGCCGCGGTCCTTGCCGTCCGTACGGTTCGCGGTGTCCGCGCGCCCGGTGCCGCTGCCGTCGCCGCTGTCGCGCTGCACGGCACCCGGCTGGGCGTTGTCGGTGTCGAGGTCCGTGTCACGCGGGGTGATGGGCGGGGCCGTGCCCGTGCGGCCGGTCCGGTCGCCGTACGAGGTCGTGTCCTCGCCGGTACGGATGTCGGCGCTGTCGCGGCCCGGCGTGCCGGTGCCGTTCGTGCGGGCCAGGGTGTCGGTGGTGCCGGACGTGCGGGCGGTGATGCCGTCGCCCGTGCCGGTGGTCCCGGTCGTCCCGGTCGTGCCGGTCGTGCCAGCGGTCCCGGTCGTGCCGGCCGTGCCGGTGGTCCCCGCCGTGCGGGCGGTGTCGCCGGTCCTCGGACGGTCGTCCGTGGTGAGGTCGTCGGACGTGGGGTCCAGGTGGCCCTTGAGGGCGTCGCGGCGCGACACGTCGTCGCCGGCGGCGCTGTCGGCCGACTGCGCCCGGTCGTCCACGGGACGCTCGGGGGGCACCGGGGTGACGCGGCCCTTCGTGGCCGCCTCGCCGGACGGGTTGCGCTCAGGGTCCTGTGTGGGCTTCATCGCGTTCACCTTCCTCAACTCCCTTTCGCCTGAGGCCTGTTGAAGGCCACGGGCAGGGGGAGCGAGTGTCGTGGTTGGAAGTCTCGGGTTGTCGGTGCGCGACCGTCCGCCGCGCCGGGGCACTTCACGTGCTCGTCGTACTCGCCGTGCTCGTCGTACTCGTCGCGGCTCGTCGTGTTCGTCGCGCTCCCGACGGAGCTAGGCGGACTCGGCGGTGTGCCGGTGGTCGTCCTTCTTCGTGATGCCGAACCGACGGGTGCGTACGGAGTGGTCGTCGCGGTCGTCACGTGCGTCCGCCGACTCGCTCACGTCGTCCCTGCCGTCCACGCCGTCCGTGTCGCGGTCGCGCGCGTGGCCGGAGGACTTGTCCTCGCGGTCCGGGCTCATCAGGTCCTCGAACAGGGCGCGGGCCTCCAGCATCGCCTCGCGCATCTGCTCGGTGTCGCCGGTGCCGTCCTGGCCCGCGGCGGCCGGGGCCAGCGCGGCCCGGTGCACCTTGCGGTAGCCGTGGACGTGGTGTCCGTGGTGCACGGAGAGTGCGGAGACCTGCTCCTCGTACTGCTCCACGCCGGGGAACCCGCGGGCCGCGGCCAGGTCGCCGAGCAGCCGGTCGGCCTCGGCCACCGCCTCGCGCGGGGAGTCGACGAAGCGCTCCTGCGCGGCGGTCCAGCCGGCCGTGAACCGCTCGCGGTCCGCCGGGTCGAGGGGACGCTCGCGCAGTCCGCCGTGCAGCTTCACCCGTTCGGTGAGGTCGGCCTCGGCGGCCTTGGTGTCACCGTCGTGCCGGTCGACGGCACGGTCGTACTCCGGTCCGAAGCGCCGCCGGAGGGTACGGCCGCCGGGCGGCCGTCGGTTGAGGAGGGTCAGGGCGGCCGCGACGACGGCAACGGCCACCACGATCACGATCAGAGCGATGATCACGCCTGTGGACATGGATGCCTTCCGAGGTTCTCGACCCAACGGGCCGGTTCTACACCCGGGTTGCCCGGAAGTCGCTCCTCAAACGGCGGCGGTCACGGCGCGTAGGGCCGGGGCCCTCACCCGGCGGCGCGCCCGGCCCCTCGGCACACCCCGGAATCGACCGGAATCGACCGGTCGGCCGGCTGTCGACTGCCGGCTGCCGGCTGCCGGCTGCCGGCTGCCGGCTGCCGGCTGCCGGCTGCCGGCTGTCGGCTGTCGGCTGTCGGCGGGGTGGACGGCGCCGAGTCCCGCCCGGTGGTGGGCGGGGCCGGGCCCGACGCCCGTGAGGGGGCAGGCCGAGCGGGACACCCGCAAGGCGAACCGGGCCGGGCCGGACACCGCGAGGCGAGCGGGGCCGGACCCGGACACCCGCGAGGCAAGCGCGACCAGACCCGGACACCCGCAAGGCGAACCGGACCGGACCCGGACCGGGTCCGCGAGGCGAGGCGAGGCGGCGCGTCTCAGGCGGGCTCGCCCAGGCGCCGGATCTGCGGCGCGCCCTCCTCGTGGGGGCGTTCCGCGTCGGAGCCGCACAGCTCCTCGTTCAGCTCCTCGACCAGCCGCGCGAGGTCGGTCGGCCGATCCGGGCCCCACCAGTCGCCGAGGAGCGCGGCGAGCGACTCCTCGCGGGCCAGCGACAGCTTCCCGGCGGCGGCCCGCCCCGCGTCGGTCAGCACCAGGTCCATGCCGTCGCGGCGGGCGAGCCGGCGCTCCTCGATCTGGCGGGCGGCGGCCAGCACGACGGTCAGCGGCACGGCGCTCCTCTCCGCGAGCAGGGCGGGCTCGGCCCACCCGTACTTCTTGATCCGCAGCAGCAGCCAGCTCGCCGCCGGCAGCAGGTCGTAACCCGCCCGCTCGGTGATCTCCTCGTAGATCTCGCGCCGCCCCTCCCGGGTGCCGAGCACGGACAGCGCCCGGCACACCTCGTCGTACGAGGACCGCTCGACCGGGTTGCTGGCGAGCGTCTCCGTGACGTCGGGGGCGGTGACCGAGCCGCGCAGTTTGTCCTCGCGCAGGAACCAGGCCAGTACGAAGCCGAGCACGGCGACCGGGGCGGCGTAGAGGAAGACGTCGGTGATCGAGGTCGCGAACGCGTGCAGCACGGGTGGCCGCAGGTCCGCGGGCAGCGAGCCGATCCCCTTCGGGTCGGCCTTCAGCGAGTCCGTGGTGATGCCCGCCGGCAACTGCCGCCCGCCGAGCGCCTCGGTCAGGTTGTCGCCCAGCCGGCTCGCGAAGACCGTGCCGAAGATCGCCACGCCGAAGGAGGCGCCGATGGACCGGAAGAACGTCGCGCCGGAGGTGGCGACGCCCAGATCCTCGTACGACACCGCGTTCTGCACGATCAGCACCAGGACCTGCATGACCAGGCCGAGGCCCAGGCCGAAGACGAAGAAGTACGCGCTCATCTCGCCGGTGCCGCTGTTCTCGTCGAGCTGGTGCAGCAGGAGCAGGCCGAGGGCGGTGACGCCGGTGCCCGCGACCGGGAACACCTTCCAGCGGCCGGTCCGGCTGACGATCTGCCCGGAGACCGTGGACGACAGCAGCAGCCCGAAGACCATCGGCAGCATGTGCACACCCGACATCGTCGGGGTCACGCCCTGCACGACCTGGAGGAACGTCGGCAGATAGGTCATCGCGCCGAACATCGCGAACCCGACGATGAAGCTGATGATCGCGGACAGCGTGAAGGTGTGGACGCGGAACAGCTTCAGCGGCAGCACCGGTTCGGCCGCGCGCCGCTCCACCGCGACGAACGCGAAGCCGAGGACCACGCCGAGCACCGCGAGAGCGATGATCTGCGGCGAGCCCCAGTCCCAGGTGGTGCCGCCCAGCGAGGCCACCAGGACCAGACAGGTGGCGACCGCCGCGATCAGGAACGTACCGAGGTAGTCGATGACATGGCGGGCCGACTTCTTCGGGACGTGCAGCACCGCCGCGATCACCCCGAGCGCGACGACGCCGACGGGCAGGTTGACGTAGAACACCCAGCGCCAGCTCAGATGCTCCGTGAACAGCCCGCCGAGCAGCGGTCCGAGCACGCTGGTCGCGCCGAAGACGGCGCCGAACAGGCCCTGGTACTTGCCCCGTTCACGCGGCGGTACGAGGTCGCCGACGATCGCCATCGACAGCACCATCAGGCCGCCGCCGCCGAGCCCCTGCAACGCCCGGAACGCGATCAGCTCACCCATGTTCTGCGCCATGCCGCACAGCGCGGAGCCGATCAGGAAGATCACGATCGCCGTCTGGAACAGCCGTTTGCGGCCGTACTGGTCGCCCAGCTTGCCCCACAGCGGGGTCGCCGCCGTCGACGCGAGCAGGTAGGCGGTGACCACCCAGGACAGGTGCTCCAGGCCGCCGAGGTCGCTGACGATGGTCGGCAGCGCGGTCGACACGATCGTCTGGTCCAGCGCGGCGAGCAGCATGCCGAGGAGCAGGGCGCCGATCGAGACGAAGACGCTGCCGTGCACGGTGTCGTGGGCGTCGGTGGCCGCGGCGGTCCGCCGCCGTACGGCGGTCTCGCTCATCTCTATCGGCTCGCTCATCTCCGTCGACCCGTGCGGGCCGCTCAGGCCGCCCGTGCCGCCCGTGCTGCTTGTGCTGCTTGTGCCGCTCGTGCTGTTCGTGCTGCGGTCGTCGGGCGTCCGCGAACCGTGCGCGTCCCCGGTCATACGGCCTCCCTGCGCGCCCGAGGGTCTCGATCACCCTCCATCCTGATCGGTGTGTCCGGTTATGGCCTGTCGAGGCATCCGGAATCCGGGATTTCGGGGGGCTCGTTGAAGGTGGTGTGAAGGACGTCCGGATAATCTCTGGAGTTCTCAGGGGGAGGGACCCACTCGTGACTGAACAGACCGGGCATGTCTGCCCCCGCTGCGCCGCCCGCCGCGCGCCGGACGGCACCCCGTCCTGCACGTGCACCCGCCACGCCTCCGACGCCCTCCGCGAGGCCCGCACAGCACAGGCCGCGGCGGCGGAGGACTTCGATCCGCTGCGGATACGGCCGTACGTCGAGCTGAGCGGGGAGTCCGGGGTCCCCGGGGAGGCCGGAGTCTCCGGGGAGGCCGGGGACCCCGGCTTTTCCTCGCCGGCCACGATGCGGCTCGCGGCGATACCGGCGGACGCGGTACCGCCGACTTCGTCGGCCCTTTCGTCCCCCTCGGCGCCCTCGGGACCCTCGGCCCCCTCGGTCCCTGCGGGCCCTCCGGCCGACGAGACGATGCGGCTGACGGCACTGCCCTCGGAGCCGCGCGCCGCCGACGTCCGCCTGTTCCAGGAGAGCGCCTCGGACGCCGGGCCGGGGGTCACGGCCGCGGCGCCCCGGCCGGGGCGCAGGCGGCGCAACGGGATTCTGGCGGCGGCCGGAGTCGTGGTGACGGTGGCGGCCGCGGCGGGGTTCGCGGGCGGCCTGCTCTCGTACGACACCCCGGCGCGGGACAGCGCGCTGCCGGAGGACGTACGGGCGAGTGTGCCGGACGTGTCGCCGAAGGCGCGGTCGGTGGCCCCCTCGGCGAGTACGTCACCCACGGCGTCGGCGTCCGAGGCCCCGGCGTCGTCGCCGAGCGCGAGCCCCTCGCCCTCGGCGCCGGAGTCCGCCGGCGCGTCGGCGTCCGCGTCGGAGTCGGCGCCCTCGTCCCCCACCCCGCCGCCCGCGACCGCGACGGCCACCGCGACGGAGTCGCCGCAGACCACGGGAGCCCAGCCGGGCCTGGCCCCCGGCCCCACCCTGCGGCGCGGCGACAACAGCGCCGAGGTGACCGAACTCCAGCTGCGCATGCGCCAGTTGAGGATGTACATGGGCGACGCGGACGGCTACTTCGACCGCCACCTCGAAGACGCGGTGCGCTGGTACCAGTGGGCCCGGGGCATCACGTCGGACCCGGCGGGCGTATACGGCCCGGCGACCCGGGCGAGCCTGGAGTCGGAGACGTCACAGCCCTGACGCAGGCTGGTGGGCGGGACGGGACCGTGCCGGGTGCGGGCAGAGATGTCAGCCCCTCCGGCGTTTGAGGAGCGGGGGTCTGGGGGCGGAGCCCCAGGGGTGGGACGGGCAGGGGCGGAGGGGGAGCGAAAAACCTCACCCCAGCCCTCTCCTTCCCCTCTCCCCCGCTCAGCCGATGTGCAGCCGAACAGTCCCGTCCCCGACGACCTCGACCCGCACCTGAGTGAGATCACGGACAAGCACGTCCGGCCCATGGACCCCGGCCCGGGGTCCAACCCCGACCACCCGCATACCCGCAGCCCGCCCGGCGGAAATCCCCGCCCCGGAGTCCTCGAAGACGACACAGTCCTCAGGCGCGACCCCCAACTCGGCCGCCCCCTTGAGGAACCCCTCGGGATGCGGCTTGCTGGCCCCGACCGACTCGGCGGTGACCCGCACATCGGGAAGCTTCAGCCCGGCAGCGGCCATCCGCGCGGTGGAGAGACCCACGTCCGCGGAGGTGACAAGGGCGTGCGGAACCCCGGCGAGCGAGGCAAGAAACTCGGTGGCACCCGGGACCTCGACGACGCCGTCCATGTCGGCGGTCTCCTCGGCCAGCATGCGCGCGTTGTCCGCGTGGTTCTGCTCCATGGGCCGGTCGGGCAGCAGCACCGCCATCGAGGCGTAGCCCTGCCGCCCGTGGACGACCTTCATGACCTCGTCCCCGTCCAGCCCGTGCCGGTCGGCCCAGCGGCGCCAGCAGCGCTCGACGACGGCGTCCGAGTTGACGAGGGTGCCGTCCATGTCGAGCAGGAGGGCGCGGGCGGTCAGAACGGTCGTGGCCGTCGTCATCGGCATGCTCCAGGGTGCGGGTAGGGGGTTCAAGAGTCCCCCCGGAAACAAGGCGGCCCCGCCCACCGGTCAGGGAGGTGCGGGCGGGGGCCACTTTGTTCCTTCACGATACAAAACGAGCGGCGACGGCGCCACCGCCCCTGACCAGCCCCTATGCCATCGGCCCCGCAGGGTCAACCCCCGCTCCCCCACGGAGACACCCCCGGTACACCCACCCGAAACCCCGGGCCGGGGCTCGAACCGTCGCCGAGAGCAGGGGCTCAAAGACGTTCCCCACCCCCTCCACCCCTGCCCGTCCCACCCCTGGGGCTCCACCTCAGACCCCGCTCCTCAAACGACGGAGGGGCTGGAATTTTCGCGAGCGCCGGAGGGGCTGAAATATCGCGAGCCACGCACGGTCCGCAGCCGGCATCCGGCGGAAGGGGCCGTACCGGTACGTTAGATGGCCGTCACTTACTGAGCATTTCAGAATGAGTTGGTGGGGGACTTGTTGTGGCGTGGGCTGGGGCAGACTTCCACAATGGCGAATGATCTTGTGCCCGATGACCTCTGGGACCGCGTAGCGCCGTTGCTTCCTCCTCGCCCGCCGCGTCGTCGTCGGTATCCGGGGCGGTTGCCGGTGGAGGACCGGGCTGCCTTGCGCGGGATCGTCTACGTGCTGCGCAAAGGGGTGAGCTGGGCCGACGTGCCAGCTGAGCGGATCGGCTGCAGCGGCGTGACGGCCTGGCGGCGGCTTCGGGACTGGACCGAGGCAGGAGTCTGGCCGCGCCTGCACGAGGTCCTCTTGGCGGACCTGCGCAAAACCGGACTACTGGACATGGACGATGCGGCGGTCGACGGCTCCCACGTCCGGGCTCTCAAAGGGGGGCTCACACCGGGCCTTCGCCAGTCGACCGCGCTCGTCCGGGCAGCAAGCACCATCTGATCACCGACCGGCACGGAACACCTCTGTCCGTGTCCCTGACGGGCGGGAACCGTCACGACGTCACCCAGTTGATTCCGCTGCTGGACGCGATACCGCACATCCGCGGTGCTCGCGGGCGACCCCGCCACCGGCCCAAGCGCCTGTTCGGCGACCGTGGTTACGACTACGCCAAGTACCGCCGCCTGATCAGGGCCCGGGGCATCACACCCAAAGTAGCCCGCAAAGGCACTGCCCACGGCTCCGGCTTGGGGAAGACCCGGTGGGTGGTCGAGCGGACCTTCGCATGGCTCCACCAGTTCAAACGCCTACGGATCCGCTACGAAGTACGCGCCGATCTCCACCTCGGTCTACTCCAACTCGCCTGCAGCATCATCTGCCTACGCCGACTCCGAACGTCGCCCTGAACTGGTCGGTTGAGGAAGAATGCACCTTGGTGCCGGGAGCCGTGACAGGCTCACCGGATGGATCACACATTCGACGCTCCGCCCGCTGACCGAGAGCTTCTCGACTTCGCTGTCGGCTTGGCCACGCGGGCTGGCCAGGTGTCCGCCCAGGGCTTCTTCGGAGAGTGGGGAAGTCGCCGCAAGGAAGACGGCAGCGAGGTAACCGAGATCGACCTCGCAGTCGAAGAGCTGGTCCGAGACGAGCTGGCCCGCCGTATGCCCGAGGACGCCATCTACGGCGAGGAGAGGGGCTCGACCGCCGGGGTGTCAGGGAGACGATGGATCATCGACCCCATCAACGGCACCACATCGTTCACTCGCCGGTGGCCGCTGTTCTCGAACGACATCGCCTACGAGGACGAGTACGGTCCCGCTGTCGGGGTGATCAACATGCCTATGAGCCGACAGATGGTCGTGGCCGGGCGGGGCCTGGGCTGTTGGGTGCTGACCGGGGAGAGCCCGGACCTGAAGTCGGGCCACCGCGCCCGAGTCACCGAGCGGACCAGCGTGGGCGGAGCGAGGACTCAGGCACTCAACCCGGCCGGCTGGCCGGAGGAACTCCTCACCGCTCTCCACCGTCAGGTGTTCCTGATGGCGTCGATGGGCTGCATCGTTGACCTCGTCACCGGCCGCGCGGACGCCGTCGTGATCGCCGGCCCACCCATGGGTTACGAGGACGTGGCACCCATGCCCATCATCGTTTCGGAGGCTGGCGGCCGGGTGACGGACCTAGGCGGCGGGCCCGTACTGGAGGGCGACATGACGGTGCTGGCCACCAACGGCCTACTCCACGAAGCGATCCTGGACCTGGTTGAAGGCCTGCCGCGCAGCCGCGACCTGTACGCCCTCGACGACGGCGTGTAACTCGACAGGGTGCCGACGCTGAAGTTCATTCTGAAATGGTCAGTTAAGGGCACCCTTACAATCCTTTCGGCAGCTACCGATCGACTGACGCCACAACGCCTTCAAGGCGGACAACGTCCCGATTGCCGCCCCACCCTCGAGCGTGACATGCATCGAGCAGTCCCGAAGCTGTCGAGATGAAGCTTTCGAAGGCCTCGACCGCGGGAAGCGTTACCACCTTCTTCTCATGGGGTCCCCCAAGCGTCAGGACGAGCTGTCCGGTGCCCGATCCGCCGACCATCACCCAGAAGGGGCCGTCATAGAAACGTACACGCATTGACGAGGAGTCACTCCCCCCGGCACCCATGAGTGCAATCCCCAGCTCGACAGCGAAAGCAACGGACATGTCGTTCCAGCCGACCTGAGGAAATGCCTCACCACCGGCCTCGATCCACACACCGCCCCAGATGGTTCCCGAATTGGAAATCTCCAGGGAATCCGCATCGCAGCGGAGAGCGAACCCCACAGCTAGCGCCAGACGGGGTAAGCGGTCTCGATGACCTTTGTTTCCCTGTCCAACCACATCTCGATCTCCAACCCTTCAAGTAAATCTTTCCGTCCGCTGTATGCCTCTCAATCACGTGAACCATATCCACCGTGACGGTTTTCCAGGACGGCAAGTTTATTGCCCTTGGAAGGAGGTAAAGTCCCCCTCTTCCAGAGCACGCTTGCCTCCGCCCGAGACCGGGAACGGCACCATGCTCGCGTACAACCCGAAGTTGTACACGGATGGGCACGTGATCTGCGCCCCGCTGAGATAGCTGAAGGTGCCGAAGGTCAGGCCGACCGGCGACGGACCGGTGTCGGCACCTCCTTTTCGCCCGGATGCGGGAGCCGTCCACGCAGGCCCGGGACCAGTCGAGTTCGGCGGCGGCGTTCAGCGCTGCCAGTTCAGCGGCGACGGCCGGATGTACCGGCGCGGACCCGGCCCCCCACCGGACCGGAGCCGCAACCGCCAGCGCCAGCGCCCCGCAGCGAACCCTCAGCCCGCCACAGCCTCGTACAGGCTCCAGACCCCCAGCCCCACCATCAACAGCGCCGCCACCTTGGTGATCAACGACAACGGCACCCGCTTCATCAGCGCCTTGCCGCCCACGATGCCGAGCCCCGCGACCGCCCACAGCGCCAGCACCGCACCGAGCCCCACCGACAGGGGGTCGTCGTAACGGGCGGCGAGGTTCGCGGTCATGATCTGGGTGAGGTCGCCGAACTCGGCGACAAGAATGAGCATGAAGCCCGCCCCGGAGACCTTCCAGAAGCTCTGGTTCTCCGGCCGGCGGACCTCCCCCTCGTCCTCGTCCTTCTTCATCAGGAGCACGGCCGCCCCGCCAAGGAAGAGCACACCGGTCACCGCGTGCACGATCTGCTGCGGCAACAGGGTCAGCACACTGCCCGCCGCGACGGCGAGGGCGACATGGACGGCGAACGCGGCGGCGACACCGACGAAGACGTAGGAGGCGCGGTAGCGCGTGCCGAGGACGAGGCCGGCGAGGGCGGTCTTGTCCGGCAGCTCGGCAAGGAAGACGACACCGAAGACGAGCGCCATCACGCTGAAGCTGATCAAAATTCCTCAATCGGTCGGGCTGCCCCACCGAGAGTGTTGCGACTGCGCGTGTGGTCACTGCGCGACACCTCGGCACGGCAGCGCACAGCGGTACCCGCACCGACAGGTACGGGCGGAAGCACCCCCGCCGGAGGCCCGAAGGCGGCCCGGCACGGGCATGTGCACTGCTTGCCGAAGGTCTCGCTGGCCGGCCCCGTGGAACGAGGTCTGCCTCCGGGCGCCGGCTCAGACGAGCTGAGCAGTATGTCGACGGTCCGGCGAAGAGCTACTCCCCTTCTGCGCCGTCCATAGTACGCGACGCCCGCCCGCCCCCCGAAGGGCCGAAAGTCCCGGCCCCCGGAAAACCCGGAAACCCCCACCCCTTGTCATGTCATGCACACGTCACTAACTTCTAACCGCCCCCACACCCCACGGCAACACACCCCCGCGAGCATTCCTTCGCCCGCACCCCAACACCCCCACGCCCCAAGGGAGTTCACATGCCCAAGGTCTACGCGCGTCGACGGCTGAGCATACTCGCGGCCGTCACCGGACTGATAGCCATGGCCGGTGTCTTCAACGGCCCGACCGCGTCCGCCGCCCTCCCCACCCCGGTCAGCGCGGCCACCGCGCGGACCTACCTCGCGTCCCTCACCGTCGCGACGGAGAACCGCAGCGGATACAACCGGGACCTGTTCCCCACCTGGATCACCATCAGCGGCACCTGCAACACTCGTGAGTACATCCTCAAGCGCGACGGTACGAACGTCGTCACCAACTCGGCCTGCACGGCCACCAGCGGGTCCTGGCACTCCGTCTACGACGGCGCCAACTGGACCGCCGCCTCCGACCTGGACATCGACCACCTCGTGCCGCTCGCCGAGGCCTGGGACTCCGGCGCGAGCGCCTGGACCACCGCGCAGCGCCAGGCCTTCGCCAACGACGTCACCCGCCCGCAGCTCCTGGCCGTCACGGACAACGTGAACCAGGCGAAGGGCGACAAGGACCCGGCCGAGTGGATGCCCCCGCTCAGCTCGTACGCCTGCACGTACGTCCGCGCCTGGGTGCAGGTGAAGTACTACTACAACCTCAAGGTCGACTCCGCCGAGAAGTCCAAGCTCAGCTCGGTCCTGAACGGCTGCTGAGCCCCGGCCCGACGCGGCCGTGAGCGACAGCCGGCTCCCCCGAGGAGTCCGGGCGCCGCTCCCGAGGACGCCGGGCGCCGCTCCCCCCACAGCACTCCCCCGGCGTCCGGCCCCCTCGCCACCTCCTCCGTCGTTCCGTACCGTACGGGGCGACGGAGGAGGGTGATCACATGGCCGAGCTGCGCCTGGGACCGCTGCTGCGGTATGTCGACGGCTCGTCGGCGACCTTCTGGGTCGAGGCGAGCCGGCCGTGCACCGCCGAGGTGCGCTGCGCGGACGGGACGTCGGGATCGGCCCGTACGTTCCAAGTCGCCGGCCACCACTACGCGTTGGTGCCGGTGAGCGGTCTGACACCGGGGACGGCGACCGCGTACGAGGTGCTGCTCGACGGCGAGGGCGTGTGGCCGCTGCCGGAGTCGGAATTCCCGCCCCCGGTGGTGCGGAGCCTCGCGGGGGACGACACCCCCGTGCGCGTCACCTTCGGCTCCTGCCGCTGGGCGGCGCCGCCGGCGGACGAGAAGGACCCGGCGGGGCCCGACGCGCTGGACATCCTCGCGGGCCGCGTCGCCGCCGACCCGGAGGGCGAACGCCCGGACGTACTGCTGCTGTTGGGCGACCAGGTGTACGCGGACGAGGTCTCGGACGCGACCCGCGCGTGGATGGCCGCCCGCCGCGACCCGGCCGAGCCGCCCGGCGACCAGGTCGCGGACTACGAGGAGTACACCCGGCTCTACTACGAGTCCTGGCTCGATCCCGAGATCCGCTGGCTGCTGTCCACGGTGCCCAGTTGCATGATCTTCGACGACCACGACGTCATCGACGACTGGAACACCAGCGAGGCCTGGGTGAAGGACATGCGCGCGACCCCGTGGTGGCGCGAGCGGATCCTGAGCGGGCTGATGTCGTACTGGGTGCACCAGCACCTCGGGAACCTCTCCCCCGGCGAACTCTCCCGCGACCTGCTGTACGCGGCGGTGTGCGAGACGCCCGACGGTACGGACGTGCTGCGGGGCTTCGCGGCGCAGGCCGACGCCGATCCGGCCTCGGTCCGCTGGAGCTACCGCCGCGACTTCGGCCGGACCCGGGTCCTGATGGTCGACAGCCGCGCGGCCCGGGTGCTGGCCGAACAGGACCGGGCGATGCTCGACGCCGGGGAGTCGGCCTGGCTGCGCGAACAGGCCCTGGACGCGCCGGACACCCGCGACCATCTGCTGATCGGCACCTCGCTGCCCTGGCTGCTGCCGCCGCTGATCCACCAGGCGGAGGCGTGGGACGCCGCGCTGTGCCGCGGGGAACGGGGGCCGCGCTGGGCGCGGTTCGGCGAGAAGCTGCGGCGCGCGGCGGACCTGGAGCACTGGGCCGCGTTCCCCGAGTCGTTCGAGGAGCTGGCGGATCTGGTGGCGGACGCCGGGTCCGGGGAGCACGCGCCGGCGACCGTGTGCGTGCTGTCGGGGGACGTGCACCACGCCTATGTGGCCGAGCCGGTCTGGGCCGATTCCGCCCGGCAGCCGGCCTCCCGGGTGCTCCAGCTGACCTGCTCGCCCGTCCACAACTCCGTGCCGGCGCAGATACGCCTCGGCTTCCGGTTCGGCTGGAGCCGGCTCGCCCGGCGGCTCGGCGACGCGCTGGCCCGGCACGGCCGGTGCGCGCCGGGGTCGGTCGACTGGAGCCGTACGGGCGGCCCCTGGTTCGGCAACCAGCTCATGACGCTGACCCTGCGGGGGCGTTCGGCGTCGCTGCGTCTGGAACAGGCGGTGGCGGGGCGCGGCGGGAAGGCGGGCGGGGGCGCGCGGCTGCGGACGGTGCGGGAGTCCGTACTCGCCCCGCAATAGGGCCTTTTCACCTGGTTGTTGGGCTGTTTGTCCCCGATGATCGTGACGCATCCCACACCGGGTGCCGATCCTTCGCTCCGGGGTCGGCGCGCACAGCGCCCGGCGGCATGATGAGGCGGACCGTCCGCTTCCCGTGGGCGGTCCGCCGTCCTGGTCCGCCGTCCTGGTCCGCCGTCCTGCGCCCCCACGCCCGGGAGTCACACCCTTGTCCGCAGAGCCCTCCCCCCACCGCTCCGCCGCACCCGTCGCCCCCGTCACACCGCGATGCCCGGCGCCCGTCCGGTCTTCGCGGGTCTCCGTGCCCGTCCGGTCGTCGCGGGTCTCCGTGGCCGTCGTCGGCGCGGGTCCGCGCGGCACGAGCGTCCTGGAGCGCCTCTGCGCGTCCGCGCCAGAGCTGCTCGCGCCGGGCGCGCGACTGACGGTCCATGTCGTCGACCCGTATCCGCCGGGCCCCGGCCGGGTGTGGCGTACCGGGCAATCGCCGTGTCTGCTGATGAACACCGTGGCCTCGCAGGTGACGCTGTTCACCGACGAGAGCGTGGACTGTTCGGGGCCCGTCCGTCCGGGGCCGAGTCTGCACGCGTGGGCGGGCGGTGAGCTGGGCCCGGACGCGTATCCGACGCGCGCCCAGTACGGCCGCTATCTGGAGTGGGTGTTCGCCGAGGTGGTGCGCGGGGCGCCGCCCGAGGTGCGGGTCGAGGTGCACGCGGCCCGGGCGCTGCGGCTCACCGACGGGCCCGGCGGCCGTCAGACGCTGGCCCTGTCCGACGGCCGTACGCTGACCGGCCTCGCCGCCGTGGTGCTGGCCCAGGGGCATCTGCCGGTGCTTCCCGACGCGGCGCAGCAGGGGCTCGCCGCGGACGCGGCGCGGTACGGCTTGCGCCACATCCCGCCGGCCAACCCCGCCGACGTCGGCCTCGCCGGTATCGCGCCGGGCGAGCCGGTCCTGTTGCGCGGTCTCGGGCTCAACTTCTTCGATCACATGGCCCTGTTGACGCAGGGCCGCGGCGGCCGGTTCGTCCGGGCGGACGGCGGGCTGCGCTATGTGCCGTCGGGCAACGAGCCGCGCCTGTACGCCGGTTCGCGGCGCGGTATCCCGTACCAGGCGCGCGGCGACAACGCGAAGGGCCCCTACGGCCGGCACCTCCCGCTCGTGCTGACCGACGACGTGATCGGCCGTTTCCGCAAGCGCGCGGACTCCGGTGACGCGCCGGACTTCCTGCGGGAGATATGGCCGTTGGTCGCCAAGGAGGTCGAAACGGTCTACTACGAGCGGCTGTTGGCGGCCTCCGGCCGCGCCGAGGCCTTCCGGGCGCGCTTCCTGGCCACCCCGCACGGCACGGCCCAAGAGGCGCGCGTACTGGGCGAGTTCGGGGTCGCAGAGGCGGATCGCTGGTCCTGGGAGCGGGCCTCCCGGCCGTACGGCGGGCGGGAGTTCACGGGTCCGGCGGACTGGCGGGAGTGGCTGCTCGGCCATCTGCGCGAGGACGCGGCGCAGGCGGCGCTCGGCAATGTGGCCGGTCCGCTGAAGGCGGCCCTCGACGTGCTGCGGGACCTGCGCAACGAGCTGCGCCGGATCGTGGACCACGGCGGTCTGTCCGGGGAGTCGCGCCGCTCCCATCTGGACGGCTGGTACACGCCGTTGAACGCGTTCCTGTCCATCGGCCCGCCGCGCGGCCGGATCGAGGAGCTGGCCGCGCTGATCGAGGCGGGGGTGGTGGAGGTGATCGGCCCACGGCTCGACGTACGGGCCGAGGACGGGGCCTGGGTGGCGCGTTCGCCCGACGTCCCCGGCTCCGCCGTCCGCGCGACGACGCTCGTGGAGGCGCGGCTACCGGAACCGGATGTGCGGCGCACCGGGGACGAACTCCTGGCGCGGCTGCTCAAGACGGGCGGGTGCCGTCCGCACACGGTCGACGGCTACGAGACCGGCGGGCTGGACGTCACCGAGCGGCCGTACCATCTGATCGACCGTCAGGGCCGTGCGCACGCGCGGAGGTTCGCGTTCGGGGTGCCCACGGAGGGGGTGCACTGGGTGACGACGGCGGGTGCGAGACCCGGAGTGGATTCGGTCACCCTCTCGGACGCCGACGCGCTGGCGCGGGCCGCGCTACGTGCGGCTACGGCCGAAGCGGAACCGCGAACGGAGGCGCACCCGTGGCCGAATGTTGAACTTGCAAGCATAGATTAGGCTCACCTAACGTTGGTGGCTCACTCGGTTCCGTCCCCACGGTCCGGCCCGCCCGGCCGGATCCGACCGAAGGAGTTCCCCCATGACCGGACGCCTCAACAGCGCCCAGCCGTACGCCATAGCACTGTTCCGGATCGTCGTCGGCCTGCTCTTCGCCGCGCACGGCGCCGCCTCGCTCTTCGGCGTGCTCGGCGGCGCGGCGGGCACCGACGGCGGCACCCTCACGGCGGGCACCTGGCCCGGCTGGTACGCGGCCGTCATCCAGCTCGTCGCCGGCGCCCTCGTCCTGCTCGGCCTCGGCACCCGCGCCGCCGCGTTCATCGCCTCCGGCTCGATGGCGTTCGCCTACTTCGACGTGCACCAGTCGGCGGCGCTGTGGCCGATCCAGAACGGCGGCGAGCTGTCCGCGCTGTTCTGCTGGGCCATGCTCCTGCTGGTCTTCACCGGCTCCGGCGCGCTCGGCCTCGACCGGCTGCTCGGCGCCCGTACGCCCGCGGCCGTGGAGGACCAGCGCGCCTCGGAGCCCGTCACCGCCTGACCCCACGGACACCCGGCACCGGACACGGGACACCGGAGGCCACGCACCGGTCCGGTGCGGTGCGGTCCGGACCGGTCCGGACCGCACCGGGCCGGACGGGCCCGCCCGCCTGTCCTTCCGGCCGCCCGCTCGCCCTTCCGTCCGCCCGACGCGTCCGCCCCGGTCACCAGGGGCGGGCGCCGTCGTGTCCGCCCCGGCGGCGGGCGGAGCGTGCGGACAGGTGAACGTGCTGTGATCGACACATGTGGCCCCCGTGGATCTCCGGGCCCGTCCTCGGCGTACGCTGTATGGCTGTTACTGGCCGCCCCTGCCGCTCCCCGCGACATCGCGGCATGGTCCGTGCCTACGGGGGATTCCGGGGGAGTTTCGGTGCTGGAGAGTGTGGGGTCGCTGACGGGCAGCCCATGGATCTACGCGGCGGTCGCCGTGTCCGTCGTCCTTGATGTGTTCCTGCCGGTCCTGCCCAGCGGTGTCCTGGTGATCACCGCGGCCACGGCCGCGGCGGGCACGGCCGCGGCGGGCACCGCCACCGGCGCCGTTCCGCACGCCGTCCCCGACCTGCTGGTGCTGACCCTCTGCGCGGCCACCGCCTCGGTCCTCGGCGACCTGGTGGCCTACCGCCTCGCCTGGCGCGGCGGCGAACGCCTGGACCGCGCCATCGCCCGCTCGCGCCGCCTCACCCAGGCGCAGGAACGTCTCGGCGAGGTGCTGGCGCGCGGTGGCCCGGCGCGCGGTGTGCTGGTCGTCGTCGCGCGCTTCGCGCCGGCCGGCCGCTCGGTCGTCTCGCTCGGCGCGGGCGCGGCGCACCGCCGCGTCCGCGAGTTCCTGCCCTGGTCGGCGCTGGCCGGCTGCGCCTGGGCCGGGTACAGCGTGGGCCTCGGCTACTTCGGCGGCCAGTGGCTGGGCGCCACCTGGCTGGCGACGGGCGTCTCGTTCGGGGCGCTGTTCGTCGCCGGGGCGGGCGCGGCCTATCTGGTGCGCCGTCCCGCCGTACGGGAACAGCGCGCCGGCGCCTGACCGTCCCGGCGCACGGGACCCGCCCACCGGCGCCTCACCGTCTCCCCGTACGGGAAGAGCCCCCGGCCCCCGGCCGTCTCCCCGTACGGCGGAACAGCCCACCGGCGCCCGGCCGCCCCGCCGTACGAGAACAGCCCCCGGTGCCCGGCCGTCTCCCCGCACGGCGGAACAGCCCACCGGCGCCCGGCCGTCTCCCCGTACGGCGGGACGGCGCACCGGCGCCCGGCCGTCGCGTGCGCTATCCGGCGCGTCGGGCCGGCACGCCCCGTACCTCCAGGCTTTCCAGGAGGTCGGTGGTCGCGGCGGCGACCGCCTCGACGGCACGGTCGAAGGCCTCCTGGTTGTGGGCGGCCGGGGCGCGGAACCCGGAGACCTTGCGCACGTACTGCAGGGCGGCGGCGCGGATCTCGTCGTCGGTCGCTTCCTCGGGGATCGCCGGCGGGCGGAGGGTCTTGATGCTGCGGCACATGCGTCCAGTGTCGCGCGCCCGGCGCGCTCGTGCGGCGCCCGCACGAAATCGGCCCGCAGGGCGGCAGGAAACAGGGCGCCGGACCGGGCGCGGGGAATAGCGGCACGGGCAGCCGGCTTGTGCCGATCATGAACGGGCGGCCCTCTCGGGCCCCGTGGGGAGGAGCGAGGACGTATGACGAACGACCGGCTGACCGTGGCGGTACTGGGCCCCGGGGGCGTGGGCGGACTGCTCGCCGCGCTGCTGGCCCGGGCCGGACACCGGGTGATCTGCCTGGCCGGGGAGGACACCGCGCGGGCGCTGGCCGCCGACGGCATCGAGGTGCGCAGCGGCCTGTTCGGGAACTTCACGGCACGGGTGTCGGCGGACACCGAACTGCGCGAGCCGGTGGACGCGCTGCTGGTCTCCGTCAAGGCGACGTCGCTGGGCGCCGCCCTGGAGCGGGTCCCCGCGAAGGTGCTGGGCGAGGAGGCGCTCGTCGTCCCGTTCCTGAACGGTGTGGAGCACCCGGCGCTGCTGCGGGAGCGCTACCGCCCCGAGCAGGTCTCCCCGGCGGTGATCCGCGTGGAGTCGACGCGGGTCGCGCCGGGCGTGATCGAGCACGGCAGCCCCTTCGCCGAGGTCGACCTGACCGCCGAGACGGCCTCCCGCCCCCGGGTCGACGCGCTCGCCGCGGCGCTGGAGGAGGCCGGGGTGCGCGTCCGGGTCGAGGACGAGGAGGCGCCGGCACTGTGGGCGAAGATGTCGTTCCTCGCGCCGTTCGCCCTGCTGACCACGCGCTACGGGCTGCCGCTGGGTGACGTACGGACCCTGCACCGCGAGGAGTTGACCGCGCTGGTCGAGGAGACGGCGGCGGTCAGCAGCGCGTCCGGCGCCCCCGCCGACCCGGCGGCGGCGCTGGCCCGCTACGACGCGTTCCCGCCGGGCGCCAAGTCGTCGATGCAGCGCGACGCGGAGAGTGGCCGCGCCCTCGAACTCGACGCGATCGGCGGCGCGTTGCTCCGTGCGGCGGAGCGGGCCGGGGTACCGGTACCGGTGGCGGCGGGTCTCGTACGGGATCTGACGCCGGGGTCGGGTACGGGGACGGGCGGCGCGGCGGGTACGGAGGGCTGAGGCGGGCGCCTGCCCTGAACGGCCGGGGCCGGGGCCGGAGTTCACGAGGACTCCGGTCCCGGCCCTGCCCCTTACCCTCGCCCTGCGCCTTACCCTGGCCCGCCGACGATCCACGGCCCCGGGCATTGTCCTGTCCCGGCGTACCGCCCGAACTACCGGCTCAGACGCGGGACTTGTCGAGCAGTTCGAGGATCTCGTCGGTGGTGCCGGTCTCGCCGAGACGCGGGAAGATCCGCTCGACGCTGTTGCGGTGCGTCTCGGGGTTCATGTCGGACATGGCGTCGGTGGCCAGGGTGACGTGGTAGCCGTGCTCGTGGGCGGCCCGGGCGGAGGACTCCACGCCGATGCTGGTGGCGATGCCGGTCAGCACGATCTGGGTGATCCCGCGGCGGCGGAGCTGGAGGTCGAGGTCGGTGCCGTAGAAGGCACCCCAGTTCCGCTTGGTCACGGTGATGTCCTCGGGGTGGCCGGCGAGGTCGTCGACGATGACGTCCCAGCCCTCGGGGAAGCTGCGGCCACGGGAGGCGGCCTCGTTGCGGCCGGGCACGGCGTCCGCGCCGTCGGCGGCGGCGGTGACGCGTACGAGGACGACCGGGAGGCCGTGGCCCCGGAAGGCGTCCGCGAGACGGACGGAGCGCTCCACGACCTCGGCGGCGGGGTGCGGGGCGAGGCCCGGGCTGCCGACGATGCCCTTCTGGAGGTCGATGACGACGAGCGCGGTGCGGGGGTCGAGTGTGGTGACTGCCATGGTCAGGCCTTTCGGGGGGTGAGGGTGCCAAGTGACCGGTCGATCACGGTGACCGCCAGGAGCAGCAGGGCTCCGGCGAGCATGAAAAGGGACAGGTGGTGCAGGCCGCCGGTGTCGGCGCCGTGCCGGAAGAAGGCGGCGTCCGCCGCGGAGGCGGCCATCGCGCCGAGGTACATGAAGGTGCGCAGCAGCCCCGCCGCGGAGCCGATGCGGGCGGGGTCGGCCTGCCGGTAGAGGGCGTTCTGGTTGGCGAGGCCGTTGAGTCCCTGCGGTACGCCCATGAGGGCGCCGACCGCGCCCAGCAGCCAGATCGCGCTGCCCGCCTGGAGGGTCAGCATCGCCACGCATCCGGCGATCTGGACGAGGCTGCCGACCACCAGTTTGCCCCGCACGGCCTCGCGCCGGCCGGTGACCGCGGAGACGAGCAGCCCACTGAGCGACAGGGGCAGCAGGACGAGTCCGGCGCCGGCGGCGTGCAGTCCGCGCCCCTCCTCCAGCCACTGCGTGAACCCGTACAGGAAGGCGTAGGCGGTGGTGAAGCTGAGGAACTGGCGCAGGTAGGTGGCCAGCAGGGGGCCGTTGCCGCCGAGGACCCGCAGGTCGATGAAGGGTTCGGGGACGCGCAGTTCGCGCCGCGCGAAGGCGGCGCCGGCGACGAGGGCGAGCACCGGCAGGTACCAGGTCCCGGCCCGCGGTGCCATGAGGAACAGCATGAGGCAGCCGAGCAGGGCGGCGAAGAGGGCCATGCCCGGGAGGTCGATGGCACGGGCGGCGGGGACAACGGCGGGGGCTTGGGCGGGGGCGGCGGGCGCGGGGACGGTGGGCAGGCCGCTCGCGTCCGCCGCGGGGTCCGGGCCCGCCGTGGCGGCCCGGCCGGCCTCGGTCGTCCGGCCGGCCTCGGTCTTCCGGGTGGGCCGGGCCTTCCGGGTGGCCTTCGGCAGCCGGACCGCGCCGAGGACCAGACAGGCCAGCGACAGGGGCACGTTGACGAGGAAGATGGTGCGCCAGCCGCCGAGGCCGATGAGCAGTCCGCCGAGGGTGGGGCCGATCACGGAGACGGTCTGCGCGGAGACGGCGAGCGCGGTGAGCACTGCGGCCGGGCTGTCCCGGCCGGTGCGTTCGGCCTCGCTGCGGGTGAGGTGCATCGCGGCGGGATACGCGGCCGAGGTGCCGAACCCGAGCAGGACCCGGGCGACGACGAGCACGCCGAGGCTCGGGGCGAGGGCGCCGACGAGTCCGGCGACGCCCACCATGGCCGTACCGATGAGGTAGAGGCGGCGCGGGCCGAACATGTCGACGAGCCGGCCGATGACGGGCTGGCCGACGGCGGTGGCGAGGTAGAGGCCGGAGACCAGCCACGCGGTCTGGGACGGCGGCGCGCCGAGCGCGCTGCCGATCGGCACCAACGCCACCGCGATCATCGAGGAGTTGACCGGGTTCAGTACGGAGCCGAGGACCATCGGCGCGATCAGCCGGCGGTCGAACCGGTCGGGCGGCGGCCTGCGGTCGGCCTCGGCGTCGCCGGCGAAGCGCTGCTGGAGCCGCTCGCGGAGGGTGGGTATCACGGGCGGGTCAGCCGTTCGAGCAGGGCCATCGCGGCGATGATCGTCTGCCGCTCCTCCTCGGTGCAGCGCTCCTCGAAGGCGTGGGCGAGCCAGGCGGAGCGGGCTTCCCGGGTGCCTTCGACGCGCTCGCGTCCCGCCTCCGTGAGGGTGACGAGCTGCCGCCGGCCGTCGCCGGGGTCCGGGTTGCGCTGGATGAGGCCGTACTGGTCGAGGGCCGCGAGGGTGGCGGCCATCGACTGCGGCCGGACGCCCTCGACGGCGGCGAGCGCGCTGGCGGTGGCGGCGCCGCTCTTGCTC
Source organism: Streptomyces sp. NPDC007084 (assembly GCF_040703595.1). NCBI lineage: Bacteria > Bacillati > Actinomycetota > Actinomycetes > Kitasatosporales > Streptomycetaceae > Streptomyces > Streptomyces sp. NPDC007084. The sequence goes on from NZ_JBEYFY010000011.1 coordinate 108,922, forward strand.
ACGAGGATGAGCGCGGACGTCTGGGAGGGCGTGAGGTCCTGCTTCTCGGAGACCTCGCGGATCCGGCGCCGGAGCAGGCTGAACGCGACCCGCAGGTCCTGCGCGGCGCGGGCGGCGGAGTCCGAGACGCCCGGGTCGTAGGGAGGGGTGCTGTCCTGAGCCATGCGGGCCACCGTAAATTAAACAGCCAAGACTGTCCAGTTCCACCTGCACAGCTTTCCTGCACAGCTTTTCTGCACACTGTCGCCGCCCCCGCCTCCACCCCTGTCGCCATCCCCCCTCTCCTCCCCCCTCCCCCGCCCTTCTCGCAGCTCGGAGGGAGTGCGTCCTCCCGGGGCCGGTACATCCGGGGCGCACCCCTCGACACCCGTTCGCGTGAAGTCCCGGAAGGAACTCGCACCACAAAATCGAACAGGCGTACCATTGCCGTGTGGCTGCGACCTATGACTTCCCGAGTGACCTCCTGGCCGGCCAGGAGGAGCTGCATCAGGTCCGGGCCGAGCTGCTGGCCCTGCTGAAACGACTCCCCTGGTCGGTCGAGCCGCTGGACGGCTTCAGCGACACCGGCGGCTGGCGCAAGGTGGAACGCCCGGCGTCCCCCGGCTGGACCCCCGACGAACAGGCCGAGGTGGAAAAACTCCGCCAACGCGAACGCGAACTGGCCGTCTTCGTCTCCGGCCACCGCTTCTGGTCGGAGGTCGCCCCACCGGAGAAGGTGGAGGCGCGGATGGGGTTGAAGCATGCGGGGGACGGGGGCGCGTAGGAGAGGCGGGGGCCGTCCGAGCGGGGCGTGGGACCGTGTAAGCGCGGCTCGGGGGTGTGCGGTTGGGCGCCGGTTTTCGGGGAGGGCTCCCGCCCGGCCGTCAGCCCCGGCGCAGCGCGGAACCGCCCGCGAAGCGGGCCGCGGTGCCCAACTCCTCTTCGATGCGGATCAGTTGGTTGTACTTGGCCGTCCGGTCGGAGCGGGAGAGTGAACCCGTCTTGATCTGGCCGCAGCCGGTCGCCACCGCGAGGTCCGCGATGGTGGTGTCCTCCGTCTCGCCCGAGCGGTGCGACATGACGGCCGTCCAGCCCGCCTGGTGGGCCGTCTCCACCGTGGCGAGCGCCTCGGTGAGGGTTCCGATCTGGTTGACCTTGACCAGAACCGAGTTGCCGACGCCAGTGCGGATGCCCTCGCGCAGCAGGGTCTCGTTGGTGCAGAACACGTCGTCGCCGGTGAGCTGGCAGCGGTCGCCGACGCGGGCGGTCAGCTCGCGCCAGCCGTCCAGGTCGTTCTCCGCCATGGGGTCCTCGATGGAGACGATCGGGTAGGCGTCGATGAGCCTGGCGAGGTAGTCGGCGTTCTCCGAGGGAGTGCGGCGTACGCCCTCGCCCGTGTAGTCGTACACCCCGTCGTGGAAGAACTCCGACGATGCCGGGTCCATGATCAGGCCGATGTCCGTGCCGGGGCGGTAGCCGGTGCGTTCGATGGCGGCCGTCACGAAGTCGAGCGCCTCCTCGGCGGTACGCAGGGCGGGCGCGAAGCCGCCCTCGTCGCCGACGCCCGTGGAGTGCCCGGCGGCCAGCAGGTCCCGGCGCAGGGTGTGGAAGACCTCGCTGCCCATGCGGACGGCTTCCGCGAAGGTCGGCGCACCCACGGGCGCGATCATGAACTCCTGGAAGTCCAGCGGATTGTCGGCGTGGGCGCCGCCGTTGACGATGTTCATCATCGGCAGCGGCAGGAGGTGGGCGCCGGCGCCGCCGAGGTAGCGGTAGAGGGGCCGGCGGTGGGCCACTGCGGCGGCCTTGGCGACGGCGAGGGAGACGCCGAGGACGGCGTTGGCGCCCAGGCGGGATTTCGTGGGGGTGCCGTCGAGGGCGATCAGCGCGGCGTCGAGGCCCGCCTGGTCGCCGGCGTCCCGGCCCCGTACGGACTGCGCGATCTCCCCGTTGACGTGGGCCACGGCGCGGTCGACGCCCTTGCCGTGCCAGCGCGCGGCGTCCCCGTCACGCAGCTCGACGGCCTCGCGGGCTCCGGTGGAGGCACCGGAGGGGACGGCGGCCCGCCCCAGGGACCCGTCGGCCAGGACGACGTCGACTTCGACCGTGGGGTTGCCGCGGCTGTCGAGGATCTGGCGGGCGGTGACGGTGGCGATGGCTGTATCGGCATCTGTGTCGGTACCGGTATCGGCATCGGTATCGATGGGGGTGCCGGTGCTCCGAGCAGCGCTCGCAACGGCGCTTCGAACAGCCTTGATGGACATGGGAGTTCCTTTCCCTTGCCGTATGCCGTGACCCCTGCTGCGACAACGCTGGCGCCGAGCCCGGCGAACCAAACACTACAGCAATGCTGCTCAGTTTTGCTGTTCAGCATTGCTGTGCAGTGTTGCTGTGCAGGGTTGCTGTGCAGCATTGCCGCGGTGTCGCTGTGTGGTCAGGCGTCCAGCGGCCGGGCGCTGCTGCGCAGGTCAGGCGCACAGCGGCGCGCGCCTCCGGGATAAAGTGCCGTATGCCCGCCCAGGAAGCCGCCGCCATCGCCGCCGAACTGCGCACCGCGATGGGCAAGCTCACCCGACGCGTCAAACACGAGGACCGCATCCCGCTGGGCCAGGCGGCCGTGCTCGGCGCACTCGACCGCAACGGCGCCATGACCACCAGCGACCTCGCCGCCGATCAGCGCGTACGCCCGCAGTCGATGGCCCGTGCGGTGGGACTGCTCATGGAACAGAACCTGATCACCCGCCGGGCGCACCCCACGGACGGCCGCAAGTCCCTGGTCGAACTGTCGGACGCGGGCCGAGCCGCCCTCGAAGCGGAACGCGGCCGCCGGGCCGGCTGGCTCGCACAGGCCATCGAGGCCGAACTCACGGACGAGGAGCGGGAGTTGCTGGCGCGGAGCACGGTTCTACTGGAACGGCTGGCCGCGCGTTAGCAGGGCGCCGGTGGAGAGAAAGGGCACCACTCCTCGCCGCCGGGCATCTCCGGCACACGACCTACAGCGGCGTTGCCCACCCCCCGCACCGGAAGAAGCGGCGACATCCTCATGCCGCCCCCTCACCCCCGTACGACCGCGCTACTCGTCCCCCGCCACGATCGCGCCGCAGCAAGCCGACGGCCCGACCGAACCACCCTCGGCGGGGCCGCCCGTCCCTGTCGATCAGGAAGCGCGCCGTCTGGATCGGGTCACGCGGGGGCAGGCCCGCCTGGTGGCGACGCCAGTAGGCGGCCACCCTCCGCTCCAGATCACCCAGGTCGACCCTGCCGGTCCCGGCCAGGACGACCGCCCCCTCCGGCCCGTCGGGAGCGGTGAGCGCCAAGACACCACCGGCCGGCGAGTACGCCGCCGTGTACTCCCCCTCGTCCACGTCGATCGCCTCGATCCAGTTCGTGGCGTGGCCGGAGGACTCGAAGGCGAGCAGGTCCTCGTCGCGATCGAAGACGAGCACGGTGTCGGGGGGCAGCTCCATGGCGATCACTGTGGCAGCCCTGCTCGCCGCATGGCCAGCAAATACGGTCGTCCGAGCCCTACTTGACCGTGACGCGCCTCGGCGGCACAGCCGGCCTCTGCCTGAGGAAGGCATGGCGGCGGATTGGCGCATCCGGATGAACCCCCTTTGAGGCGCGGTCCGGAACCTTCGAAGCCCGGCAGTCTGCGAATGTCGAGAACGGTCCCTCGGCTCCGTCCCAGGGACACCAGTACCCACCCCCGGCCACCCCCGGCCGCCACCGGCCGCGCGAGGAAGAAGGAGAAGCCAACATGGCGATTCAGCGGATGGACAACGTCGGCATCGTCGTCGAGGACATGGACGCGGCCGTCGCGTTCTTCGAGGAACTCGGTATGGAGCTGGAGGGCAGGACAGAGGTCCAGGGCCCCGTCGCCGACCAGTGCACCGGCCTCGACGGCGTCCACTGCGACATCGCGATGCTCCGAACCCCGGACGGCCACGGCCGCCTGGAACTGTCGAAGTACCGCAGCCCCGAGGCGATCAGCGACGGTGTCCGCAACCGGCCGCACAACATCCTGGGCACCCACCGCGTCATGTTCGCCGTCGACGACCTCAAGGACACGGTCGCCCGCCTGCGCCCGCACGGCGCCGAACTCGTCGGCGAGATCGCCCGGTTCGAGGACATCTACCTGCTCTGCTACGTCCGCGGCCCGGAGGGCATCATCGTCGGCCTGGCGGAACAACTGAGGTGAGGTGACTACCGGACCAGCCCAATCGGACTTCCGGCGTCCGCCTCAGATCTTGCTCAGGAAGTGGCGGAACATGCTTGTGAGTTGGCCGTGACTCCATACGATCACAACCGTCACCGGCGAAACACCACCCAGGGGCGGATTCGCCTCAGCGGTGAGCTGCATGTAAGGGGGGCACCGCCATGACCGAAGCACATGCCACATCCGACGTCACGGTCTCAACGACCCTGGCCGACCCCGCGCCGTATCGGCCGGGCGCTGTGGGAGCGCCGATGAAACTGTGGGGAGTCGTTCCGGTGGCCGCCGCTGTGGCGTTGTCGCTGGCGGGGTGCAGTAGCCCCCACAGCGACAGTGCACGCCCCGACCACACTTCCAGCCGTGCGAGCCGGCCGGACACGACGACAGCCCCAACCACGCCGTCAGCGCCCGCAGCCGTGATCGCCGCGCCCCGCCTTGACCCCGACGAGATCCCCGCCGCCCATATCGGCACGAGAACCGGCAACGCCGAACTGCCTTACAAGGCTGGGCGGAAGGGCTACGCCCTGGTCGTCGCCGTCAGTTGCCAAGGCGATGGCAAGCTGAAGGTGCGACTGACGCCGGCCCACACGTCGTTTGCGCTACGGTGCGGCAAAACGGTCGACACCACCTACAACCAACTACACCTCACCGGCGCAGAAAAGCCCGGCACTGTCTCCGTCACGGCATCTTCCAACGTGAAATGGGCTTTGACCATCGGCCGCAAGGCACCTACGCAGCAGGAGGGTTAGCGCCGGGGCCGGCCAACACGTTCGCGCCCATTGCAATGGGGACGCGCCTGACATCTGCGCGCCCCAAGCCCGGCCGCACAGCGCCCAGTGAGACCCTGTTGACGCCCCGTGGTGTGCGGACGTACCTATCGGCCCTGTCCGCGCCGTCCTATGCGACACTGTCTCCCCGTTTCGGCATGGGGGGCTCGATGGACGCCATCGAACGAGTAGTCGTTGCCGCGGGGGATCTGGTCCTCGAACCGCGAGGCCCTCGGTGGGCCCACACCTCCTTGTGCGTCTTGGACGCCGTCTTCTCCATCAACGCCCACTACGAGCGGCACACTGTGCCTACTTGCCGCCGCTACGCGGCGTGGGCCGGCATCTCCGCTCCGCTGTCAGGGAGTGCCGAACTCCCTGTCCCCGGCGAGCAACCGCTTCAAGACTTCGTTAGGCATATCCGGAACTACGGCGAAGAGGCCTTCTCTCTCGAAGTCCTGCAGAACAGACAACGCACACGAGCGAACCGCGATGCCCCTCTCAAGGCGAAGGCTGCCCGTCAGTATGCCGAGATCCTGATATCCCACGGCGTCGCAACCCTGGCCGACGCCAACGCGCTGCTCGCTGACCCGAACAAGCTGAAGGACGTTGAGCGTGACCTCGCAGGGGTTGCCGGCCATGGCCTGGGTGCACGTCTCGCCTACCTATGGATGCTCTTGGGGGACGACAGCCGCATCAAGCCGGACCGCATGGTCCTTCGATGGCTGCAAAGAGTGCTGCAGCGCCCGATGACCACCGCCCAAGCAACCAGCCTGCTCACTGAGGCTGCGGGGCGTTTGACGTGCACACCGTGGGAACTGGACCACGCGATCTGGGGAAATCAACGGAAGGTCTGACTACAGGGACTGACTACTGGGACCACACGCTCACCCTGCTAGCCATTGGACGACGTGCGAGGTAAGCAGTCGAACATGCCGTCAGCGGCTGACCGTCTTCATGTCGATGCTGCACCGCGGCTCGAACGAGAACACGAACGGCGTTCTCCAGCAGCACTTCCCAAAGTCACCGACCTGGTCCGCTCAAGCCGCGTGGAACTGAGTACCGTCGCGACCGAGTTGAACTGCCGGCCGCGCAAGAACGCTCGGCTGGGATACCTCGGCCGAGCGTCTCACCAAGCTGTTGGCGACAGCCAGTTGATCAGGTCACGTTGCGACGCCCCTAGAACTCACCCCAGGAGGGCGGAGCCGACTCGTGCGTCCAGGGGGTCAACCGCGCCGTGCCCCCACGGCCCCCGTGTACGTCTCCTTCGTCTCGACATGACCGAGACCCCGCAGAACCGCGTGCACCGCGTCCGCCTCGGCAACTTCCGTCTCGTGCTCGGGCTTCGACCCCGACTCCTCGTCAACGGCGGCGTCCTTGAAAGTGAGCATCGTGCGGGCCCCGTCCTGGCCTCGCACGGCGCGGACGCGCAGCTCCGCTTCCGGCTTGTGTCGTCGACCCGAGCACGTCACGACGGCTCACCGATCGAGATGACGCCACGGGTTGGCTTCGTGATCCCTCGTGGCCTTTGCCTTGTGCTCGTCGATGATGTGCAGGACGCCCGCCGCCATCCGATCGAGGCAGGATGCGGCCGCCTCAGAGTTCTGTGCTGCTACGGAATCGCTCTCGTCCTGGTACGCCTGTGTGCCCGGCTCGGTCCAGTGGGACACGTATCGGGTTTCGCCCATGAAATGCACTAGATCCTCAGGAGAAACCCGGGAGAGGCGTTCCCCGACTGGCGGACCGCCATGCTGGGGAGGCGTCGAGGGCCAATAGAGGTAGTTGCGGAAGGGGCCTCCGTCTCCCAGCGATGGTTCGAACTTCGCCGTGAGTCCCACCGTAACGTTGCCGTGGGGATCGAGGAGAAGGATGGGATATCCGATCCACTCACCACTTTTGTCACCGCGGCTCCAGACATCCCCCCAAGTGAGATGGCGTCCGATGTCGCTGTAGCGGTTGCCATTGACCCAGAGCCACGAAAGCTTCCAGGCGTGATGCACGGGCACGCGTTCGGGCGGCTCGGGAGTCCAGAACTTGCGCGCCAGCCATGAGTTAGGCGGAGGTCCGACAGGACGCTTAGCCTGCCAGGGCACCGTCAGCAAGGGCACGCCGGCCTCGTCCAGTCTGCGCGCACTCGTTCGCGCGAAGGTGTTGAACTTCTCCGTGAAGGCAGAGACCCCCGCCGCTTCGGCTACCAGTTCCTCCCGCTGACGTTCTTCAGCATCGTACTTCTGACGGTTCAACCGCTCCCCAGCAGCGAACACGTCCTCGTTTTCGTCGGCCATAGTCCCCCCTCTGCCAGGATGCCGGACGCCCCTGGCGCCCCGACGTGAAGAGCCGCGAACGGAGCACACATCTGCAACGTACCAACGTCTGAAGGCCACGGCAGCGACGTCGCGACAATGGCAATGGCAATGGCAGGAGGCTTGGGGTGGGGCCGTGGGGCCGTTCCCCTGCGGTCGTCCGAAGCCGCTGAGGAACGGCTGGTGCACGTCTCTCCCCTGCGCGCAGGACAGCGGGCTGGCCCGCGGGGCCAAGATCGACGAGACTTGTCCCTCGATAGCCGTCCGCTGGCCGTCAGCCTGGGCGGCTAAGAGCACCTCGGACTTGCTACGAGGCTGACCTGCGACTGAGCGGTGTCGGCACAGGGCGTGAGGTCGGCTGATTCCCCGCCCGAACCGGCACGCGTTGCGCGTCTGTCCCTTCCATCTCTCAAGACTCCATCGTCTGATCCGCCTCATACGCACGGTCGCACTGTCTCCGGACCCCGACGACGACGCCCACGGGCGGTGGGCGGACGCACGCGGAGCGGAGCCTGAGCTACCGGAAGACCGGGTACTCGCCCGTGCGCCAGTCGGCGAGGCGCTTGCGGATGCTCGCGACCATGGGCAGGTCGTCGGTCTCGTCCGGGGTGAACCAACGGACATCGGTCGACTCGTCCGACACGGCCAACTCGCCGCCTGTCGGCCGGGCCAGGAAGCAGATCGAGAACTCTTGCCGGACCTCGCCGTCGTCGTAGGCGAAGACGTGTCCCGGGTTCGTGTACGTGCCGACGAGGCCGACCAACTCGACGTCGAGCCCGGTCTCCTCGCGTGTCTCACGGACCGCGCAGTCGGGCAGCGATTCGCCGAGTTCCATCCGGCCGCCCGGCAGGGCCCACCTGTCGTTGTCGGTCCGGCGCTGGAGCAGCACCCGGCCGGCCTCATCGACCACGACCACCGACGCAGCGGGCACGAGGCTGTTCGCGGCCGGTGCGTCCGGATCGTCCTCGTAGTCACGCCTGCCCATCGGGCTCCTCCCGAACCGGCCAGCCGCGCCTCCACAGTTCCTCGACATGCGAGGCGAAGCGGTCGAACATGCCGTCAGCCTGGCACCTCCGCAGGTGCAGCGTGGGCGCGTCGTGCCCCACGCTGTGGGTGAGCAGCGGAGTGACGATCATGTCGTTGTCGAAGCGGAACACGGACAGATGGGTGTGCCCCGAGCTGAATCGGGCGTCGACCTGCTCCCGCACCTTCTCCAGCTCGGCGAGCGTCACCCGGATCCGCGTGGACAGTGACAGGGCCACCCCTTCGTCCTGCTCCCTCTGCCGCGTGACCTCGCTGTCCGGATCACCGACGATGAAGCGGACGCGACAGCCGCCGGTTGCCTTGCGGCGGAGCGCCGTCGCGAAGTTGGCCTGCTCCAGCCAGAGGAAATAGTTCGTGTACCCGGCGAAGTCGAGCTGCTGCTCGGCTCGCGTGATGAGCGTCCGCCAGAGGGAGGCGGGCACCGCGGATCTGTAGGGGTAGACCGAGATCACCTCACGGTCCGGCCCCAGCTTGACCGCTTTCCGGGCGGCTTCCGGCCACAGCACTCCCTCGTCCTCTCCGAGCACGTCAGCCACGGCCCAGCGATGACGGGCGCGAGGAATCCGTCCGTCTTCGGTGAGCCAGCGACTGACCGTCTTCACGTCAACGCTTACGCGCTCTGCTAATTGGCGGTCGGTGATCCGGGCACGCGCCATGGCCCGCTGCAACGGTTCGTTCACGGCTGTGTACCCCCTTGGGACGTTCGGCACGCAATCGACGCTAGCTCCACTCCGTGCCTAACGGTCCCCGCATGCGGTTGTTACGCCCCTGCGGCGAGACAACTGTGAGGCCGGACAACAAAATCCCCGCGGCCTGGCAGGGCCCGGGGCTTGGCCGACTGGTTGGAGTCGACATGGCCGACGACACGCAGACCGTGGGCACGCCCACCAGCCCCATCGCTTACGGCCGTTGTGCGTGGCACAACGGGATCACGCGGGACCTGCGGCTGATTCAGAACCGGGAGACCGCCTCCTCCCCTGGGCCCGGAACCCGACGGTTCGCTTGCCATCCCTGTCAGATCAGGTACGGCCTCGTTCCTCTCGCCGATCGCCGCCCATGACGTGGATGCCGAAGCCGCCACCGGCACGGGGCCTGAACGCAGCGCAGTACTCGGGGCATGCGTGCTGTTGGTGCGCCACTCCGCTACGCCGCGGCGCCCGGTCCGTCGGCCGCGCCACCGGCATGAGCGGGGCCCACGACCTGAGCGTCGAGGTGTACGAGTGCGGACCGCAGTGCCCGATGCGGCCTCGTTACCCCGTGTCCGCTCCAAGGGGGGATGTCACGTGATGTGCGGTGACTGCGGAGGACCGATCGAGCCGGGTCACGCATCGGAGCCGCGCGTATGGGCGACGAACTCGGACGGTGGGATGCGCGGGCGGGCGCATGTGGAATGCCCACCCGGGGACGGAAGAGCGGAGCGCGGGAGCACGGCCCCGTCGGTGAGGGGCTTTCGTTGAGCGCGGGGCATGCCGCCGCCGGCTGCTGCTGCTGCTGCTGCTGCTGCTGCTGAGTGCGTACCCCGGACCGGCCCGACCGCCGCACTCGCCCGCTGAGGAATGGGTCTAGACCCCCGGTTCGGGCACAGTGGCACCGGAACCAGGCAGCGCCGACCACCCGGCTACCCGCTCCCCGCCGGGGTCGGTCTGCCCAGGACATCAGAATGCCCCCGCCGCCAAGTACGGCGGGGGCATTCTGACCTGCTGACCACTCTGGTGGGCGCGGACGGTTTCGAACCGCCGACATCCGCCTTGTAAGGGCGGCGCTCTACCCCTGAGCTACGCGCCCAGAACGAGTCGACAGCCTACATTGCCGAGGGGCCTGACCCGCAAACCCGGCTCCCGTGCCATGCCTTCCGTGCCATGGCTTGGCTCCCGTGCCATGGCTTGGCTCCCGTGCCATGGCTTGGCTCCCGTGCCATGGCGACGGCACGGGAGCCGGGGGTTAACCCCACCCCCGTCCGGGAGCGGACCGGATGGGCCCCGGGTGCCGGGCCGCATAGCTTCGGAGTGGCTTCGTGGCCGGTTCGGTCGAGCGCGCGGAGCGACTCGCGGCACGTCTCAGGGGGAGATCAGCATGGCTCGTACACCTGCCCGCGCACGCAACCGCCGGGCCCTCGGCGTCGGGGGCCTCGTGCTGGGCGTCCTCGCGCTCGCCACCGCCTGTGGCGCCTCCGCGGCGGACGACAAGCATCCCGACCACCGTTCCTTCGCCCTGCACGGCCGGACCCTGACCGTCGACTCCGACGACTCCGCGCTCGACCTCGTCGTCTCGGACTCGGCGAGGCCGGGCGAGGTCCAGGTCACCCGGTGGTTCCAGGGCCACGTCACCCTCGGCGGGGACCCGAAGGTGACCTGGGCCATGGAGGGCCACGACCGGCTGGTCCTGCGGTTGAAGTGCTCCGGCGTGATCACCGACTGTTCCGCCCGGCACCGGATCGTCGTGCCGAGCGGTGTCGCCGTGACCGTCCGGGACGGGGACGGCAGTGTCAGCGCGCGCGGCTTCAGCGAGGCGCTGAGCATCCGTACCGCCGACGGTTCGGTACGGGTCCACGACTCCTCGGGGCCGCTCGACCTGCGCAGCGACGACGGGTCCATCCAGGCCCTCGGCGTGGACGCGCGGACGGTGCGCGCCCGGACCGAGGACGGCTCGGTGCGGCTCGAACTCGGCGCCGTACCCGACCTGGTGGAGTCCCGCAGCGCCGACGGTTCCGTGTCGATCGTGCTGCCCCGCGCCGCCTACCGGGTGGCCACCGGCAGCGGTGACGGCTCGGTCCACGTGGACGTGCCCCGGGACGCCTCCAGCCCGCACCGTGTCTCCGCTCACACCGGCGACGGAAAGATCACGGTGCGAACCGCGAACTGACCGGCCCGTGTGTTCGTCCCTTACCGGTGGGAGAATGACAGCCGGGCAAGTGGACGACAGCACGGGAGAGGGATGTGACGGCGACACCTTCGCGGCCGTACTCGCCGTTCGTGACCCCTTCGCGGTCGTACCCGCCGGTCGTGGCCCCTTCGCGGTCGTACCCGCCGGTCGTGACCCCTTCCCGGTCGGGCCACCCCCTTGCCTCCCGGCAGGGACCCAACCCGGCAGACACCGCACACGCCGGAGACCCCGCACACGCCGGAGAGTCCGCCGAGGCCGGACAGCCCGCCCACGCCGGAGAGTCCGCTCACGCCGTGAAGGCGGTGGGCGCCCCCGGTCTGCTCCTCCTCGTCTCCCTCCCCCTCCTCGCCGCCCTCGCGCTGCCCGCGGCCTTCGCCGGGGGCGGTACGCGGCGGTGGTTCGGGGGGCGGGCCGAGGGGCAGCGGGCCGAGGCTCAGGCGGCCAAGGACGCCGCGGCCGCCGCGTTCTACGAGCTGGACACCGCCCAGCGCGATCTGCGGATCTCGATCGAGACGATCACGGCCGTGGACGACTCCCCCGCCGCCCGGCGCGCGGTCTCCGAGTTCGAGGCGCTGGGGCGGCGTATCGACGAGGCGAGCCAGAAGTACATCACCGCCGTCGACGCCCACGACCTGGACCGGGACGAGCTGGAGGCGTCCGTCGCCGCCCGGGCCCGTACGGAGCTGACCGCGGCCAAGGACGAGCTGAGCCGGGTCAAGACCGAGCTGGACCGCTTCGAGCAGGGGCTCGGACCGCTGCTCGGCAAGGCCGAGACGCAGCTCGCCCGGCTGGCCCCGGCCGTCGAGCGCGCCCGGCAGTCGCTCCTCGCCGCGTCGAACGCGCTGGACGCGGTACGGGAGGCGGGACTCAGGGCGGACGACCTGGCCGCCCGACTCGCCGCGCTCGGACCCGAGCTGACCAAGCTCAACCAGGGCGCCGGACAGCACGGTGTGCCGGAGACGCTGGAGCGCGCCGAGCGGGTCGCCCGGGAGGCCGCCGCGGTGAGCGCGGAGGCGGAGCGGCTGCCGGAGAAGGCGGCGGAGATCGACCACCGGCTGGTGTCGCTGCGGACCCGCGCCCAGGCGCTGACCACCCGCGCCGGACAGGTGGAGCCGGTGCTGAGCGAGTTGCGGCGGCGGTTCTCGGCGGCGTGCTGGCAGGACCTCCAGCAGGTTCCGGAGGCCGCCGCGGAGAACGTACGGCAGGCCGAGGCGAAGCTGAAGGAGGCCCGGGCGGCGCGGGAGGAGCAGCGCTGGCCGGACGCGACCGCGCTGCTGGCGACCGTGCGGGCGCTGCTGAACAACACGGACGAGGCGGTGTCGGCGGCGGGCGACCGGCTGCGGCGGCTGAACGCCGTGCAGAAGGACCCGCAGCAGGAGATCGACCGGACGCGGTTCGCGATCCGGGACGCGCAGCGGCTGGCCATGGCGGGGCGCAGCACCCCCGACCCGCGGCACGCGGGCCCGCTGGACGACTCGGTCGCCCGGCTGGACCGGGCGGTCGCCACGCTGGAGGGCCGGCACCCGGACTACTGGCACTTCCTCACCGAGACGGAGGCCGTACGGCAGACCGTCGCGCGGGTCGTCTCCCAGATCCGCGAGGAGCGCGGCGGCGCCTGACCGGGCGGCTCCGGACGCCCGCGTCTTCACATCTCCCCCTCACCTGTGGCGGGTTGGCGAAGACTTGCGGCGGAGCACAACCTAGTCCCTTATGTCCGAGGTAAGTTGATGTTCACAGTCGCCCCGGCGACCCCCTCGGTGCCGTGACGGACCGCTCCGTGCCCGGGTGGGCGGCTACTTCACGACCGTCGACCAGTCCGGCGACTGGGCCGGGTCGAGGCTGCGCAGGCGCTCCAGGGTCTCCGGCTTCTGCACGTCGAGCCAGTCGGACAGTTCACGGAAGGACACACAGCGAACGCCCTTCTTCAGGCACACGTTCTTGATGACCTGGTCGATGGCTTTCATGTAGATGCCGCCGTTCCAGTTCTCGAAGTGGTTGCCGATGAACAGCGGCGCCCGGCTGCCGTAGTAGACCCGGTCGAAGCCGGCCATGTACGACTTGACGGTCTCCTGCTCCCACTGCGGGTACTGGGCCGGATCGCCGTCGGTCTCGCCGTCGGACTGGTTGTAGAGGAAGTTGAAGTCCATGGACAGGCCTTGGTACTTGCCGTTCTCGTAGGGGAGCATCTGGAGCGGGAAGTCCCAGACGCCCTCCTTCTTGGCGGGCCATATCTGGAAGTCGCCGGCGGAGCTGGCGTCGTAGCGCCAGTCGTACTTCTTCGCCGTGGCCTTCATCGCCTTGAGCAGGTTCTTCTGGCCTTCGAGGCAGGGCGCGCGCCCGCCGCTGATCGATTTCGTCGGGTCGAACGGGAGCGCCGGCAGGTCGCTGTAGCCGGTGTTGGTCTTCCACTTCTCGACGAAGGAGAAGAACTGGTCGATCTCGCTCTCCCACTCCTCGACGCTCCAGTCCCCGCCGCCCTTGTCGCCGCAGAAGTGGCCGTTGAAGTGGGTGCCGATCTCGTTGCCCTCCTTCCACGCCTTGCCGAGTTCGGCGAGCGTGGTGCGGATGTGCTCGTCCGTGGGGTAGCTGATCGCCGCCGCCCCGGGATCGTGCATGGGCGGTTCGTAGAGCGTCTTCTTGTCCTTGGGGAGCAGGTAGATGCCGGTCAGGAAGAACGTCATATGGGCGTTGTACTGCTCGGCCAGCTCCCGGTAGTGGGAGAACAGCTTGTCGTCGCCCTGGAGGGCGCCGTCCCAGGAGAAGACGACGAACTGGGGCGGTTTCTCACCGGGCTTGAGCGGTACGGCCTTCAACTCGCCCTTCTGCGGGCCGGTGTAGGAGGTGGAACCGTCGCCGAGGATCTTGGTCTTGCCGTCCCAGACCGGTTCCTTCTTCGCCTTGGCGGCGTCGTCGGAGGCGGCGTGCACTCCGGCGGAGCCGGCCGGTGTGGTGTGGTCCGTGTTCAGCGCCAGATAGGTGGCGGTCAGGGACGTGACGACGAGGAAGGCCGCCATGGCCGCGAAACCCTGGCGTGCGGACACGGCGGCCGAAGGCCGTTCGGGCTCCCGGCGCCGGCGCCGGCTGTGCTTCGAGTTCATACGGGGCACATTCTGCGAGGGGGGTCGAGTGAAGGGGACGCGGCCGGACGGCGGCCGTCGGAGGGGGCCGGTCCGGGCGGCCGGCCGACGGGGTCAGCGCAGCGGGCTCATCGCGCCGGACCAGATGCCGTACGGGACGTCGGTCTCGGGTGTGCCGGCGATCCCTTCGAGGGGAAGCGGTTCGAGGCTCTTGGACAGGTCGATGCGGTAGAGGACCACCGCGGTCGAGACGGAGCGGTTCGTGCCGACATACCAGGCCGCCTTGTCGTCCTGAGTGGTGCCCTTCTTGCCCGCCACCTGCGCGGTCGGGGGCGCCGCGCCCGGGTGGGCGGTGCGGAAGGAGTCGGAGAGCGCCTCGGTGACCTGGCGGGCCACCTCGGCGCGCATCGCGCGGTGCGGGGCCGGGGTGTCCAGGGTGACGCGGTAGCCGTTGCGGGTGACGCGGCGCACGGAGTAGGGCTCGGTGTGCTCGCCGCCCGCGGCGAAGGTGGCGTACGCGTTGGCCATGCGGATCGCGCTCGGGGTGGAGTTGCCCAGGGACATGGTGGGCACCTGGGGTCCGATGCTGGAGGAGAGCAGGCCGGACGCCTCGGCGGTCGCGCGCACCTTGTCCAGGCCGGCGTCCATGCCGAGCTGCATGAAGGGGGTGTTCACGGAGGAGGCGAGTGCCTGGCGCAGGGTGATCTGCCCGTAGTCCTTGTTGCCGTCGTTGTGGGCGGCGACCTTCTTGCCGCTGCGGTCCCAGTAGGGGCCCTCGGGGGTGCTGACCGGGATGCCGTCGTCTCCGTCGTAGAGGGATTCGGGGGTGACCGGGGTGGGCGCGCCCTCGCGGGTCTTGCGGATGCCGTGTTCGAGGCCGGCCGCGTAGACGAACGGCAGGAAGGCCGAACCGGCGGGCACGGTGGTCGCGTTCGACTCGTTGTAGCCCTGCGTACGGTGGTCGGGGCCGCCGTAGACGGCGAGGATCCGTCCGTCGGTGGCGATCGAGGCGGCGCCGTAGTGGGCGCCCTTCGCGCTGTCCGGGTCGTCCTTCTTCGCCTTCGCGCGGGCGGCGGTCACGGTGTCGGTGAGCGTCTTCTCCCGCCCCCGGTCGAAGGTCGTGTAGATCTGGTAGCCGCCGAGGTCGAAGTCCCGGTCGGAGATGTGCCCGGCCTTCTTGGCGTACTGGGTGGCCAGCTCGACGAGGTAGTCGCTCTGCTTTCCGGTGTCGAACGCGCGGCCCTCTTTGAGCGGTTCGGGGAACTTCGTGTACCTGGCCCGCTCGGAGGCGGACAGTTTGCCGGTCTTGACCATCCGGTCGAGGATCCAGGACCAGCGTTCCACGGCCCGCTTGTGGTTGGCCGCGCTCAGGGTGGGGTCGTAGAGGCCCGCGCCCTTGAGGAGCGAGGCGAGGAAGGCGCCCTCGCTGGCGTTGAGCCGGCTGACGTCCTTGCCGTAGTACGCCTGGGAGGCCCGCTGGAGGCCGTAGGTGCCGCGCCCGAACCAGCTCGTGTTGAGGTACCCCTCCAGGATCTTGTCCTTGCTCATCTTGTTGTCGAGCTTCAGGGAGATCATGGCCTCGGTGAACTTGCGGCGCACCGAGCGGTTCTGGCTCAGGTAGACGTTCTTGACGTACTGCTGGGTGATCGTGGAGCCGCCCTGGGTGTCGCCCTGGCCGACCGTGCGCACCAGGGCTCGGGTGATGCCCTTGACGGAGATTCCGGGGTCGGAGTAGAAACTCTCGTTCTCCGCGGCGAGGACGGCCGAGCGGACGTCCACGGGGATGTCCTTCAGCGGCATGGCCTGGCGGCGCACCCAGCCGGTACGGGCCATGGGGGTGCCGTCGGCCCAGAAGTAGACGTTGTCCTGCTGGGTCGCGTACGTGTTGAGGTTCTGCGGGATGTCCGTGGCGGCGTAGGCGATGAC
Source organism: Streptomyces sp. NPDC007084 (assembly GCF_040703595.1). Taxonomy (NCBI): domain Bacteria; kingdom Bacillati; phylum Actinomycetota; class Actinomycetes; order Kitasatosporales; family Streptomycetaceae; genus Streptomyces; species Streptomyces sp. NPDC007084. Next base: position 125,111 of record NZ_JBEYFY010000011.1, read on the forward strand.
CAGCAGGGAGCCGCTGAGGCCGATGGAGAGCGCGACGGCGCCGAGCCACTGGCGCCAGGAGGGCAACCAGCGCCGCCAGCCCGCCCGGCCCGGCCGCGGGTAGGCGGGCCTGAGGCGGCGGGCGAGCCGGGTGAGCGGGGCGAGGCGGACGGCCAGCCGGGACAGCGGGGTGGGCTGCGGCTTGCGGCGGGAGCCGCCGGGGCGGTGCGAGCCGATCGGGTCAACCACGGCGCGCTCCGGTGCGTGGGCGGCCCGTGGACAAGGGATGCCGGGCATCGGTGCGATGCCAAGTCTGGGTCACGACTGCGTCTCCCTCCGCACTTTCGAATTGCGCGCGCGGGTAGATGCAGCGGCCGCTCGCGCGGCTGCGAGCCCCCCATCCCCGACCTTGCGGCTCGTCGCGGCGCTATTAAATTATCAGCGACCCCAGGGATCGCTTCGATCAGCGACCAGACAAAAAAAGCACAGCGGTCAACGGAGCAGGTTGACGGACCGCACGCGAATGGTGCCCGTTCCGGTCGTCGGCGGTCGCGCGCGGGCACATCCGGCCGCGTGCGACGAGGGCCGCGGGACACTCCGGAAGCGGGCCTCTTCCCGCTAACCTGTCGGCATGCCTCGCTACGAGTACCGCTGCCGGACCTGCGGCGACACCTTCGAACTCAGCCGCCCGATGGCCGAGTCGGCCGCTCCGGCGTCCTGCCCGGCCGGTCACGACGACACGGTCAAACTACTGTCGACGGTCGCCGTCGCCACCGGCGGTTCGGCGTCCGCCCCGGCCCCCGCGCCCGGCGCGGGCGGCGACGGAGGCGGGTGTTGCGGCGGAGGCTGCTGCGGCTGATCCGGGGAGTTTTCTCAGGAGATCTTCAGATATGCCCGAAGCGTGCCGCGCGATGTGAGACGCGGCACGTTCGAGACGGGCATAGCGCTCATCTCGGCTCTTTTCGGGCGAGTTTGACCGTCGAGACGGTCCCATCGGGCCGGCTCCGTCGGACCGGAACCATCAGGCCGGGACCACCGGGGGTCGCCGGAAGGCCGTGACGCGATCTCGGGGACCGCGACCGGGAGTCCGCCGGGGTCGGCCGGCCCGCCGACCCCGGCCCGGGCGACCGTAACGGCCCGTGACGGCCTGTGACGGCCCCTGACGACCCACAACGACACGACCGCGCCCCGGACAGGACAGGACAGGACAATCCGGGGCGCAGTCGCACGTATCGCACAACTCCCGTACGGATCAGACGAGTTCCGGGCTCGTGCAAGCGTGCACGAACTCCCGGAGGATCCGCTCCCCCGCCGCAACCCCCCGCTCGGGCAGCGCGGTGATCGCCGGTGCCGTCCAGTCGGCCTCGGCCAGTTCCCCGTGGCCCGGGCGCCAGCCGCGGTCGGCGGCGAGCAGCAGGTCCGCGTCGAGCAGCGAGTCACCGGCGGCCAGGGTGAGGACGGCGCCGGTACGCCGGGCCACCTCCCGCACGGCCGCGCTCTTGGTGAGCGGCTTGGGCACGGCGTAGATCTTGCGGCCCTGGAGCGAGACCGTCCAGCCGCGGTTCTCCGCCCACACGGCCAGGTCCTTCACCCACTGCTCGGGGAGCAGTTCGCGCTCCACCACCAGGTAGGCGAACAGGTCCTCGGCGATCCGGTGCTTGCGCAGCCAGACCGGGTCCGCGGTGTTCGCGAGGTGCTCCTGCACCTCGGCGAGCGGCGCGCACTCGGAGGCGAGGCGGTCGGTGACGCTCCGGTGCCAGTCCACGTCGGAGACGCCGTCGACGAGCAGGTGACCGCCGTTGGCGCAGATCGCGTACTCGGGGGCCGGGCCCGGCAGGTTGATGCGCTGGTACTGCTTGCGGGTGCGGGTCGTGGTGGGCACGAAGTGCGCGAGATCGCCGAGTTCGGTGAGCAGTCCGGCCGCCGTCTCCGTCATATAGGAGAGCGGCTTGCTCTCGTGGACCTCCACGCAGAGCAGCCGGGGCGCCCGCGCGTCGGGCATGGTCAGGGCGAGGGCGGCGGAAGAGTAGATGAGTGTGCGGTCGAGGTCGCTGGCGACGAGCACCTTGGAGACGGACATCAGGCGGTCACCGCCTTGCCGTCGGCGCCGGTCGCACCGCGCGTGTACTTCGGGTGGATCAACCCCACGCAGGTGTAAGGGAGTTCACCGACCTCCTCGACGGGCACCCCGCGCTGGGCGGCCAGCAGCCGTACGTGGTCGAGGTCGGCGCCCGCTCCGGCGCGCGCGAGGATCTTCCAGGGGACCCGGCGCAGCAGCACCCGGGTGGTCTCCCCGACGCCCGGCTTGACGAGGTTGACGTCGTGGATGCCGTACTCCTCGCTGATGCGCTCGACCGCGGCCCAGCCCTCCCAGGTGGGGGTGCGGTCGGCGGCGAGCAGGTCCTTGGCGCGGTCGCGGGCCTGCTCGGCGACGTCCGGGAAGTGGGCGGCGACGGCGTCCAGGAACTCCACGGAGACGTCGGAGCCGGCGAGTTCGCGGTAGAACTTCGCGCCGTGGTAGTCGTGTTCACCGACCAGGTCGGCGCGCAGCACGGTCCGCGAGATGAGGCCGGAGACGGTGGAGTTGAGGCAGGCGGAGGGGATGAGGAAGTCCTCGCGGGTGCCGTACGTCCGCACGCAGGAGCCGGGGTCGGCGAGCACCGCGATCTCCGGGTCGAAGCCAGTGACGCCCTCGGCCCGCTCGAACTCCTTGATGGCGTCGGCGAGTTCGCGGGTGATGGCGCCCTTGCCGGTCCAGCCGTCGACGAACACCACGTCGGCCGGGTCGTGGTGGGCGGCCAGATAGCGCAGCGCGTTGGCGTCGATGCCCCGGCCGCGGACGATGGAGACGGCGTAGTGCGGGAGGTCCAGGCCGTGCTGATGCCGGGCCCAGCGGCGCATCAGGATGCCGACGGGGGTGCCGGCGCGGGCCAGCGAGACGAGGACCGGACGCGGGGAGCGCTCGGCGAGGACCACCTCGGTGACGGCGCCGACGGCCTCGGCGATCCGGGCGGCCGAGGTGGCGAGGGCGGCGCGGAACAGCTCCTGGTACTGGGTGCTCGGCTGGTACTCGACCGGCAGGGACTCCGCGTAGTGGGCGCCGCCGCTCTGGATCGCCTCCTCGCGCTCCTCGGTCGGCGCCTCCAGCGTCACGTCCGACAGGTCCCGCAGCAGCCAGCCGACCTCGTCGGGGGCGTACGAGGAGAAGGCGGGGCCGCGGAGGGGCTCGGGCAGCATGGAGGGCCTTTCGGTGGACGGCCGGGCAGGGACGTACGAGGGGACGACGGCGAGCAGCACGTTCGGGGTGTGCGCCGCCAGCTGGGCCAACAGGCCGTCGGGCGCGTGCAGTCGGGGAGTGTCGGCGGTGGAGTCGACCACGGCGACGACGGCGTCGAAGCCGCCGCCCGCGACGTTGTAGGCGAAGCGGGGGCCGGGGCCGTCGTCCGGGTCGTCGTGCGCGGGGAAGACGATACGGCTGCGGATCGCGTAGCCGGGGTCGTCCAGGGCGAGGACCGGGGAGCGGGTCGTGGTGGAGAAGCGGACCTCGGCGGGCACCACCTGCTCCAGCTCGCGGGCCAGGCGCAGCGGCGCGTACATCAGCTCCTCGAAGCCGAGCACCAAGACGCGGCGGGCGTCGTCCGGCAGGGCCTCGGCGAGCCGCGCGGCCATGGCGGGCAGGGCACCGTCGAGACGTATTCGCTGTCCGGGTGTGAAGCCGTGCCGTCCGCCGTCCGGGAGGCCGCGGGGCCAGCCCAGGTCGACGCGCACGGCGCGGGCGGCGGCCCCCGCGGCGGGGGCGGCGGACGCGTCCCGCTCCCCTGCGCCGACCTGCTCGCGCTCATGCGCGCGCTCCTGGCCATGCACGCCCTCCCGCTCGTGCACGCGTTCGCGCTGGTGCTCCTGCTCCTGCTCCTGCTCCTGCTCGGCGACCAGGGCCTGGCCCTTCTCCAGGACGCCTTCGGGCAGCCGGACCGTGCCCGACGCGGCGGCGACCAGGTCGACGCGGGCACCGATCTCGTCGGCGAACCTCTCGAAGCGGGCCAGGTCGGCGGCGGAGCGCATGTCGACCAGCGCCACCACGACGTAGCGCTCGCGCGGGTGACGCTCGTGGAGGTCGCGGATCGTGTTGAGGACGGTGTTGCCGGTGGAGAACTCGTCGTCCACCAGGACCAGCGGTCCCGGGCCCGCGAGCAGGTGGGGGTCCTCGGGCAGGAGGAGGTGCGAGGTGGCGTGCGAGTGGGACTCCTCGAAACCGCCGGCCGGGGTGACCCCGGGGACGGGACGGCGGGTGGAGTGCAGGTAGGGGGCGACGCCCACCCCGTCGGCGACCGAGTGGCCGAGGCCGGTGGCCGTCTCGGCGTAGCCGAGGACGACGGCCCTGCGGGCCTCCTCGGTGCCCAGCAGCTCGCGGACCCGGCGGCCGAGGGCGACGCCCTGGCCGTGCACGATCGACGGCGACTGGGGGACGTGCTTGCCCAGCACGTTCGAGACGAGCAGGTGGGCACGCTTGGGGTTGCGCCGCAGCGCGAGGCCCAGCAGCCCGGACAGCCGCTCGTCGCCGACCAGCTCGACCCCGAGCCGCTCGGCGACCCAGGCCCCGGTCCAGGGCGCACCGGTGGAGCCGTCGGGCCCGCCCGCGCCGCCGGGCCCGCCCGGACCGCCGGGTCCGGGCACGCCGTCCGGCCCGCTCACGCCCTCCGGTCCGGTCGGGACGTGCGGGGCGCTCGGGTCGTGCGGGTCGTGCGGGTCGTGCCGGTCCTGCGCAGGAGGGGTCATCGAGTCCTCGGGTGTCGGTCGGTGCGTCGCTCGGTCGGTCGGCTCACGGGGCGGGTACGGCTCACCGCGCGGAAGCGGCTCACCGGGTGGGTCCGGCCCACCCCGGCCGGGTGAGTCCTGTCCACCCGGCGAGTCCGGCCCACCCACGCCGGGTGAGTCCGGCTCACCAGGCGAGTCCGGCTCACCCGGCGAGCCCGGCGGTGAGCAGCTCCACGAAGCCGATGTCCTCGTGGGCGACCCCGAAGACCTCGGCGCGCAGCAGGACCCGCTCGGCCCAGGCGCGGTGCGGCTTCACCTCGTTCATCTTGTTCGTGTACGCCGACCTCAGGACGCCCCCGCCGCCGCGCTCGGGCCGCAGGATGTCCTGGGCGTCACTGAACTCCTCGTGACTGACCACGGACAGCGCGTGCACGGGCAGGACGTGCGAGGGATGGATGCAGGTCTTGCCCATCAGGCCGTTGGCCTGGTCGAGGGCGATCTCCCGCAGCAGACCGTCCATGGCGTGCTCGATCAGTGTCTCGCGCAGTTCCTCGGCCTGCCCCTCCAGGAAGGGGCTGCGGCGGAGCTGCGGCTTGAACATGCGCTCCTGGACGCGGAAGTACTCCCACACCGGGCCGGTCACGGTGAACCCGGTGCCGTCGGCCCGGCCCAGCATGTTCACCACGTCGGCGATCACGGAGGCGACGACCTGGACGTCGTACGCCGTCATGTCGGGGGCCCGGCGCAGCGCGTACGAGGAGCAGAAGTCGGTCACGCCGAGGCGCAGGGCGAGGACCCGCTCGCGGTACTTGTCGACGGCGCGGGAGATGCCCTCCAGGGTCTCCACCCGCGACTCGCGGTAGAGCAGCTCGGGGGACTCCAGGACCGGCATGGCGAAGAGCCGGCGCCCGCTGGAGGCCTCGGCGGATTCGAGGGCCTCCAGGAACGGCATCCCGCGTTCCTCGGTGAACTTCGGCATGACGAACCCGGACAGCAGCGCGACGGCGGGGCCGAAGCGCCGCACGAGGTCGGGGATCTGCTCGGGGTGCCGGACCCGGACGAACAGCAGCGGCAGCTCGCCGGCGTCCGGGCGGGCGGCCAGTTCGGTGAACTGGCGGACGAGGTTCTCCTCGGCGCCGACGACCTCGCTGTCGTCGATCGAGTCCTCCAGGCACAGCACCATGGAGACCACGCCCCGCGCGGCCTGCTTGAGGATGTCGTCGGCGAGCCGGGGCCGGGTGGCCGGGCTGTAGAGCGTCGCGCCGAGGGCGGCGGCGAGGACGCGGGCCGGTGAGTCGGCGGTGAAGACGCCGGGCTCCCGGTGGAAGAGACGCTGCCGCTCTTCCGGGGTGATGTGACGGAAGTGACGCATGAGACTCCCCCGTGGCGGCTCGTGGGCTGCGGCTGCTGGGCCGGATGTGATGTGGCCGGTAATAGTACGTATGGATCAATGTCAGGGGTTCCCACCGGGCGTGAAGTTCAGGTAACCCGGCCGTGTCCGGCACCCGCCGGATCCGGGGCCACCCCGCATTGTCGTGACCAGGACCGAGAGGGCAGGATGGCCGTATGACGCACGCCATGCCGAAGGGGTCGAACGTCCCGCTGGACGCCACAGCGGTGCGTGCCGTCCTGCGCTGGACGCCCGGGCAGGGCGTCCCCGATGTCGATGCCTCGGCGCTGCTCCTCGGCCCCGACGGTCGTGTGCGATCCGACGAGGACTTCGTCTTCTACAACCAGCCCCGCCATCCGTCCGGCAAGGTGTGGCGGCTCGGCAAGAAGCGGGACGCCGAGGGCCTCACCGACACGATCCAGACAGATCTGCCGGGTGTCGAGTCCGGAGTCGGACAGATTCTCCTGGTCGCGTCGGCGGACGACGTCACCTTCGACCGCGTACGTGATCTGCGCATCCTGCTGTACGACGCCGCCGTCCCGGACGGGGAACCGCTGGCGTACTTCGACGTCAGGCCGGAGACCGGGGCGGAGACCGCGCTGATCTGCGGCGAGCTGTACCGGCGCGGGGACGGCTGGAAGTTCCGGGCGCTCGGCGAGGGCTATTCGAACGGTCTGGTGGGTCTGGCGACCGACTTCGGGATCTCGGTGGACGAGTCGGAGGCCGCCGCGGCGGCCGGTTCCGCCCCCGAGGCGAGCACCTGGGCCGCGCCCGCCGGTACGCCGGAGACCTCCGGCCCGCTGCCGCCCGAGCAGGCCCCGCCGCTCCCCCAGCAGCCCGCCCCGGTGCCGCAGCAGCCCGCGTACGGCTATCCGCAGCCGGCCGCCGCGGCCGTGACGGAACCGGCGTACGGCTATCCGCAGCCGGCAGGCCCCCAGGGCGGCTCGTCCGCCTACGGGTATCCGCAGCCCCAGACCGCGCCCGCCGCGCCGCCGGCCTACGGCTTCCCGCAGGCCGTCGGCGCCGGACCGGACCCGGACTTCCGGCTGCCGCCGCAGGGCCCGCAGTTCATCGGCCGCTGAGCCCGGCGCCACCCGCGGGGGTGATCCCCGTAAAGCCGCCCGGCGGCGCGGGTGGGCCCTCCGGCCGGCTCTAACGGTCGACCTTCGACTTGTAGCCGCGGCCCCACTGGAGTCCCCAGCCGTAGAGCCGGTCGAGTTCGGCCTGGAAGCCGTAGACGAACTTCACCTCGCGGCGGACGGTCAGCTCGCCCTTGACGTTCTCGATCATGACGACGGCGCAGGAGCGGGCCTGCGGATGGCGCTCGTCCAGGCCGATCTCGATACGCGGGCCGTTGCTCGGATAGAGCGTGATGATGGCGTGGGTGCGGTCGAAGGCCGGGGTCTGGTCGTAGATGTAGACGAAGACCAGCAGCCGCTTGATGTCGTCGCGGTGGTCGAGGTTGACGTACGCCGTCTCGCCGGAGGCCGAGCCGAAGCGGTCGTCGCCGCTGAGCTTCACGTACGGCGGGCCGTTCAGCTCGCCGAAGAAGCCGCCGAGCGGCTGGACGACGCCCTTGGTGCCGTCCGCCAGCTCGTACATGACGCCGAGGTCGAGGTCGACGTTGACCATGCTCTGGGTGTGCGCCTGGACCACTTCCGGCTTGAAGGTGCGGAAGGGGTGGCGCAGCAGGCTCTCGCGCCGCATGCCGCCGATGTCGGAGGTGCGCATCCGCCAGGACAGGTTGATGCGCAGGTTGCCGGTGGCCGCGCCCTGCTTGGTCAGCGAGACCGTGTGGTTGCGCTTGGTCAGTTCGATGGAGTTGGAGGCCGCGCTGCCGGAGTCGAAGTCCGCCGAGCGCCCCCGCCACAGGTCCTGCCAGATGCCCATTTCCGCCCCCAGGTGGCTCGGTGTGCGAGGGGGGCGGCCGTGAGGACCTGTCCTCGACGGCCGCCCCGCTCAGAGCGTTCCTCAACCGGGGGCTCGTCACACCCCTGCCGGCGAAGGGGTGTCACACCCCGGACGAGACCTCAGCCTTCTCGTCCGAGGCCGGGGCTTTTCCCTCGGCCTCGGCGAGCGCCTTGTTGCGGCGCACGGAGGACCAGAAGGACCAGGCGATCAGGACGACGCCGACGAGGCCGGTGATGACCTCGTTGATCTGGTACTGGATGGTGACCAGCAGGATCACGGAGAGGGCGCCGATCGCGTAGTGCGCGCCGTGCTCCAGGTAGACGTAGTCGTCGAGGGTGCCCTGGCGGACCAGGTAGACGGTGAGCGACCGGACGTACATGGCGCCGATGCCGAGGCCGAGCGCCATCAGCACGATGTCGTTGGTGATGGCGAAGGCGCCGATGACCCCGTCGAAGGAGAAGGAGGCGTCCAGCACTTCGAGGTAGAGGAACATGAAGAACGCGGCCTGGCCGGCGAGGACGACGGCCGGCTTCTTCTTGCCCGTCCGCTCGGCCTCTTCCTCCTGCTCGTGGGCGCGCTCCTCCTCGTCTTCGAGGCGGTCCTCGAAGTAGCCGGAGAGGCCGCCGACGACCATGTACGTGATGAGGCCGGCGATGCCGGAGATCAGGACCGTCTGCGCCTTGTCGACGTGGCCGCCGCCGTGCTGGTGGGCGTGGACCGCGAAGGTGAAGGAGGTGACGAGCAGGACGATCAGGGCGATGCAGACCGACAGCATGTCGACCTTGCCGAGCTTGGCGAGCGGGCGCTCGATCCAGCGCAGCCACTGGATGTCCCGGTCCTCGAAGATGAAGTCGAGGAAGATCATCAGCAGGAACATGCCGCCGAACGCCGCGATCGACGGGTGGGCGTCGGTCACGAGCTGCTGGTACTTGTCCTTGTCGTTCAGCGCCAGGTCGACCGCGTCGATCGGGCCGATCTTGGCGCTGATGGCGACGATGACGACGGGGAACACCAGGCGCATGCCGAAGACGGCGATCAGGACACCGACCGTGAGGAAGATCTTCTGCCAGAAGGCACTCATCTTCTTCAGGATTCCGGCGTTGACCACCGCGTTGTCGAAGGACAGCGAGATCTCCAGGACGGCCAGGATCGCCACGATGCCGAAGGCGGTCCACCCCCCGTAGAAGGCCGCTGCGACCAGGCCGAGCGCGGTGATCGCGAACGACCAGCCGAAGGTTTTCAGAAGCACTGGCTACCCAATCATCGTGTGGTGGGGGCACCCCCAGCGGTCGCTCGGGAAAGGGCTTCCCCCGCGCCGCACTCGTCTTTACCTACTGTTGACCACGAAGTGTAGAGGGCGGCCTTCGACCGAAACAGACGGGCCTAGGAAACATTGACCCCGAAGTCGAGGGCGATGCCCCGCAGTCCTGACGCGTACCCCTGACCGACCGCGCGGAACTTCCATTCGGCGTTGTAGCGGTAGACCTCGCCGAAGATCATCGCCGTCTCCGTGGAGGCGTCCTCGGAGAGGTCGTAGCGGGCGAGTTCCTGGCCGTCCGCCTGGTTGACGACGCGGATGAAGGCGTTGCTGACCTGGCCGAAGGTCTGGCCGCGGTTGTCCGCGTCGTGGATCGAGACCGGGAAGACGATCTTGTCGACGTTGGCGGGGACCTTGGAGAGGTCGATCAGGATCGACTCGTCGTCGCCCTCGCCCTCACCCGTGAGGTTGTCGCCCGTGTGTTCGACCGAGCCGTCCGGGCTCTTGAGCTGGTTGTAGAAGACGAACCACTCGTCCCCGAGGACCCGGCCGCCGTTGCACAGCAGGGCGCTGGCGTCGAGGTCGAAGTCGGCTCCGGTGGTGGAGCGTGCGTCCCAGCCGAGCCCGATCATCACCTGTGTGAGGTTCGGCGCGGCCTTCGAGAGGGAGACATTGCCCCCCTTGGCGAGCGTGACACCCATGATCCTGGTCCTCCCCGAGGTCTGTCTTCACGTGGTACAGCGGGCCCGGCGCCGCACCGAAGGGGTGCGGCGCCGGACCGGGACGGCCGGGGCCCGAAGGCTCAGACGTTGACCCCGAAGTCCTGCGCGATGCCGCGCAGGCCCGAGGCGTAACCCTGGCCGATGGCGCGGAACTTCCACTCCGCGCCATTGCGGTACAGCTCGCCGAAGACCATCGCGGTCTCGGTCGAGGCGTCCTCGGACAGGTCGTAGCGGGCGATCTCCGCGCCGCCCGCCTGGTTCACCACGCGGATGAACGCGTTGCGGACCTGGCCGAAGGACTGCTGGCGGTTCTCGGCGTCGTAGATCGAGACCGGGAAGACGATCTTCTGCACGTCGGCCGGGACGGCGGCGAGGTTGACCTTGATCTGCTCGTCGTCGCCCTCGCCCTCGCCGGTGGTGTTGTCACCGGTGTGCTCGACCGAGCCGTCCGGGCTCTTCAGGTTGTTGAAGAACACGAAGTTCTGGTCGCCGGAGACCTTGCCCTGGTCGTTCGTGAGCAGGGCGCTGGCGTCGAGGTCGAAGTCCGTGCCGGTGGTGGTGCGGACGTCCCACCCCAGACCGACGATGACCGCGGTCAGTCCCGGGGCCTCCTTCGACAGCGAAACGTTGCCGCCCTTGCTGAGGCTGACTCCCACGAGTCCTCCCAATGGTGTTCAGGGGCGGGGAGCCCCGTAGGTGCGTTGGTATCGGATCAACGATCCGATCCTAGTGACGGGTTCCCGTGCCCCGCAGGGCTTGGAACCGAAGAATCACAGGGTGTCGAGCGCCGCGACGTACTCGTTCAGGTCCCGCGCGTCGGGCAGGGCGTTGACGACGGTCCAGCGGACCAAGCCCTCCTTGTCGATGACGAACGTGCCGCGCACCGCGCAGCCCTTGTCCTCGTCGAAGACGCCGTACGCGCGCGAGACGTCGCCGTGCGGCCAGAAGTCGGAGAGCAGCGGGTACTCCAGGCCCTCCTGCTCGGCGAAGACGCGCAGGGTGTGGATGGAGTCGTTGGAGACGGCGAGCAGTTGGGTGTCGCGCTCGGTGAACCGCGGCAGGTTGTCGCGCAGGGAGCACAGCTCGCCGGTGCACACCCCGGTGAAGGCGAAGGGGTAGAAGAGCAGCACCACGTTCTTCTCGCCACGGAAGTCGGAGAGCCTCACGGTGGCGCCGTGGTTGTCCTTCAGCTCGAAGTCCGGGGCCTTGGTGCCGACCTCGACGGTCATGGTCACTCGCTTCCCTTCCAGGGGTCCGTTCGGGTGACGCCCAGCGTACGCAGTGCCCGGCGGACACCTCGGGAGCGACCCCGGGCGGTTGCCGCCGGGCAAGCGCGAGGCCCCCGCCGAGGTGGCTCGGCGGGGGCCTCACAAACGCTCTGTCGGCAGACGGGGCCGCAGCTCAGCGCTTCGACTTGGGGGTGGCCAGGCGGGTGCCCGACCATTCCTTGCCGACGGAGATGCTCTTCGTCTGGGAGAGGCCGGCTGTCTGTGCGGCATCGCTGATGTCGCTGGGCTCGACGTAACCGTCCCTGCCGGTCTTCGGGGTCAGCAGCCAGATCATGCCGCCGTCCTCAAGGAGACCGATGACGTCCACCAGTGCGTCCGTGAGATCGCCGTCCTCGTCCCGGAACCACAACAGCACCACGTCAGCGACGTCGTCGTAGTCCTCGTCGACCAGATCCTGGCCGATCAGCGATTCGATGCCTTCACGGAGCTCGTGGTCAACGTCGTCGTCGAAGCCGATCTCCTGGACCACCTGTCCGGGCTCGAACCCCAGCCTGGCGGCCGGGTTGGTCCGCTCCTCCGCGTGGTCCGCGGTCGCGCTCACGGCTTGCCTCCTGATCATGTTTCGGGATTGGGGTCTCCCCCCGCTCGTCCAGAGCTCGGGGGAGTCTCAGCCACGCGCGTGCGCGAAGCATTGGCCGTAGTCCACACGGGCGGAGCGGATCGCGCAAGTACCCGGCCGTCGAGACCGCCGAAACGGTGACGATCCTGGCAGTGCCGACGCAACTCCCGCTGGGCCTTCTTCCGGCCACGTGACGCGCACCACACCCTTCTGCCCCATTTATGAACTTCGGAACCCTTGGAGCGTACGAGAACCGAACGGCTTTGCGGAACGCGTCACGTACTGAGCGTATCGTTGCGTTTTGGTCGGGCCCGTCCCGGAGGTCTGCACGCACGTCTCGGTTACCCCTTAGTAGAGATGACGTATGCGTTCCCGAGGTACACGATGGGGAACGGTGCAGATACAGGGAAAACCCACCGCAGACAGCCCCTCAGAAAGCCTCAGACAGCCCTCTGACAGCGAAGGAACAGCGTGGCTTCCGGATCCGATCGCAACCCGGTCATCATTGGCGGCCTTCCCAGCCAGGTCCCGGACTTCGACCCTGAGGAGACTCAGGAGTGGCTCGACTCCCTCGACGCCGCCGTCGACCAGCGCGGCCGTGAGCGCGCCCGCTATCTGATGCTGCGCCTGATCGAGCGCGCCCGCGAGAAGCGCGTGGCCGTGCCCGAGATGCGCAGCACGGACTACGTCAACACGATCGCCACCCGCGACGAGCCGTTCTTCCCGGGCAACGAGGAGATCGAGCGCAAGGTCCTCAACGCGACCCGCTGGAACGCGGCCGTGATGGTCTCCCGGGCGCAGCGCCCCGGTATCGGCGTGGGCGGTCACATCGCCACCTTCGCCTCCTCCGCCTCGCTCTACGACGTCGGCTTCAACCACTTCTTCCGCGGCAAGGACGAGGGCGACGGCGGCGACCAGATCTTCTTCCAGGGGCACGCCTCGCCGGGCATCTACGCCCGCGCGTACCTCCTGGACCGGCTCTCCGAGCAGCAGCTCGACGCGTTCCGCCAGGAGAAGTCGAAGGCGCCCTACGGGCTGTCCTCGTATCCGCACCCGCGGCTGATGCCGGACTTCTGGGAGTTCCCGACCGTCTCGATGGGCCTCGGCCCGCTCGGCGCGATCTTCCAGGCGCGGATGAACCGCTACATGGAGGCGCGCGGTATCGCCGACACCTCCAGGTCCCACGTCTGGGCCTTCCTCGGCGACGGCGAGATGGACGAGCCGGAGTCGCTCGGCCAGCTCTCGATCGCGGCCCGCGAGGGCCTGGACAACCTGACCTTCGTGGTCAACTGCAACCTCCAGCGGCTCGACGGCCCGGTGCGCGGCAACGGCAAGATCATCCAGGAGCTGGAGTCGCAGTTCCGCGGCGCCGGCTGGAACGTGATCAAGCTGGTCTGGGACCGCACCTGGGACCCGCTGCTCGCCCAGGACCGCGACGGCGTGCTGGTGAACCGGCTGAACACCACGCCGGACGGCCAGTTCCAGACGTACGCCACGGAGACGGGCTCGTACATCCGCGAGCACTTCTTCGGTGACGACCACCGGCTGCGCAAGATGGTCGAGAACATGACCGACGACCAGATCCTGCACCTGGGGCGCGGCGGGCACGACCACAAGAAGATCTACGCGGCGTTCTCGGCGGCCAAGGAGCACAAGGGCCAGCCGACGGTGATCCTCGCCCAGACGGTCAAGGGCTGGACGCTCGGCCCGAACTTCGAGGGCCGCAACGCCACGCACCAGATGAAGAAGCTGACGGTCGACGACCTCAAGGGCTTCCGCGACCGGCTGCACCTGCCGATCTCCGACAAGGAGCTGGAGGACGGCGCGCCGCCGTACTACCACCCGGGCCGGGACTCGGAGGAGATCCAGTACATGCACGACCGCCGCAAGTCGCTCGGCGGGTACGTGCCGACGCGGGTGGTGCGGTCGAAGCCGCTGGCGCTGCCCGAGGACAAGACGTACGCGAGCGTGAAGAAGGGCTCGGGTCACCAGTCCATCGCGACGACCATGGCCTTTGTGCGGCTCCTCAAGGACCTCATGCGGGACAAGGAGATCGGCAAGCGGTTCGTGCTGATCGCGCCCGACGAGTACCGCACCTTCGGCATGGACTCGTTCTTCCCGAGTGCGAAGATCTACAACCCGCTCGGCCAGCAGTACGAGTCGGTGGACCGTGAACTGCTGCTCGCCTACAAGGAGTCGCCGACCGGCCAGATGCTGCACGACGGCATCTCGGAGGCGGGCTGCACGGCCTCGCTGATCGCGGCGGGCTCGGCGTACGCCACCCACGGCGAGCCGCTCATCCCGGTCTACGTCTTCTACTCGATGTTCGGTTTCCAGCGCACCGGCGACCAGTTCTGGCAGATGGCCGACCAGCTGGCGCGCGGTTTCGTCCTGGGCGCGACCGCCGGGCGTACGACGCTGACCGGTGAGGGTCTTCAGCACGCGGACGGCCACTCCCAGCTCCTCGCCTCGACCAACCCGGGCTGTGTGGCCTACGACCCGGCGTTCGGCTTCGAGATCGCGCACATCGTGCAGGACGGCCTGCGCCGGATGTACGGCTCGACCGAGGAGCACCCGCACGGCGAGGACGTCTTCTACTACCTCACCGTCTACAACGAGCCGATCCAGCACCCGGCCGAGCCGGAGAACGTGGACACCGAGGGCATTCTCAAGGGCGTCTACCGCTACGCCGAGGGCACCTCGGGCACCATCCCGGCGCAGATCCTCGCCTCGGGTGTCGCCGTCCCGTGGGCGGTCGAGGCGCAGCGGATCCTCGCCGAGGAGTGGAACGTTCGGGCGGACGTCTGGTCGGCGACCTCCTGGAACGAGCTGCGCCGTGAGGCCGTCGAGGTGGAGCGGCACAATCTGCTGCACCCCGAGGAGGAGCAGCGCGTCCCGTACGTGACGCGGAAGCTGTCAACGGCGCAGGGGCCGTTCGTGGCGGTCTCGGACTGGATGCGCTCGGTCCCGGACCAGATCGCGCGCTGGGTGCCCGGCACCTACCAGTCGCTCGGCGCGGACGGCTTCGGCTTCGCGGACACGCGCGGCGCGGCCCGGCGGTTCTTCCACATCGACGCGCAGTCGATCGTGGTGGCCGTGCTGACCGAGCTGGCCCGGGAGGGGAAGGTGGACCGGTCGGTGCTGAAGCAGGCCGTCGACCGCTACCAGCTCCTCGACGTGACGGCGGCCGACCCGGGTGCGGCGGGCGGCGACGCGTAACCGGTCGCGCGGACGCGGCGGCCGGAAGCACAGAGAAAGACCGGAACAGCACAGAGAAGGAGGGGAGGGGCGGCAGACCCGGTGGGTCTGCCGCCCCTCCCCTCTTTCCTCGCCCGTGCCCGTCCTCGCGGTCCGCCCTCCGGGGACTGGAACGCCCCGGACGCGAACATCCGGACGACGGGTGACGTGTGGGCCGCCGGCGTGGTCAGAGCAGGCCGTTGCCCGTTCCGCCCGCCAGCCAGATGATCGCGAGGAGTGTGTCGATCGCTCCCAGGACGAGGGCGATCAGGGCCGGTACCGGTCCCGATCCCGTCCAGCGGCGCCCCATCGAGAACCAGCCGCAGATCATCGCGACCGGTCCGAGGACGATTCCCAGCGTGAAGAAGCCGGCAACCGCGCACACGACTCCGATGATGCCCAGGGTCGCGCTGTCCGGCCCGGTCCGTGGTCCCATCCGGCCACGTGAACGGGGGTACCTGCGCGTACCGTTTCCGAAGCCCGCCATCATCAACTCCTGAACTCCCGTGACCTCTCGGTCCGTTCGGGTCGATGCCTCGGGTACCCCCGTTCCACGCGTACAGACCCGCACGCGCGCCGCCCCCCTCCGGCAGCGCGCCGCAGACCCGGTCGTCCTCCAGGCCGTACGGAGGACGTGACCCACTGTGACCTGCGGCGCGTGCCCAACGGGAGGGAACCTGAGGGTGATCACCCGGATAGGCGAAATTCCGCCACGCGGGCCGGGTGATCCGGCGATTCGGCGATCAGGTGTTCCGGTCCGTCAGATGTGTCCGGCGCCCGCTCCCGCCGCCTCGGCGTTGTCGCCGCGCTTGGTGAGCAGCGCGACGAAGACGGCCACCACGGCGACGCCCGCGGCGACCAGGCAGGCGAGGCTCATGCCGGAGATGAAGGTGTCGTGGGCGACCTCGGTGATCCGCGCAGCGAGCGCGGCCGGGGTGTCCTTGGTGACCGGCGCGGCGCCGACCTGGACCGCCTCGGAGGCCTGGTCGAGCTGGGCCGGGGTGAGCGGCGGCAGCTTGGCGGCGGCCCAGTTGCCCGCGAGGTCGCCGTCCACCTTGGAGGCCATGACGGCGCCGAGGACGGCCGTGCCGAGGCTGCCGCCGATCTGCATCGCGGCCTGCTGGAGACCGCCGGCGACACCGGACAGCTCCATCGGCGCGTTGCCGACGATGACCTCGGTGGCGCCGACCATGACCGGGGCAAGGCCGAGACCGAGGCCCGCGAACCAGACCGACATGACCAGGCTGCTGGTGCCGGTGTCCAGGGTGGACATCCCGAACATGGAGACCGCGGTGAGCGCCATGCCGCCGGCCAGCGGGATGCGCGGGCCGACCTTGGTGATGAGGGCGCCGGCCAGCGGCGAGCCCACGATCATCATTCCGGTCAGCGGCAGCAGGTGCAGACCGGCGTCGACCGGGCTCATGCCGTGCACGTTCTGGAGATAGAAGGTGACGAAGAACAGTCCGCCGAGGAAGGCGATGGCCATCAGGACCATCAGCACCACACCGGCCGACAGCGGCACCGAGCGGAACAGGGCGAGCGGGATCAGCGGCTCCTTGACCCGCTTCTCCCAGAGGGCGAAGAGCACGAAGCCGGCGATCGAGGCGACCAGGAAGGTCCAGGTCAGGCCGTCACCCCAGCCCCACGCCGGGGCCTTGATGAGCGCCCAGACCAGGCAGAACATGGCGCCGGAGAGCAGCGCGATGCCGAGGAGGTCGAAGGAGCGCGGGGCGTTCGCGGCGCGGTGGTCGGTGAGGATCAGTGCGCCGAGGACCAGCGCGAGGACGCCGACGGGCACGTTGATGAAGAACACCGACTGCCAGCTCACGTGCTGCACGAGCAGGCCGCCGAGGATCGGGCCGCCGGCGGTGGAGGCGCCGATGACCATGCCCCAGATGCCGATGGCCATGTTCAGCTTCTCGGCCGGGAAGGTGGCGCGCAGCAGGCCGAGCGCGGCCGGCATGAGCAGCGCGCCGAACAGGCCCTGGAAGACGCGGAAGGTGACGACCAGGGCGATGCTGCTGGAGAAGCCGATCGCGCCGGAGGCCGCGGCGAAGCCGAGCACGCCGATGAGGAAGGTCTGCCGGTGGCCGAAGCGGTCGCCGAGCTTGCCCGCGGTGATCAGGGTGACCGCGAGGGCGAGGAAGTAGCCGTTGGTGATCCACTGGACGTCGGCGAAACTCGCGCCGAGGTCCTTCTGGATGGCGGGGTTGGCGATCGCGACGATGGTGCCGTCCAGGGCCACCATCATGACCCCGACGGCCACGGTGATGAGGGTGAACCACGGATGGCCGCGCAGGCCCGCGGACGGGGCCCCGCCCGCCGGGGAGGCCGGAGCGTTGTCGCCGGGCTCCGGCTTGTCGATGGTGGTCTGACTAGTCATGTTTTCGAGGCTAGTGACAGCCGCTGACAGTTGACAAACCAATTCACAAGTCGGTAACTGTCACGTTACTCACAGATAGGCTGAACTGGGCCGACAGTTCGGGGAGGGACGCGAGGGAGAGGTTCCGGGATCATGAGGAACAGGGCCGGCGAGGCCGGGCCGACGACGCCGGCGCAGGCCGCGCGAGCGGCCGTGACGGCGCCCACGGCGACGACCGGGCCCGCGACTGCCATGGCCGCGCCCGCGCCGGGAGCGGCGGGCGTGGCGGGAGCGCCGCGCCCCGGTCTGCGCGAGCGCAAGAAGCAGCGCACCCGGGACGCGCTGCTGCGGGCCGCCCTGGAACTGTTCACCACGCAGGGGTACGAGCGCACCACCGTCGACGAGATCGCCGAGGCCGTCGACGTCTCGCAGCGCACCTTCTTCCGCTACTTCGCGGGCAAGGAGGACGCCGCCCTCTTCCTCCAGCGGCTCACCGAGTCCCGTTTCATCGACGCCGTGCGCGAACGGCCGCCCCACGAGGCCCCGTTGGAGGCGATGCGGCGGGCGGTCCTGGAGAGCTGGGACACCATCGGTGAGGCGATCGAGGCCGTCGTCCCGATCGAACTCCACATGCGGACCTACCGGTTGATCGAGTCGACGCCCGCACTGCTGGCGGCCCATCTGCGCCGCTCGGAGGAGATCGAGGAGGAGATCGCCCGGCTGATCGCCGAGCGCGAGGGCCTGGACGTGGACGCGGACCCCCGGCCGAGGATCGCCGTGGCCGTGTTCGGCGGGGTGATGCGGGTGACGGGGCGCCGGTGGGGCGCGGGCGAGGACACCAGCGTGGCGGCGATCCGCGAGCTGACCGCCTCCTATCTCGACCACGTGGGGCCCGCGTTGGCGCAGAAGTGGGACACCCGGCCGGCCTGACCGGCCCCCACCAGCGCCGCCGCGACCGCCACCACCAGCGCCACCGCGACGGCTGCCACCATCCCCGCCGCGACGGCCGCCACCATCCCCGCCGCGACCGCTGCCACCAGTCCCACCAGCCCCCTCCAGCGCCGCCGCGGCCACCGCCGCACAGAGCGTCACAACTCGTACACCCGTCGCAGGAATTCACCTACAGAGTGTGACTATTTAACTCAAACTGAACCCGGTTTCCCCCAATTACCCCGCCAGAAACGTGATCCCGGTCACTCGTTTAACGGGAGGCGCCGCACTTCTCCTAGGGTGTCCTCTCAGTGACTTCCTTCGACACAGCCCCCCAACTCAACGTCTGGCGTGCGCTGCTCGCGCTGGCCGTGGTGTTCGTGATGCTGGCCACCAGTGGCTGGACCGCGCTCCACAGCCACCGGGGTCCCTCCCCGCTCCAGGCGTCCCGCTCCGCGTGGGAGCACGGCAGCATCGGCGGGCACCGGCTGCCGGACCCGGACAGCGCGCCCGCCCGGCTGGCCGGCTTCTTCGACACGCTCGACGGGCACCAGCGTTCCCGGCTCGCCCACCGCTACCCGCTCGCGGTCGGCAACATGAACGGCGCGCCGGTCTCCCTGCGTTACCGGGCCAACCGCCTGGCGATGAAGCACGAACGCAAGGTCGAGCACCGGCGGATGCACGACAAGCGGCTCTCCTCCGTCGGCCAGTACGACGCGGGACGCCGGATGCACCGCTACGACGCGCTGCTCGGCAAGGGCCGCAAGATCCTCGCCTTCGACCCCAACGGATCGGGCCGGATCGCGGAGGTGTTCGGCGACCTCGACACCGCCCGGCGCGTCTCGGTCGTGGTGCCCGGCGTCGACACCGACCTGCTCACCTTCCAGCGCACCTTCAAGCGGTACTCCGCGCCGGTCGGCATGGCGAGCGCGCTGTACGCGGCTCAGCGGTCCGCCGACCCGCGAGCGCGCACGGCCGTGATCGCGTGGGCCGACTACACGGCCCCGAGCGGGCTCGGCATCGACTCGGCCACCGCCATGCGCGCCCAGGACGGCGCCGTACGGCTGAACGCGCTGCTGCGGGCCCTGCCCGGAAGCTCGCCGGTCGCGCTCTACTGCCACAGCTACGGCTCGGTGCTGTGCGGGGTGGCCGCGCACGCGCTGCCCGCGCGGGTCTCCGACATAGCGGTGGCCGGCAGCCCCGGCATGCGGGCGGCGAAGGCGGCGAACCTGCGCACCGGCGCCCGGGTCTGGGCGATGCGCGACGCGGACGACTGGATCCAGGACGTGCCCTATATGGAGGTCGGCGGCCTCGGGCACGGCGCCGACCCGGTGTCGAAGGGGTTCGGGGCACGCGTGCTGTCGGCCGAGGGCGCGAAGGGACACGCCGGCTACTTCCAGCCGGGGACGGAAAGTCTCCGCAACTTCGCGGAGATCGGGATTGGCGCGTACCGCGCGGTCCGATGCGCGCACGACGACGACGCCTGCCGGGCGGGTTTGTCCGCCGGGGCGTCGGCCTGACGCGCGTAGAGACCGGAAGAACAGCGGTCCGCCCGGAGAGGCGACGGAGGCTTGCGTGCCGCATACGATGGCCCGCATGGGTGACGTACTGGCCGGATTTCATGCCGCCTGGGAGTTCGATACCGACTCCGTGCTCATCCGCTTCGAACGGGGGATCCGCACGCCGAAGCTGTTCCAGGCGCTCGGCGAACGCCGTATCCCCCTGAAGGCGGTCGCGGCGGTGACGCTGACGCCCGGGAAGCGGGGCACGGTCGTGCTGCGCGCGGTGCCGAGGCCCGGCGCCGACCCGCTGATGGAGGCCGCGGCGGGACAGCTCAAGGAGGGGTGCGATCCCTACCGGCTGGTGCTGCCCGCCGAGCGGGAGACCCTCGCCGAGTACTACGCGGACGAACTGCGCGCCCGGCTCACCGCCGAGGACGAACCCGCCGAGCGCTATCTCGTGGACCCGCCCGAGGGGCCGCTCGCCTTCAAGGCGTACGACGGGAAGGCGTCCTTCGACGGCAGGGCGGTGTCCTTCCGGTGGTTCTGGACCGGCGCCTCGTCCGCGAAGTGGAAGGCCGGCGACCAGAGCTTCCCGGTCTCCGCGCTGAGCGGTGTCGAATGGCGCTCTCCCGAGGTGTTCGAGGGGCATCTGCGGCTGCTGCGGCGCGAGCCCGGGTCCCTGACGCAGCCCGCGCAGGCCGACCAGGACCCCGCGGCCGTCGTCTTCGGGCTCGGCTACGGGCCGGTCCACGAGTCGCTGCCGTTCGCGGCGGCCGTGCTCGCCGCGGTGCGCTCCGCGAGCCCCGCCCCGGTGGCGGTGTCCGCCGTGCCGCGCCGGGACCCGGCCGACATCGCCGACCGGATCCGGCACCTCGGCGAACTCCACGAGGCGGGGCTCGTCACCGACGAGGAGTTCTCCGCCAAGAAGGCCGAACTGCTGGCGCAGTTGTAGCGGCCGGCCTCAGCTCACTCGCGCTCGGCCCCGGCGCCCGCGCGGCCCCGGCTCGGCTCGCTCTCAGCCCCGGCTCGGCTCACTCGCGCTCGGCCCCGGCTCACTCGCGGCCCGCCGAGGAGAAGGTCATGTCCGCGTAGCGGTCGCCGGCCACCTTCGCCGCGATCGGCTCCAGCAGCGCCAGTTCACCGTCGGTCAGGACGATGCGGGTGGCCGCCGTGTTCTCCTCGACCCGAGCGCTCCTGGTGGTCCCCGGGATCGGCACCACGGTCAGGCCGTGGACGCTCGCCCGCTGCTGGACCCAGGCCAGGGCGATCTGGCCGAGCGAGGCCCCGTGCGCCTCGGCGACCGTGCGGACCGGTTCCAGGAGCGCGGCGTTGGCGGAGGCGTTCTCGCCGGTGAAGCGGGGCATCGTCCGCCGGAAGTCGTCCGAGGTCAGCTCCTCGTCGGCGTGCGTGAAGGAGCCGGTGAGGAAGCCGCGGCCGAGCGGTGAGTACGGCACCAGGGCGACGCCCAGCTCACGGGCGGCGGGCACCACGCCCGCCTCGATGTCCCGGCTGAACAGCGACCACTCGGACTGCACCGCGGTGATCGGGTGCACCTCGTGCGCGGTCCGCAGCTCGCCGCCGGTGACCTCGCTCAGCCCGAGGTGCTTGACCTTGCCCTCGCGAACCAGCTCGGCCATGACCCCGACGGTCTCCTCGATGGGGACGCGCACGTCCCGGCGGTGCATGTAGTAGAGGTCGATCACGTCGACGTCCAGCCGGCGCAGGCTCGCCTCGACGGCCTCCCGGATGTACGGCGCGTCGTTGCGGACGATCCGCTTGTAGGGGTCGTCCGGGGAGCTGGTGAGGGCGAACTTCGTGGCGATCACCAGCTCGTCCCGGTGGGCGCCGACGAAGGAGGACAGGAACCTCTCGTTCTCGCCCCCGCCGTAGGCGTCGGCCGTGTCGAAGAGCGTCACGCCCAGTTCCAGCGCGCGGTCCAGCGCGGCCCGGGACCGCTGGGCGTCCGGCGGCCCGTAGGCCCAGCTCATCCCCATGCAGCCGAGGCCCTGCACGCCGACCTCGGGTCCGTCGGCGCCGAGCCGTACCGTCGCGATCCTGCTGTCCGTCATCGGGACCTCTCCGACGCCAGGGCGCGCCCGGCGTCACCATAGAAACCGATCTTGCGGTCGAGCACCGCGAGGGTGTCCTGCAGCTCCGCGATCCGGGCCTTGACGTCCCGGCGGGTCGCCTCCAGGAGTTCGTAGCGCTCCAGGTACGTGTGGTCGCCCGCGCGCACCAGCTCCGCGTAGCGCACCATGTCGGCGACCGGCATCCCCGTGAGCCGGAGTTTGCCGACCAGGCCGAGCCAGTCCAGGTCGCGGTTGCTGTAGCGGCGCTGGCCGGTGTGCGAGCGGTCGATGTGCGGCATCAGCCCGATGCGCTCGTACCAGCGCAGGGTGTGCGCGCTCAGGCCGGTGTAGGCGACGACCTCGCTGATCGTGTAGTTGTCCTGGCCGTCCGGGCGCCTGTCCTCCCCCTCGGGCGGGCCGGCGCAGGTGTCGGCGCCGGTCTCGACGGCCTCGGCAGTGGTCTCCATCACGGTCATGGTCTCCACGCTAAAACCTTGGAGTGCACTCGAAGCAAGCGGACTCCGCCGAAATCACCAGGACGCGGCCGGGAGACGGTGACTACCGTGCCGCTCATGAGTCTCGTACGCCGTGCCACCGCCGAGGACGCCCCGGAAGTACTGCGCCTGCGCCAGGTGATGATCGACTCCGTCTTCTCCGCCGACGGCTCCACCGCCTGGCACGCCGCCTCGCTGCCCACCGTACGCGCGAGACTCGCCGATCCGCAGGGGTCCTTCGCGGCCTTCGTGGTCGATCACCCGGAGCGGCCCGGGGCGCTCGCGGCCCTCGTAGCGGGGACGGTCGAGTACCGGATCGGGCGGGCGGAGAACCCGCACGGCGCGGTCGGGCACGTCTTCAGCGTGGCCACCGACCCGGACGCCCGGCGCCGCGGGTACGCCCGCGCCTGCGTGGAGACGCTGCTCGACTGGTTCCGCGAGCGGGGTGTGCCCCAGGTCGACCTGAACGCCTCCGCCGCCGCCGAGCCGCTCTACGCCTCCCTCGGTTTCGTCCGCAAGCCGGACCCCTCGATGCGGCTGAGCCTGTGAGCCGCTTAGGGTCGTGGGCATGTCTTTGCAGAGTCTGGCGCTGACCGCGAACTGGCCCGTCCCCACCGCCGCCGCCGCGGTCGTCCGCGCGGACGGCACGGTCGTCGGCTCGCACGGGCCGGGCGGCCACCGGTTCGCGCTCGCCTCGGTCACCAAGCCGCTCGCCGCGTACGCCGCGCTCGTCGCGTACGAGGAGGGGGCGATCGAGCTGGACGAACCGGCCGGGCCCCCAGGCTCGACGGTCCGGCACCTGCTCGCGCACACCTCGGGGCTGGCCTTCGACGAGCACCGGGTGACCTCGGCGCCCGGGGAGCGGCGGCTGTACTCCAACGCCGGTTTCGAGGTGCTCGGGGACCACATCGCCAAGGCCGCGGAGATGCCCTTCGCGGATTATCTGCGCGAGGCCGTCCTCGAACCGCTCGGCATGACTTCGACGACGGTGGACGGCTCCCCCGCGAAGGACGGCGTCTCGACGCTCGACGACCTGGTCCGCTTCGCCGCCGAGGTCCAGGCGCCGCGCCTGCTCGACCCGCGTACGGTCGCGGAGGCGATGACCGTGCAGTACCCGGGCACCAAGGGCGTGCTGCCCGGCTACGGTCACCAGAACCCCAACGACTGGGGCCTCGGCTTCGAGATCCGCGACCACAAGTCGCCGCACTGGACCGGCGGTTCGTCCTCCCCGCGGACCTTCGGCCACTTCGGCCATGCCGGTACGTTCCTGTGGGTCGACCCGGCCGTGGGCGCCGCCTGCGTCGCGCTGACCGACCGCGCCTTCGGCCCCTGGGCGGTCGAGGCGTGGACGCCGTTCACCGACGCGGTCCTCGCGGAGCTGGCGGGCTGACCTCCGCCGGGCCGGCGCCCGCGGCGGGAGCGGCCGGGCGCCGGTTCAGCCGACCGCCATCTCCCACATCAGCAGCTCGGCGGGCGCGCCCGCGACGAGTTCGACGTCCTTGGCGTCCGTGATGCGGGCCGCGTCCCCCTCGGCCAACTCCTCACCGTCCAGGCGGACTTCGCCCCGCACGACATGGACGTAGACGAACGGCGCGTCGGGCACGGCGGCGCGTTCGCCCGCGGTCAGCCGGCGCACGTGCAGCATGGCGCCCGCCTCGGGCAGGGCGTACGGGGTGGAGTCGGCGATGCCGCGGACGGTCTCGTAGGCCGGGTCGCCGCCCGGTTCCAGCGGGGCCAGCCACATCTGGACGAAGACCAGCGGGAGTTCGCCGTCGTTACGCTCGACGTGCCGGACCCCGCCGCCCGCGCTGAGCCGCTGCACGTCGCCGTGGCGCAGCACCGACTCGTGGCCCGCCGAGTCACGGTGCGTCAGCTCGCCCTCCACCACCCAGGTGACGATCTCGGTGTGGCTGTGCGGGTGCTCGTCGAAGCCGGCGCCGGGTTCGAGCCGCTCCTCGTTGCAGGCGATCACCGCGCCGAAGCGGAGGTTGTCGGGGTCGTAGTGCGGGCCGAAGGAAAAGGCGTGGAGCGAGGAGATCCCGGCCGCCGGGTCCCCTCCGCGGTAGCGCTCGTCGGCGCGGCGGACGTCCATCACACCGACCACCGTAGCCCCGGCCGGGCGCCCGGCCCCGCTGTTACATGCGACCCGCCGCCGCACGGCTCCGTCCTGATAAGGCAGTCTTGTCCCGTGCCCGAACCCGAATCCAGCAACACCGAGCGCCCAGCGCACGACGTCCACGCGCACTCCGCCACCCTGAAGCGGCTGGAGAAGTCCTCCGGAAGTCTCGCCGCGCAGGCGATCACGCGGATGGACGAGACGCTGTCGTGGTACCGGGCCATGCCGCCGGAGAACCGGTCGTGGATCGGGCTGGTCGCCCAGGCCGGTATCGCCGCCTTCACCGAGTGGTTCCGGCACCCCGACGCGCCCCAGGCCATCTCCACCGACGTCTTCGGGACCGCGCCGCGCGAGCTGACCCGGGCCATCACCCTGCGCCAGACCGTGGAGATGGTGCGCACCACGATCGAGGTGATGGAGTCGGCCATCGACGAGGTGGCCGCCCCCGGCGACGAGTCCGTGCTGCGCGAGGCGCTGCTCGTGTACGCCCGCGAGATCGCCTTCGCGACCGCCCAGGTGTACGCGCAGGCGGCGGAGGCCCGGGGCGCCTGGGACGCCCGGCTCGAATCCCTCGTGGTGAACGCCGTGCTCTCCGGCGAGGCCGACGAGGGCGCCGTCTCGCGGGCCGCCGCGCTCGGCTGGAACTCCCCCGAACACGTCTGTGTGGTGCTGGGCACGGCACCCGACGGCGACAGCGAGCTGACCGTCGAGGCGATCCGGCGGGCCGCCCGGCACGCCAAGCTCCAGGTGCTGACCGGCGTGCTCGGCGACCGGCTCGTGGTCATCGCGGGCGGCAGCGACAACCCGCTCGCCGTCGCCAAGTCGCTGATCGGCCCGTATGCGGCCGGACCGGTGGTCGCCGGGCCGATCGTGCCCGACCTGCTGGCCGCCACCCGGTCCGCGCAGGCCGCCGCGGCGGGGCTGAAGGCGTGCACCGCCTGGCAGGACGCGCCGCGCCCGGTGCTGGCGGACGATCTGCTGCCGGAGCGCGCGATCGCCTCCGATCCGTCCGCCCGCGAGCAACTGGTGGAGGAGATCTACAGACCGCTGGAGGAGGCCGGCTCCGCGCTCCTGGAGACGCTCAGCGTCTATCTGGAACAGGCGAGCAGTCTCGAAGGCGCCGCCCGGATGCTCTTCGTCCATCCCAACACCGTGCGCTACCGGCTCCGACGTGTGACTGACGTCACCGGCTGGTCGCCCTCGGATGTACGATCCGCGTTCACGCTGCGGATCGCGCTGATCCTGGGGCGTCTCGCCGATGGAGATCCCCAGACCTAGCCTTTTGTCGGGGACCTACAATTCCCCCTCGTGTTCTTCGTCCCTGTCCCCACGGGCGGCCGTGGCCGTCCACAAGAGAGAGTGTGAGAGTGCTCGTACTCGTCGCTCCCGGCCAGGGCGCCCAGACGCCCGGCTTCCTGACTCCTTGGCTCGAACTGCCCGGCGCCGCCGACCGCGTTGCCGCGTGGTCGGACGCCATCGGGCTCGACCTCGCCCACTACGGCACCCAGGCCGACGCGGACGCGATCCGTGACACGGCCGTCGCCCAGCCGCTCCTGGTCGCCGCGGGCCTGCTGTCCGCCGCCGCCCTCGGTGACGTGCGCCCCGGCGCGGTCGCGGGCCACAGCGTCGGCGAGATCACCGCCGCCGCGTTCGCCGGCGTCCTCGACGACACCGCCGCGCTGACCCTCGTGCGCCGGCGCGGCCTGGCGATGGCCGACGCCGCCGCGATCACCGAGACCGGCATGTCGGCGCTGCTCGGCGGCGACCCCGAGACCACGGTCCCGCACCTGGAGAAGCTCGGCCTGACCCCGGCGAACGTGAACGGCGCCGGCCAGATCGTGGCCGCCGGCACGCTGGAGCAGCTCGCCGCGCTGGAGGCGGACAAGCCCGAGGGTGTCCGGCGTGTCGTGGCGCTGAAGGTCGCGGGCGCGTTCCACACCGAGCACATGGCTCCCGCCGTCGAGGCGCTGGCGAAGGCCGCCCGGGATCTGACGCCGGCCGACCCGCGGGTCCCGTACGTGTCGAACCGGGACGGCCGGACGGTCGCCACCGGCGCCGAGGTCGTCGAGCGGCTCGTCGGCCAGGTCGCCAACCCGGTCCGCTGGGACCTGTGCATGGAGACCTTCAAGGAACTCGGCGCGACCGCGCTGATCGAGGTGTGCCCCGGCGGCACGCTGACCGGTCTGGCGAAGCGCGCGCTGCCCGGCGTCACCACGCTGGCCCTGAAGACCCCCGACGACCTCGACGCGGCTCGCGAGCTCATCGCCGAGCACAGCGCGGCCTAAGGAGCCCGAGAGCATGTCGAAGATCAAGGCACCCAAGGGCGCTCCGTTCGCGCGCATTCTCGGCGTCGGCGGATACCGCCCGGTCCGTGTGGTGCCCAACGAGGTGATCCTGGAGACGATCGACTCCTCCGACGAGTGGATCCGTTCGCGCTCCGGGATCGAGACCCGGCACTGGGCCTCCGACGAGGAGACCGTCGCCGCGATGTCGGTCGAGGCGTCCGGCAAGGCCATCGCCGACGCCGGGATCAACGCCGACCAGATCGGCGCCGTGGTGGTCTCCACCGTGTCGCACTT
Source organism: Streptomyces sp. NPDC007084 (assembly GCF_040703595.1). Taxonomy (NCBI): domain Bacteria; kingdom Bacillati; phylum Actinomycetota; class Actinomycetes; order Kitasatosporales; family Streptomycetaceae; genus Streptomyces; species Streptomyces sp. NPDC007084. Next base: position 152,263 of record NZ_JBEYFY010000011.1, read on the forward strand.
CGCGCAGACCCCCGCCATCGCCACCGAGATCGCCGACAAGCTCGGCACGGACAAGGCCGCGGCCTTCGACATCTCGGCCGGCTGCGCGGGCTTCGGCTACGGCCTGACCCTCGCCAAGGGCATGATCGTGGAGGGTTCGGCCGAGTACGTCCTCGTCATCGGCGTGGAGCGGCTGTCCGACCTGACCGACCTGGAGGACCGCGCGACGGCCTTCCTGTTCGGTGACGGCGCGGGCGCGGTCGTCGTGGGCCCCTCGGACGAGCCGCACATCGGCCCGACCGTGTGGGGCAGCGAGGGCGACAAAGCCGGAACGATCAAGCAGACGGTGTCCTGGGACCGTTTCCGGAGCGGCGACGTGTCCGAGCTGCCGCTCGACTCCAAGGGCGAGGTCAAGTTCCCCGCCATCACGCAGGAGGGCCAGGCGGTCTTCCGCTGGGCCGTGTTCGAGATGGCGAAGGTCGCGCAGCAGGCACTGGACGCGGCCGGGATCAGCCCGGCCGACCTGGACGTCTTCATTCCCCACCAGGCCAACGAGCGGATCATCGACTCGATGGTGAAGACCCTCAAACTGCCGGAGCACGTCACGGTCGCGCGTGACGTGCGCACCACCGGCAACACCTCGGCCGCCTCGATCCCGCTCGCGATGGAGCGGCTCCTGGCGACCGGAGCGGCGAAGAGCGGCGACACCGCGCTCGTCATCGGCTTCGGGGCGGGTCTCGTGTACGCCGCGACGGTCGTTACCCTCCCCTAGGCACTCCGTGCCGGATCATCCGGTCCGTACGGAACACCGCCACCCTCTGTAAACACACCGAAGGAGCGCCTGACATGGCCGCCACTCAGGAAGAGATCGTCGAAGGTCTCGCCGAGATCGTCAACGAGATCGCCGGGATCCCCACCGAGGACGTCCAGACGGACAAGTCCTTCACCGACGACCTGGACGTCGACTCGCTGTCCATGGTCGAGGTCGTCGTCGCCGCCGAAGAGCGCTTCGACGTCAAGATCCCGGACGACGACGTCAAGAACCTCAAGACGGTCGGTGACGCCACCGACTACATCCTCAAGCACCAGGCCTGATCCTCGGATCACCTGGGCCGGCCGTCCGGGCTCGCCCGGCCGCCGTGCCCTGGTCCGCCTGGGCTGATGCCCCGCCACCCGGCGGTGGCGCCGCTGAATCCTCGTATCCGTTGGAGAAAGAATTCCCGTGAGCCCGACCAATCGCACCGTGGTCGTCACCGGTATCGGCGCAACCACACCGCTGGGTGGCGACGCAGCCTCTACCTGGGAGGGCCTGGTCGCCGGACGTTCCGGTGTCGGCCCCCTGGAGCAGGAGTGGGCCGCCGACCAGGCGGTCCGTATCGCGGCGCAGATCGCCGTGGAGCCGAGCGAGGTCATCCCCCGCCCGCAGGCCCGCCGCCTGGACCGCTCGGCGCAGTTCGCGCTGATCGCGGCCAAGGAGGCCTGGGCGAACGCCGGTTTCACCGACAAGGCGGGCGAGGACCCGAGCGTCGACCCCGACCGGCTGGGCGCCGTCATCGCCTCCGGCATCGGCGGCGTGACGACCCTGCTCGACCAGTACGACGTGCTGAAGGAGAAGGGCGTACGCCGGGTCTCCCCGCACACCGTCCCGATGCTGATGCCGAACGGCCCGTCCGCCAACGTGGGTCTCGCCGTCGGCGCCCGCGCCGGCGTGCACACCCCGGTCTCCGCGTGCGCCTCCGGCGCCGAGGCCATCGGCTACGCCGTCGAGATGATCCGCACGGGCCGCGCCGACGTCGTCGTCGCCGGCGGCACCGAGGCGGCCATCCACCCGCTGCCGATCGCCGCGTTCGGCAACATGATGGCGATGTCCAAGAACAACGACGACCCGCAGGGCGCCTCGCGCCCCTACGACATCGCCCGGGACGGCTTCGTCCTCGGCGAGGGCGCCGGTGTGCTCGTCCTGGAGTCCGCCGAGCACGCCGCCAAGCGCGGCGCGCGGGTGTACGCCGAGGCGGTGGGCCAGGGCATCTCGGCCGACGCGCACGACATCGTGCAGCCCGAGCCCGAGGGCCGCGGCATCTCGCACGCCCTGCAGAATCTGCTCGACAACACCGACCTGGACCCGGCCGAGATCGTGCACGTGAACGCGCACGCCACCTCGACGCCGGCCGGTGACGTGGCCGAGCTGAAGGCGCTGCGCAAGGTGTTCGGCGACGACGCCGACCACTTCGCGGTGTCCGCGACCAAGTCGATGACCGGTCACCTCCTCGGTGGCGCCGGTGGCGTGGAGTCGGTCGCGGCCGTGCTCGCGCTGTACCACCGGATCGCGCCGCCGACCATCAACGTGGAGAACCTCGACCCCGAGGCCGAGGCCGCCGCCGACATCGTCCGCGGCGAGGCGCGCAAGCTGCCCGTCGAGGGCCGGATCGCCGCCCTGAACGACTCGTTCGGGTTCGGCGGCCACAACGTGGTGCTGGCGTTCCGCACGATCTGACGCCGCTCTCCCCGCCTTTGAACGGTGTGTGGCCCGTACCCCGGATTCCGGGGTACGGGCCACACGCCGTTCGGCGCGTTCTCGGCCGGGGTCAGACCACCTGGTGCAGCCAGCGGACCGGGGCGCCCTCGCCGGCGTAGCGGAAGGGCTCCAGTTCGTCGTCCCAGGGCTTGCCGAGGAGCTTGGAGAGATCGGCCTCCAGGTCGCTCTCGCCGCGCTGGGAGCGCAGCAGGGCGGCGCGCAGCCGGTCCTCGGGGATGAGGATGTCGCCGTGGATGCCGGTGACCGCGTGGAAGATGCCCAGTTCGGGGGTGCAGCTGTAGCGCTCGCCCTCGGCGGTGGGGCAGGGTTCGGCGGTGACCTCGAAGCGCAGCAGGTGCCAGCCGCGCAGGGCGGAGGCGAGCTGGGAGGCGGTGCCGGCCTCGCCCTTCCAGGAGAACTCGGATCTCCAGGTGCCGGGGGCGGCGGGCTGCCGGATCCAGTCGAGGTTGACGCGCGTGCCGAGCACCCCCGCGACCGCCCACTCGACATGCGGGCACAACGCGCGGGGCGCGGAGTGCACGTAGAGAACTCCACGTGTCGTCACTGGGGCCTCCGGACAGAGCGAGACATCTTGTAACTTAGCGGAACGGCAGTGGCAGGGCGGCCACGGGGCGAGGCTACCGTGCGGTGACGCGAGGAGTGTGACGTACCGTCGGTCCAGGCGCCGTGAACCGAGAGGTTTCACCCGGCGGGACGCGTCCTGACCTCCTGTCAGGGGTTCGGACGCGGCCCTGGAGCCGGTCCGGCCGCGCGTGGAGCGCGGGTGACCGGCCGTGTGCGACGTGGTGCGACCGGCCCGCCCGGGGCGGTGCCGGCCAACCCTGTACGACGAACGAGGAGACCACGGGATGCGCAATCGCGGCCGGCGTTCACGGGCCGTCCTCGCCGTCGCGCTGGCGGCCCTCCTCGGGGCCGCGGGGTGCGACGCCTCCGGCGGCGCCTCCTCGGCGCCCAGCGGCGGGGGGAGCCACGCGTCCCCGAAGCCGACGCCCGCCTGGGACCGCAGCCCGCGGTCGGTGGCCGCGGTCGGCGACTCCATCACCCGGGGGTTCGACGCGTGCAGCGTGCTGTCCGACTGCCCCGAGGTGTCCTGGGCGACCGGCAGCGACCCGCGGGTGCGAAGCCTCGCCGTCCGGCTGCTGGGCACGGCGGGGGCGGCCGAGCGGAGCTGGAACTACGCGGTGACCGGCGCCCGGATGGCCGACCTGCCGGGCCAGATGGCGCAGGCGGCGACCCGCAAGCCGGATCTGGTCACGGTGATGGCGGGCGCCAACGACGCGTGCCGCGCCTCCACCTCGGCGATGACCTCCGTCGACGCCTTCCGCGAGCAGTTCGAGGACGCCATGGGCACCCTGCGCCGGAAGCTGCCCCGGACCCAGGTGTACGTGTCGAGCGTGCCGGACCTGAAGCGGCTGTGGTCCCAGGGGCGGGGCAACGCGCTGGGCAAGCAGATCTGGAAGCTGGGCATCTGCCCCTCGATGCTGGGCGACGCCGACTCGCTGACCTCGGCGGCCACGCTGCGCCGGGACCGGGTGCGGGAGCGGGTCGAGGACTACAACCGGGTGCTGCGCGAGGTGTGCGCCAAGGACACCCACTGCCGCTTCGACGGGAACGCGGTGTTCGACTACCGCTTCGGCACGGACCAGCTGAGTCACTGGGACTGGTTCCACCCGAGCACGGACGGACAGGCCCGACTCGCGGAGATCGCCTACCGGACCGTTACCTCCCGGAAGCCCGTCACCTAGGGTTTCCGTCATGAGCGAACTTTTCGGCACACTTTCCGACGGCACCCCCGTCCATCGCTTCACGCTGGAGCGGGCCGGGGTCCGGGTGCGTGTGCTCACGTACGGCGGGATCGTGCAGTCGGCCGAGGTGCCGGACCGGGACGGGCGGGTCCTCGACGTCACGCTGGGCTTCCCCGATCTGGCGGGGTACGTGGAGCATCCGGAGCCGTATCTCGGGGCGCTGGTGGGGCGGTACGCGAACCGGATCGGCGGGGCGCGCTTCCCGCTCGACGGGGTGACCTACCATCTGGCGCCGAACAACGGCCCCAACTCGCTGCACGGCGGCGACGGCGGCTTCGACAAGCGGGTGTGGGACGCGGTGCCGGTCGAACACGGGGTGCGGCTGTCCCGGGTCAGTCCGCACGGCGAGGAGGGCTTCCCGGGCCGCTTGGAGGTCTCCGCGACGTACACGCTGGACGAGCGGGGCGCGCTGCGCATCGCCTACGAGGCGGTCACGTCCGCGCCGACGGTGGTCAACCTGACGAACCACACGTACTGGAACCTGAGCGGGTCCGGCAGCGCGATCGGGCACGAACTGCGGCTGGACGCCTCGCGGTTGACGCCGGTGGACGCGGACCTCATCCCGACCGGGGAGCTGGAGTCCGTCGAGGGCACCCGCTTCGACTTCCGCGCGGCGCGCAAGACGGGCGCGGGCTACGACCACAACTTCGTGCTGGACAAGGGGATCACGGACGCTCCGGTCGAGGTCGCGGAGCTGCACGACCCGGCGTCCGGGCGGGTGCTGACGGTCGCGACCACCGAACCGGGCGTCCAGTTCTACACGGCCGACCACCTGGACGCGCCCTTCGCGCCCAACGACGGGATCGCGCTGGAGACCCAGCACTTCCCGGACTCGCCGAACCGGCCGGAGTTCCCGAGCACCGAGCTGCGGCCGGGCGGGGTGTACCGGTCGGAGACGGTGTACGCGTTCTCCGCGCGCGCCTGACGGCCCGCGCGTCCGGGGGCCCGCGCGCCCGCGTCCTGCGGGAAAGGGCGAGCCCCGGTCCGGAGGTCAGGTTCCGGACCGGGGCTGCTCAAGGGGGCGTGCGAACGGTTACGCCTCGATGATCGTGCGCAGTCGGCGGTCCGTGAGGGAACGCCCTGCCTGAATCTCGTACGAACCCTTCACAAACGCCCAGCCGCCGGCGGCGGTGTCCCAGATCTCGAAGGCGCGGCGCGGGAGTTCCACGACGGCCTCGGCGCTGTCGCCGGGTGCCGCCTCGACGGCGGCGAATCCGGCGAGCACCCGGGCGGGCCGCTCGGCGTCCGGCTCGACGGGGGCCAGGTAGACCTGGACGACCTCGCGTCCGGCGCGCTCACCGGTGTTGCGGACGCGGACGGTCACGGTGCCGCCCTCGACCGCGATCGACTCGTACGTCCACTCGGTGTAGCCGAGGCCGTGGCCGAAGGCGTACGACGGGGTCCGGCCCTCCTTCTCCCAGGCGCGGTAGCCGATGAACACGTCCTCCGTGTACGGGAGTTCGCCGTCGACGGGGGTGACCTGGGTCACCGGGGCGTCGGCGAGGGAGCCCCAGGTGGTGGGGAGGCGTCCGCCGGGTTCGTGGGCGCCGGTGAGGACGTCGGCGAGGGCGGCGCCGCCCTCCTGGCCGGGGAACCAGCTCAGCAGCACGGCGGCGACCTCGTCGCGCCACGGAAGTTCCACCGGGGAGCCGGAGTTGACGACCACGACGGTGTTCGGGTTGGCGGCGGCGACGGCGTGCACCAGTTCGTCCTGGCGGCCGGGGAGCCTCAGGTCGGTCCGGTCGAAGCCCTCGGACTCGACGCGGTCGGTGGTGGCGACCACGACGACGGCGGTGTCGGCGGCGCGGGCCGCCTCGACGGCCTCGGCGATCAGCTCGTCGGGGTCGCGCACCGGCTCCTGGTGGGCGAGCGAGAAGCCGACGACCTTCATCGGGACGTCCTCGGGGAAGACGACCACGTGGGTGAGGGAGACCTCGACCGGCTGTCCGGCGGTGAGTTCGACCTGTCCGCGCGGGACGGGGGCGCCGAAGAAGGTGATGAAGGGGTCGTCCTTGTCGGTGCCCTGGACGTCGTCGAAGTACGTCGTGCCGTCGACGGTGAGGGTGAACGCGCCGAGGCCCTTGATGCCGAAGGTGTGCGGGCCGGTGTCGCGCGGGGTGAAGGTGCCGGTGAGTTCGACGGTGCGCAGGGCCTCGTGGGTGACGCCCTCGGGCAGGTCGTCGCCCATCCACTGGATCTGCCCGTTCGGGGCGGAGCCGGTGCCGATGACCGTGCCCGAGGCGTCGCGGCAGATGGCGCGCAGCGCGAACCCCTTGTCGGCGACGGGGAGTTCGACGGTGGGGTCGGCGCCGACGGCGTAGCCGAGAGTGCCCTCGGGGAGGGCGGCGGTGAGGCCGTCGAGGGGCGAGACGACGTGGGCGGGGAAGACGGTGGCGGAGCCGCCGCCGAGGACGCGGGCGTCGCGGGCGGCGGCTCCGATGAGGGCGACCCGCTGTCCTCGCGGGAGCGGCAGGGCGCCTTCGTTGCGGACGAGGACGAAGGAGCGGCGGGCGATCTCGCGGGCCAGCGCCGGGCCGTCGAGGGGTGCGGGCGGCTCGGTGACGACGGGTTCGGCGCCCTGGAGGATACCGACGCGGGCGGCGAGGCGCAGTACGTTGCGGACGGCCGTGTCGACGGTGGCCTCGGCCACCTCGCCGGACCGGACGGCGGCGGCGAGGGCGGGGCCGTAGACGGTGCGGGGGCCGGGCATGGCGACGTCGAGGCCGCCCTCGATGGCGGCCTTGGTGGCGCGGCCGGCCATCCAGTCGGAGACGTTGAAGCCGTCGAAGCCCCATTCGCCGCGCAGGACCTCGTTCACGAGGTGGTGGTGCTCGGTCATCGTGGTGCCGTTGACCTTGTTGTAGGCGGTCATGACGCCCCACGGGCGGGCGGTGGTCACGATGGTCTCGAAGGGCGCCAGGTACAGCTCGCGCAGGGCGCGTTCGGAGACGCGGTTGTCGACGGTGAACCGGTCGGTCTCGGCGTCGTTGGCGACGAAGTGCTTGACGGTGGTGCCGACCCCGCCGGACTGCACGCCCCTCACATAGCCGGCGCCGATCGCGCCGGTCAGCAGCGGGTCCTCGCTGTAGGCCTCGAAGTGACGGCCGCCGAGCGGGGAGCGGTGCAGGTTCACGGTCGGGGCGAGCAGGACGTGCACGCCCTTGCGGCGGGCCTCCTGGGCGAGGAGGGTGCCGGCGCGGCGGGCCAGCTCCGGGTCCCAGGTGGCGGCGAGCGCGGTGGGCGAGGGCAGCGCGACGGAGGGGTCGTCGGCGGTCCAGTGGACGCCGCGGACGCCGATCGGGCCGTCGGACATGACGAGGGACGGCAGGCCGATCTCGGGCAGCGCCGGGAGCGTCCACATGTCCTGGCCGGCCAGCAGGCGGGTCTTGGCGTCCAGGTCGAGGCGGGCGAGGGCCGCCTCGACCACGGCCTCGCGGGCCGCGTCCGCCTCGCGCGGGCCGTGCGCCGCCTCCGCTCCCCGCGGGCCGTTCGCCGTGTCCGCCGCTGTCTCCGTCATGCCGGCACCTCCTCGTTGAAAGCCGTCTGCGCCCTCTCATCCTGCACCGGGTGCCTGTAGAGCGGTAGGTTTCGTTACCCTGCCGTTATAAGCGGGGTGAGCGCATGTCGTACGGTGACGCCATGGCGACCAGGACGAGGAGTGAGGAGCGGCGCGCGGAGATCGTGCGCGCGGCACTGGAGGTGATCGCCGAGCGCGGCTACCGGGGGGCGAGCCTCGCCGCGGTCGCCGAACGGGTCGGGCTCACCCAGCAGGGGCTGCTGCACCACTTCCCCACCAAGGAGGCGCTGCTCGTCGCCGTCCTCAAGGAGCGGGACCAGTGGGACGCCGTGCCGGACGGCGCCTGGCGCTCCGATCTGCTCGTCTCGCTGGTCGAGTACAACGCGATGCGGCCGGGGATCATCCAGACCTTCGCCGCGCTGCTCGGCGAGAGCGTCACCGAGGGGCATCCGGCGCGCGAGTTCTTCACCCGGCGCTACACCGCGGTGCGGGCGGGCATGGCCTCGGCGCTGCGGGCCGAGTACGGGGAGCGGCTGCCGAGCGGGCTCACCCCGGAGCGTGCCGCGCCGCTGCTGGTGGCCGTGATGGACGGGCTCCAGTACCAGTGGCTGCTGGACCCGGAGTCGGTGGACATGCCGGCCGCGTTCCGCGACTTCCTCACGCTGCTGGGCGAGGACTGACGCCGCTCGCGGCACCGGCGGCCCCCCACCCCGACGCGTGCTCCGGCGCCGGGGCGCCGACCGCCGCGACGACCTCCACCTCCACCAGCGCGTCCGGCCGGAACAGCCGCGACACCTCGAAGGTCATGCTGGTCGGCGGGGTGCCGGTGAGGAACTCCCGGCGTACGGCGCCGTAGGCGGGCAGGTCGTCGAGGTCGGTGAGGTAGGTCCGGATGTTGACGATGTCGTCCAGTGTCGCGCCGTGGGCGGCGAGCAGCGCGGCGACGGTCTCGAAGACCCCGCGGCTCTGGGCGGCGAGGTCCGCCCCTTCGGCGACCTGTCCGGAGAGGTACAACAGGGCTCCGCCGCCGGGGAGTTCGACGCGGGCGACCTGGGAGTAGTAGGCGTTGGCGGGCTGCGGCGCGGCGGCCGGGCTGTCGAGGGTGACACGCATGAGGGCTCCTCAGGAGGTGCGGCGGATACGGGTGACGGTGTGGACGATGTCCTCGTGGGCGGTGGCGGGGTCCTCGGCGGCGCGCCGGTAGTGCTCCGCGACGGCGTCCAGGGCCGGAAGGCGGGCCCCCTCGGTGGCGAGCGCGAGGTCCTTGGCGGCGAGCGCGGCGGCGAAGTGGACGTCCGTGGCGTGGGCGCGGCCGACGGCGCCGCCGAGCGGTCCCGCGGCCAGCGCGGCGCGGGCGGTGTCCTCGTCCAGGCCGAGGGCGTCCGCGAGGGCCAGGGCCTCGGCGACCAGGGCGATTCCGCCGAGGGCGGCGGCGTTGAGGACGAGCTTGAGGGCGGCTCCGGAGCCGGAAGCGCCGGTGCGGGTGACGGTCCCGAGGCGGGCCAGGATCTCCGCGACGCCGTCCGCCGCGCCGCCCGCGAAAATGGCGAGCCGGCCCGCCGCCGCCCGGTCGACGCTGCCCACGACGGGCGCGTCGACCAGGGTCACCCTCTCCCCCAGCCGGGCCGCCAGCTTCCCGACCGCGCCGGGGCCGACCGTCGACATCTCCACCCAGTGGGCTCCCGGGCGCAGTTCGGGCACGATCGCCTCGGCGACCGCTTCGAGGGCGGCGGGACCGGCCAGCATCGTGATCACGACGTCCGCGCCGCGTACCGCCTCGGCGGGCGTCGGGGCGAGCGCGGCGCCCGCGGCGACGAGCGGCGCGGCCTTCTCGGCGTTCCGGTTCCAGACGGTCAACGGGTGCTGTGTGCCGACGAGCCGGGCCGCCATGGGCGCGCCCATGTGTCCCAGCCCGAGAAAGGCGATCTTCTCCATGCCCACGACGCTAGGCGGGGCCCCTGTGATGCGACAAGCGAATGTCTAGCATGTCTGCCATGCCCATCCAGCATGACGGCGACGATCCGTCCGCCCCGACCGACGGCTCCGCGTCCGAGGCGGGAGCCGCCAACGCGGGTCTTCCGCGAGCAACTTCACCAAAGACCCGGGCGCACGGCGGGGCGGCGGCCCCGCCCGTTCCGGGTGACGCCGCCGATCTCTCCACCGTCTGGCTCCGGGTGTTCCTGGAGGTGACCCGGCACGGATCGTTCACCGTGGCCGCGCGGACGCTCGGGTGGACGCAGTCGGCGGTGTCCCGGCAGATCTCCGCGCTGGAGGCCGCGCTCGGCGGGGCGCCGCTGTTCGACCGGCTCCCCCGGGGTGTCCGGCCGACCGAGGCCGGGCTGATCCTCGTACCGCACGCGGAGTCGGTCGTGGAGCGGCTGCGCGGGGCGCGCCGGGAACTGGCCGCGCTGCGCGACGCGGCGGGCGGACGGCTGCGGGTGGGCGCCTTCGCGACGGCGGACGCGGCGCTGGTGCCACGGGCCATCGCGGCGTTCCGCGCCCGGCACCCCGCCGTCCGGCTCGGCCGCGAGGAGGGGCTCACCCCGGCCCTGCTCGACCGGCTGGCCGCGGGACGCCTCGATCTGGCGGTCGTCTCGACGACGGGCCGCGCCGCGCTGGACCTCTGCACGCTGCACCATCTGCTGGACGAGTCCCTCTACGTGGCCGTCCCCGCGCACCATCCACTGGCCGGCGAGGACGCGGTGCGGCTGCCCCAACTCGCGGACGAGGACTGGATCTCCGGCAGCCGGCGCCCCGAGGGGACCCTCCTCGACGCCGCCCTGCGGCACGGGTTCCGGCCCCGCGTCGCGCATGTCGTCGCCGACTGGACCGCCAAGCAGGGGTACGTCGCCGCCGGGCTCGGGGTGACGCTGGTCCCGGCGCTCGCCGCCGAGGCCGTACGGCCCGACATCGCGCTGCTCCCGGTCCGCGACGAGGCGGCGCCGGCCCGGGCGGTGTACGCGGCGACGCCGCGGGGCCGGTCCCTGACCCCGGCGGGCACGGCGTTCCTGGCCGCCCTGCGGACGTCGGCGGCGGCGTTCTCCGTCTGAGCCGGACGGCGGCGTTCGCCGCCTGAGGGCCGGGCGGCGGCGTTCTCCGTCCGAGGGCCGGGCGGCGCGAGGTTACGGCGCGGGGGTCTGCGCCGTGCCTTCGGCTCCCTGGCCGGCGGTCCGGTGGGGAGTCGCCCCCTCGGGAGAGCCGCCCTCGGGAGAGCCGCCCTCGGGCGTGGTGCCCTCGGGGGAATTCGCCGCGGCGGCGACCTCGGCGTCGCTCGCGCCCTCGCCGGTCTCCTCGCCGAGCAGGTCCCGGGCCATCAGGGTGGCGCCGGCGACGGCGCCCGGCATCAGGAAGACCGCGACGAACGGCACCACGAACGCGACCGCCAGCGGTGTGCCGAAGCCCCAGACCAGGGTCTTGCGGGCGCGGAGCAGGGTGAGGCGGCCCCGCAGGTCGACGCCTCGGCGTTGCAGGGCGACGGCGACGAGTTCCTCGGTGAGGAAGAAGCCGGTGACGAAGAAGCCGACCACCGGGACGACGGTCTGGCCGACGAGCGGCACGAAGCCGAGCGCGAAGAGGAGCACGCCCCAGCAGGCGGCCCGCACCACGATCCGGAGGCTGTCCCGGCCGGAGATCCACAGTTCGCGCCAGAGGGACAGCCCCGACTCGGGGGCCGTGCCGTCCGGGGAGACGTCGCGGTCGACCTTCTCGGAGAGGCTCTCGTAGAAGGGCTGGCCTATCAGCAGGGTCACGGCGGTGAAGGTGACGACCGCGAGGAGCAGGGCGAGGGCGAAGAGCACGGCGGTCAGGAAACCGCGGAAGAGTCCCGGCCAGGGGCTCGACCAGTCGTCGGCGAACGGCGTGGACCAGGCGACCAGGTCCTCGCCGTACAGGGCGAGCGCGACCAGCGCCGCCGCGTACAGCACGAGCGTGATGAGGCCGGGCAGCAGGCCGAACCCGTACTGCTTGCCGTGCCGGACCACCCACCGCTGGCCGCGCACCAGATGACCGAAACCCACCCCGAGATCACGCATGGGGGAACCCTATCGGGGTGCGCCCCGGGCGCGGAGGGGGCCGCACCCCGCCTTTCCGGGTGCGGCCTCCACGGGGTTTCGCGACGGGTGCCGTCAGACGAGGGTCACGGTGATGTTGCCGCGCGTCGCCTTCGAGTACGGGCAGACCTGGTGGGCCTTCTCCAGGAGCGCGCGGGCGGTGCCGGCGTCGACGTTCGGGATCGCGGCGGAGATCTCCACGATGATCCCGAAGCCGTCGTCGTTCTTGCCGATGCCGACCTTCGCGGTGACGGTCGACCCGGTGATGTCGGCGTTCTCCTGCCGGGCCACGACACCGAGGGCGCCCTGGAAGCAGGCGCTGTACCCGGCGGCGAAGAGCTGCTCCGGGTTGGTGCCGGCGCCGCTGCCGCCCATCTCCTTCGGCGGGTTGACGACGACGTCGAGCTTGCCGTCGTCGGTGGCGACCCGGCCGTCCCTGCCGTTCTCGGCGGTGGCGACGGCGGTGTACAGGACCTCGGACTGCTGGATGGACATACGGTGCGCTCCTCCTTGGCCGGCCGCCGCGACTCGCGCCCACGATCGCGACGACTTCGGAAAGAAGTTACCGCATTCCGGAAGCCCGGCGACAGGGCCGCCCTTGCTCAGAGCTTGACGATCATCTTCCCGGTGTTGTCGCCGCGCAGGACGCCGAAGAACGCCTCCAGATTGTTCTCGATGCCCTCGACGACCGTCTCGTTGTACTTCAGCTCGCCGGAGCGCACCCAGCCGCCGACCTCCCGGACGAACTCCTCCTGGAGGTCGTAGTGGTCGCCGACGAGGAAGCCCTGGATACGGCCGCGGGTCTGGATCAGGCGGGCCAGGTTCTTCGGCCCGGGGACGGCCTCGGTGCTGTTGTAGACGGAGATCATGCCGCAGATCGCGATGCGGCCGTCCCGGTTGAGGGACCCGATCGCCGCCTCCAGGTGGTCGCCGCCCACGTTGTCGAAGTAGACGTCGACGCCGTCGGGGGCGGCCTCGCGGAGCTGCTGGGAGACCGGGCCGTTCTTGTAGTTGAAGGCCGCGTCGAAGCCGTACTCCTCGACCAGGAGCTTGACCTTATCGTCCGAGCCGGCGGAGCCGATGACCCGCGAGGCGCCCTTGAGCCGGGCGATCTGGCCGACCTGGCTGCCGACCGCGCCGGCCGCGCCGGACACGAAGACGGAGTCGCCCTCCTTGAAGTCCGCCACGCGCAGCAGCCCGGCGTAGGCGGTGAGGCCGGTCATGCCGAGCACGCCGAGGTACGTGGAGAGCGGCGCCGCCTCGGGGTCGACCTTGACGGCCTGCTTGGCGTCCACCACCGCGTACTCGCGCCAGCCGAAGAAGTGCAGGACGTGGTCGCCGACGGCGATGCCCTCCGCGTTCGAGGCGACGACCTCGCCGACCGCACCGCCCTGCATGGTCTTGCCCAGCTCGAAGGGGGCGACGTACGACTTGGCGGCGCTCATCCGGCCGCGCATGTACGGGTCGACGGAGACATAGGCGTTGCGCACCAGGACCTGGCCCGGGCCCGGCTGCCGCACCTCGGCCTCGACCAGCGCGAAGTCCTCGGGCTTCGGCCAGCCCACGGGACGGCTGACCAGGTGCCATTCACGGTTGACGGAGGGGAGCTGAGCGGCCTCTGACATGCGGGTGCGCCTTTCAACGGTGAACAACGGCGTGGCTACCAGGTAGCTCGATGCCAACTACTTCACTACCTGAAACAACCATGCTCCTGAATATTTCATGATGTCAAGTAACGGGGTAGGCTCGACGGCATGGCTCCCCAGAAGAGACCCCGGATCGACCCGCTGACCCTGGAGGTCGTCGAGCTGATCGGCACGGTCGTGGCCCGCTACCACGACGAGTACGAGGACGCCGCCGCCGAGCACGCCCTGACCGGCGCGCAGGCGCGGCTGCTCAGCCTGCTCTCCCTGGAGCCGCTGCCGATGCGCCGGCTGGCGCAGAAGCTCCGGTGCGAGCCGTCGAACGTGACGGGGATCGTGGACCGGCTGGAGGCGCGGGGCCTGGTGGAGCGGCGCCCCGACCCGGCGGACCGCCGGGTGAAGCTGGCGGCGGCGACGGCCGAGGGACGGGCGGTGGCCGGCGGCCTGCGCGACTCCCTGAAGTTCGCGCGGGAGCCGCTGGCGGGCCTGTCGGAACAGGAGCGGCTCACCCTGCGGGACCTGCTGTCCCGGATGGTGGAACCGGACGACACGGCGGCGTGAACCGACGGGCACGGTGAGCCGCCGGGGCCGTGAACCACGGGGCGCGCCGTGCGCTGACGGGGCCCGTGAACTCGCCGGGCCCCGTGGGGCGTTCGCTAGGCGCACCACCACAGGAAGCGGCTGCACGTCTTGGAGGGGGTCGGGTCCGGCGGCGGGGCCTGGGTCGTCGGGGCCGTCGTGGCGGGGGCCGAGGTCCCGGGAGCCGAGGGGGCGGGCGCGGCCGAGGTGGGCCGGTCCGGGCGCGGGCCCGCGCTCACCGACTGGTCCTCCTTCGTGCCCGTGCCGCTGGTCGCGGAGGCGGACACGGAGGGTGAACCGGAGGCGGAGGGCGAGGCCGACGCCGAGGCCTTGGAGGTACGGCCGGCGGAGGCACCGGCGGGGGCCGCCGCGTCGCCGTTCGGCCGCGCCGAGTCCTTCACCCGGGCCGCGGAGCCGTCCGGCGACTGCCGGCCGGCCACCGCCGGGCCGGGACCCAACCCGGGTGCGTCGACGCCGAGTTCGGCGAGGCTCAGGCCGCCGGCGGCGAGGACGAAGCCCGCCGCGACGAACAGGGCGCGGCGGCGGCGCCTGCGATGGGCGGCGGCCTTGCGGTCCCGCCGGCTGGTACCGGCCCCGGGGCCGAGCGCCTCCGCGTCGTCCGGGCCACCCGAAGTCCCTTCGCCGTAGGCGGAGTTGACCGGGCCGTCCGAAGTCCCTTCGCCGTAGGCGGAGTTGACCGGACCGTCCGAAGTCCCTTCGCCGTAGGCGGAGTTGACCGGACCGTCCGAAGTCCCTTCGCCGTAGGCGGAGTTGACCGGACCGTCCGACGCCCCTTCGCCGTACGACGGGGCGGTGGCCCGTTCCCCGTGGGTGGCGGGGCGGGTGTCGGGCACCCGGGGTTCCCGGGCGCGTGGGGCCTCGGCCGGGGTGCCGCAGCCGGGGCAGGCGAGGGCGCCGTTGAGGTGCCGTCGGCACGGGTGGCAGTAGTCCATGACGCGGGAAGACTAAGTTCGCTCTCGGTCACGTTCCTAGGCGCGCCTGTGAAAGTTCTGTGCGGAACCGGAAGTTCCGGCAGGCCGGTACGCGACACCCCCGGCCATTTCCCTCCATCCGCCCCTCTCCCGGCGATTGAACAGCCTCGCCCCCGCGTCCGTATGGGAGGGCGGCCCGTGCTCCCCCGCGCGGGCCACCCCTCGTCCAAGGGCCCGTCCTCCCCAGCGGGCCCGCCCCCTACGGAGGTTCCATGGCAGGCAATGTCACCTCGCTCTTTCGCGGCACCGCGGCGCACAGCCCGTCGATGGCCGCACTGACGCGGGAGGGTGACGGAGCCGGGCCCCTGGACTTCTGCATTCCGTGCAACCCGTACTTCCCCACCCCCGCGATGTTCGACGAACTCGCGGGCCGGCTGCGGGAGATCATCACCTACTACCCGAGCAGCGCCGACACCATCACCGCCGAGCTGTGCTCGCTGCTCCGGCTTCCGCCGCAGTGTGTCGCGATGGGCAACGGCTCCACCGAACTCATCACCTGGATCGACCATCTGCTGGTCCGCGAGTCCCTCGCGATACCCGTCCCCACCTTCGGCCGCTGGACCGACCAGCCCATGGAGACCGGCAAGCGGGTCGACATGTTCCCGCTCCAGGAGTCCACCGGCTTCGCGCTCGACCTCGCCGCGTACGCGAAGTTCATCCGGGCCCGCGGCACCCGGGTCGCCGTGCTGTGCAACCCGAACAACCCCGACGGCGGCTTCCTGCCCCGCCAGTCCGTCATCCAGTTCATGGACGCGATGGCCGACCTGGACCTGATCGTCATCGACGAGTCGTTCCTGGAGTTCGCCGACGCCGAGTCCGAGCCGAGTGTCGTCGAGGACGCGGTCATGCGGCCCAACGTGATCGTGCTGCGCAGCCTCGGCAAGAACTTCGGCCTGCACGGCATCCGCTTCGGCTATCTCGTCGCGAACCCCGCCCTGGCCGGCCGGGTCCGCTCGATGCTGCCCAAGTGGAACCTCAACTCCTTCGCGGAGAGCGTGGTGTTCATGCTCAAGGAGCACGGCGCCGAGTACCTGGAGAGCCTGCACATGGTCCGCCGCGACCGGCTCGACATGGCCCGCGAACTCGCCGCGCTGCCCGGCCTGACGGTCTATCCCTCGCAGGGCAACTTCCTCTTCGTACGCCTGCCCGTGGGCGCCGAGGGGACCGTGGTCCGGGACCGGCTGCTCACCGAGCACCGCATCCTGGTCCGCGAGTGCGGCAACAAGATCGGTTCGTCCAGCCGCTTCCTGAGACTCGTGGTGCGCCCCCAGTCCGACGTGCGTCGCCTGGTGTCCGGCCTGGAGCAGGTGCTCTACGCGTCCAGGAGGGGAGCCGCCGTACCGGAGCTGAGCACAGGGACCGGCTACAGCTCGGGTACGGCGGCCGTCGACCGTCTGGTGGGCGCCACCAACGGGGCCGGGCTGCGGGCGCCGGCCGCCCGGACCGTCGCCCAGACGGGTGCCTGGCCCGGGGCCGCCGCCGCTCAGGTGCAGCCCGCGCCCGCCCCCGGGGCCGTCCTGCCGCCCGCTCCGCCGGTACGGCCGGCCGCCGCCGTGATCTTCCCCGACCAGCGGCAGCCCGCCCCGGCCCCGACCCGTTCCGAGCCGCAGCCGGTCGCTGCCGCCGCCTATCCGGCCCCGCAGCCCGCCCCGCAGCCGGGGCCGCAGATCGCTCCGCAGCCCGTGCCG